>CAJCBL010000290.1 GCA_903960515.1 uncultured Verrucomicrobiota bacterium
CTCGGGTTCTGTAAAGTGCATAGATATCCAAAAATGTATCACCCTTGGACCATATCATCTTCACCCGCAAATTCCGTATGGGTCTTGTTGCATCTAGGCAAATAGATTCCCCAACGGAGAGTACCACCCTGCGACTGGCCTCGGTAATGGAGCGATTGGTATTCCATCGATCCTGCCCGAAAACAGCCTTCTTCCAGGCTGGCTCCGCCCCGATTTGGAGCGACGAAACGCTGATGCTCTTCCCCATCTGCGCCAGCAGTTTCTTGAAGTCCACCGACTTGAGGCCGTCGCCACCATCCACCGCCTCAATTTCCGCCCGATCGAGCGAGCCCAACTGCTCCATCGCCGGACTAAACGGCGCAGAGACGAACAACTGGATCCGCCGAGACATCAGCTTCTGAATCAACTCCGGTATCTTCGCCACAGGGTCAGCCCCCGATACCCCCGCCTCCAACGGTTCGTCTGTGAAAACCGCGATCACCCGCCGCGTGGACTCGGGAGGGCCAAACGGAAAGTCCGCAGCGATATCCAGCGCCAGCAACGTATCCTCGTTGCCCTGCGCCTCCAACCCGCCCAGCACCCGCGTTACTACCGAGGAATCGCTGGTGAAGAAATCCGCCGCATTCGGCGAAGCGCTGTAGAGTTTCCGTACCATCTCCGGTCCACTTCCTCCGATGAAGGTGTGATCGTAGACCGGCCCTCCACGGCCCGGCGCGGCCGCATAGGCCACCAGGCCGAAGCGCACCTTGAAATTGGCTTGTTGGAGGGGGTTTAGCAGGTCCTTTAGATGCTCGCGTAGCGCCGTGAAACACGGGCGCATGCTTTCACTGGAATCGACTAGCAGGACAAGGTCTACGTTTTGAGGTTTCATGAGAATTTGTTATAGGAAATTCGTCCGCCGCGTTGCAGCGCTTGTTCGAAGACCTTCCCAGGCTTGAGATCCTCGAGAAGGAATTTGGCGCATTCTCCCACAGTTGTCCCTGTCGCGCACAGCGCTTCGACGACTGCGGGCGCATACTGCACGATTATCTTCTCGCTCCACGGGAAATAGTGCATGGTCTTTTCCGCCCGGGAAAGCGCCATCCACTGGATCAAGAATTTCAGCTCCACATCGCCCTCAAAGACGCCGCATCCCCAATTCCCAGTGGCCACCGCCTGCGGAACCGTTGCATTCGGGAAAGCCGCCCAGAGCTTGCCCAATTCCCGCAGCACAAGCGCGGGAGTATATTGGTCGGATGCAGGGCGGCTACGGAAATCGGAGGCATCCACAGCGAGAATGCTGGTCGTAAGCATATTGTCCCTTCCCAGTGGGGAACGATCTTCATAGCCCCCGCCAAATAGCAAATCAAACCCATAGCCCTCGGGTTTCGAAAACTGCTCCGCGCCACGGATCACAATGGCCTCATCGTCCCGCATCGCAGGGCAATAAAGGCGACCCACAATTAGCTCGGGGGAGAGGCAAAACATAATCTCCTCCTGCACGCAGCCGTAGGCCACGGCCGCACCGCCAAGGATGCGATTGGCGAAATCTACGCGCAAAGCGTCCTTGGCCTCATCAATCGAAAGCCCCGCAGCCTGCAAGGAAGGGCGGGCCAGGGGGGCCTCACACTCCAACCAGTCCCGCACGGTGGAATGTTGCGCCTGATAGCGCTCAAACGATATCCTTCGATCCAACCTATCTCCCTTCGCCCGCCTCTGCGCCATCCGCTCGAAATATTCGAACAGCATATGCAACTTGCCCCGAGCCACCGACTGCGAACCGTAGCCGCCATAAAGCTCATCGAAGTTTATGGATGGCAGGTCCGGGCCGCTGACGCAGTTGTCGCTCTTCCGGTTGGTGAAGGAGCAGAAGAATGCATTCGCCAAGACACAGAGGCATTCCCGCTGGGAAAGAGTGACCACACCCGGCGCAGCGAGCAAGGGCCGGGGCCTCAGGGTTTCCGGGGCCGGTTGTCCCTCGTCCCATAGGAACGGTAGCAGCGCCGAGAAGAAACTGGGAACCCGCTGGCTCGCGAGCTTCAGGTTCATCAACGGCCGCGCAGCGTCCACGGAGTCCGATGCACGGATCACCCGTTCAAGTTCCTCAAATGTGCGAGGGATTGCACACCGCCGGAAGACCCCCAGATTAGGCTCAGTTGCCAGCATGGCCGACCTCTCTGATGCGAGTACGGAGACTTCGGCCATGGCAGCGTTGATCAACCAGCAACAGCTATATCCTTTAGCGGATACACGCCCGCGTGTTCCTCCGGCAGATAGGCGACCTCCTCCGGCCGAGGCAACTGCCCGGGCACCCCGACACCAAGCACCAGCGTCGGGCGATATTTCGCGACTGAGTTACTAATATGATCGAACCCCAATCCGTTGATCGTCATCAGCGGGGTGTTCTTGTAGGAAGGCAGGATTTCATACCCTTTCTCAACGTGGTCATGACCTCGCACCACGCGCTTCACCGGGAATACCGGCTCGACGGCTTTGCAGAAACCGTCCAAGTCCTTATACCCAAACTCGAAAGACGACGAGTTGGCGCGTCTCGCCGGGTCGTATTTCCACCCGCTCTTGATCGGATTGCCTGTCGCACGAGTCCACGTGAAATCCCCCAAGCATCGCGGGTGATGAAACGCCTCCATCGTCTTGAGCGTCGGCCACCGGTCTTCCAGCGGCACGCCGCCGTGGGTGGCCAACAACCCGTCGAAGAACAGAACCGCCCGGGGCAAGCGGCGGCAGACATCGATAAAGAGCGTTCCCCATGCTTGAAGCAGCCCCGGGGCGATTCCTTCGTGCTTTGCATTCAGAAAATCGACAAACTCCGCAGGTTCCACGGTCGACGAAAATCGTTTTTCGCCGCTAGGGGAAGTTAGAGGCGGACGCAGCCCCTCGTCGTGGTTGCCGAGAATCCACATTATCTGCCCCGGATATTGCTCTACTGCTTCAAGCAGCGCAGCAAAACACGCGAGATCCAAAGGCCCCCGGTCCACGAGATCGCCCAGGAAGCATAGCCGAAAATCCTTCTCCTGCTTCACACGCTCGAACAGTCGGTGCCATGCCAAGAAATCTCCGTGGATGTCGCCAATAAAGAACCAAGGCTTGCCCTCATGCTCGGCGGCCAATTTCTGAACCCGCGGTTGTGCCAGCCCCCAACCGATGAGCGCCAGTTCCCCGGATTCCACCTTGGCCATCGCTCGCTGGAAGATCGCGGGCATCTCGGCCTGAATGCGCTTGAGCGCCGCAGGCGCCAGGATGACAGGCGCGGACACTGATGCCGGATTGAGCGGCGCAGGTGCTGGATTGGAAACCGCAGGCGCTGGGGTAGTCGCCGCGGAGGTCAAAATCGGAGCTGCAGGCGCTGGGATGGCGGCGACAGCCGCCCCGGTAGCGCACGCCGGCGAAGGGCTATCGGTGGTTTCGCCGACAGGCGCCGGCTTCGCGCTGGTTACCGCACCCGCCGGGGGCGTATCGCCAGGCGCGAACAAGGCTTTGATCGTCGTAATAATGCCGGGGGTTTCGGATTTTTCGGGGGTCATGGTTATCAGAGCAGTCGCACGGTGAGGCGGAAGAACTTGTCCTTGATCGAAAGCTTGTCGCCTTGCTTCAAAACGACGCCTTCGGGAGGTATGGGGGCACCGTTCAAGTAAAGGGGATTGGTCGCCCAAGTGATGTTGACGACGGCCCAACCGCCCTGATCCTGCCGCTTCTCCAGCTTGAACTGCTCGCTCGCCACATATTTTACTTCGGGGTCTCCGAGCATTTTTAACGCAGCAGCTCCAAAGGTTGTCGGGATGCGCGCCTGCACCTCCTTGCCGGTCGCGTCGGATACGAGCGCAACCCCGGGAGGGAATTTGGTATACCCGCAAAGCGGGCATGTAACCAAGTTATCGTCAATATCGTTTCCGTCCTGCGGGCATTTCCAGGGCATAAGATTTGTCTATTATTGTTTGGGGATAAGCTGCTCAATAGCGGATGCAGTCACCTCAACACCCCTCGGATCGAGCCCCGCCAATTGCACGACCACGGCCAATAGCTCTGCCACACTCGGGCGTTTCATCGGGTCGAGATCTAGGGCCGCGTTGATGCCTCGGTTGAGCGCCAGAAGATGTTGTTCGTTACCGTTTGCACCGGCAAGATGCACGTTGACGGACTTTAGTTGATTGTTTTCTATTTGTTTGTCGTAGGTGTCCATCGCCGGTGCTGCCGGGTGGGCGCCGGCCAGCAACTCACCAAGGATCAACCCGAGCGTGAAGACATCGGACGCCTTCGTAGGAACCATACCAGCGAGGTGCTCCGGGGACATATAGCCGGGGGTCCCTACATAGCCTTCACCGTGCGCGTGCCACGGGGCCTGCTGGCCCTCGACCAAGGAGAAATCAAAACCACAAAGCCGCCAGTTGTATTTCCCCGATGTCGAAGCCCAATGCCCCAAAATGAAGTGCTCCGGCTTGAGATCGGAATGAACGATACCCACATTGTGGAGTGCGTTCACCGCGAACAATATTTCGCGGGCAATGATCAACCGCTGATTCCAATCGTAGGCGTTAGGGCTGAGCTTGAGCTCATCCAGAACTGTGCGGAGATCCTTCCCTCCTTCTAGCCACTCAAAGACCTGATAGAAGGCTTTCAGAGGCACCTCCCCTCCCTCCTTGCTCATCACAAAATTTTCAAGGGAACCTAGGCACAGATCCTGCGCCGCTGGGTCCGCTATTACGCGGCGGCGGATTTCATGGTGGTGTGCGATAAAACCATCTAGCCAAGGGGAGCCTCCTCCGGGACGTTTATACTTTCTCAAAAGCACGATTTTGCCATCCGGTGCTTTAGCCTTTGCGCCGAAGGAGAAACCACCTGGTTCGAAAACACGAAGAATCTCATAGCCATTGATAACCGTCCCGGCGCTAGGCTTCGCCCCAGAGCATGCCGCCCAGGAATCACCCTGTACGAACGGGCCGGAATGATCGGGCTTCGCTGCGGTGGTGCCGAAGGCGCCAGCACCCAATTGTTGCAGGATGAACTGTTGTTCTCCAGCCGGCAGGCTGCGGATGGTTGTGGCAATGAATTCTGAGAATTGACGCGCTATGTTGTCGCTCATGGGATTGGTAATGTTTTGGGTAACGTAGTTCACTATCGTGGAGGTTGTTTCTATGCTCACCTCAAATTCAACTATTCCGTCGGAAACGTGCTTACACGCGATCTTCGGAAATCGCGTGCAAGCACGGTCCTACAACGGCTAGGAGCCTGTCGGACTGAGAAATCAGCCCTGCCGTCGGTGCGACCCATATTTTCACGGTTATTGGCCTAAAACCGTTTTCCCAGGAACCGAAACCGATTGCGTCCTCGCATCGGGCGCGTTGTCGCTGCTATTTACC
>CAJCBL010000291.1 GCA_903960515.1 uncultured Verrucomicrobiota bacterium
AGGACAGGCGAGGTTGGTGTTTCCATACCCCTGGTTTGCCGTCAACTCACGCCGCGACGACTTCCAGCTTCAGGCGGCAGCCCAGCGCAGAGGCGGTGCGGCTGAGCGTGTGCAGGGTGATCGACGTGTTCTCTTCATCGAGCACGCGGTTGAGCGCTGCACGGCTGGTTTTGAGGCGGCTGGCGAGCGCCGAGACCGTGACCTTGTCTTGCTTCATCCGCAGGGCGAGGGCGGTGGCGATGATCTTCTTGAGCGCCGCCGCCTGGGCCTCCTCGAGCATTCCCTCGTCGCGGAGAAAGCCGCTGAAGTCACTTCCGTGGTGGGGATTTTTGGGCGTTCTCATAGTCGCGTTTCCGTTTGTGGGCCAAGTCGAGTTCCCGGGCGGGCGTAGCCCTGGTCTTCTTGGTGAAGCCATGTAACAGGATGATGGTTTCGTTGTTCACAAAGAAGAGGGTTCGGGCGATCCGCGTGGCCAACCGCGAGCGGACTTCCCACAGGCCATCGCCCAGAAAGTCGACCAGCGGTAGGCCTAGAGGCCACCCATACTGCGCTGCAAGGATGTCGGCCCCGATCTGCTTGCGTTCGTCTGCCGGCAGGCTTTTGAGCCATTCGCGCACCGGCTCATTGCCGGTGGCGGAGCGAAAGAAGACGACCGAAAGCGGGCGAGGTCGAGCGCCAGATGAATCTAAAAAGATACGCATCGCAAGCGCCTTTCGTTGTTCAGGCCGCCGACTTTGCGGGGGCAGGCACCGGGATCACCGGTGCCGGGGCCCGGCGCTTGGGCATGATCGAGAAGAATTCCTCGGCCTCGGCCGGGGTCTTCAGGTTGAGGTAGTGATTGCGTATTATGGCTTCGGAGTTGCCGGCCTGAAGCGCCGCTTCACCGATGGAGCGGAACTTGGCCACGTGCATCGAAATGAAGGTGTGGCGCAGCACGTCGTGGGTGAGCGCGAACTTCTCGACCATGGCCCGGCGCATGTTCTTGGCGTTGATTGGGACGATGGGGAAACGCTCAAGCGGGTAGGCCCGCAGCCACGCGGCCAGATTGGGCTGGATGGTGATCTGGCGCTGCATGCGGATCTTGGAGACCTCGGGTTCGATCCGAATGACTCCCAGATCGAGGCGCACGTCCTCGGCTTTCAGCTTAAGGATTTCTCCGCTAAACAGGCAGGGGCGGACACCCGCAAACAGGCTCAGGGCGAAAAACGGCACCATCTTCCCCCCCTGGTAATCCTCGACATACTCCATCAACTGCGCCGATTGCTGCGCCGACAAGGTCACCGCTGAACCGCGCCTATGGGCGATGCGGTGCTGGACGGTCTTTTCCACCGGGTTGGAGAGCACCCACTCCTTTTGCAGGGAAAACTTAAAGAACGTGGAGAGCAGACCTCGGCGGTTGTTGTAGGTCTTAAGCGACGGTTCGAGCCTTTCCAGGTAGGTGGTCAGCGTGGGTGCACTAAACTGCGACAACAGCGCGTTTGGGAAGTGGGCCTGCAGGGAGGCAAGCTCATAGCGGATCGCCCGCAACTGGCGGAAGGAGAGCAGAGTACGCTCATGCTCCTTGGTCTTGAAGGCGACATATTCGCCGATTGCCTCGGCCAGCGGCTTTTGCTGGGTGGGGGCTCGGTAGTTGGCGAGCGCGAAGTCGACGTAGAAAGACAGGCTTTGCGGGCAGCCGGCGATGCGATGAAACAAAGCCTCGGCTTCCCGAAGCTGATCGGGGGCTAGGCAAGTGGCCTGAGGGCGTAAACTGGCGGTGGCTTGCAAGGCCTGGATTTCCAGAGCGGCCTTGTGTGCAGCAGCTTCTTCGCGGGTTTTGAAGTTCCTGCGAATGCGAACGCCGTGCAACCAGCCGGAGGTTCGCCATGAACAAGCGCCGCTTGGATTCTTGAAGCGGCGCACAACGAAATGCGAGGTCTTCACGATTAAGTTGCCACGTAAACTGGCAACTTAGCTTCGCGATAGGGCTCCTCATAGGAGAAAAAATGGTGGAGGTGGCGGGATTTGAACCCGCGTCCCCCTGACCTTTGCACAACACCTCTACACGTTTAGCCCGGGTTTAATCTCACCGTCGTTGCGCTCCCGGACGGGCAAAACGACGGCCAGCCGCTGGTTGAAGATACAGCTCATGGGCCATTGACGCCCCCATGTGCTATGCCTGCTGTCGTCGCATCATCCGGCTAGCAGGTGTCGCCGGGGATACGTGGTTGCTTTATTTAAGCAGCCAGGGGCATTTCTTCGTAGTTGCCACTTAGTTTTTTTGGCGGGGGATTTTACGAGGTAACCACCAACCTCGACGTGCAGCGCTGCACTCCGACCAAGGGTCGAATCCAGAACACCCCCAAAAGAAAAGGCTGAACGCTGAAGGCTGAATGCTGAACGCGGAGGCGGTCGGCGAATCGGTCTGCAGCGGGCGGCCGGGGGACTGGCAAGAATGCGCCAGTCAAAGAACAGGCTCGAACCGTGGCAGGTGGTTTCGGGCTTTGCAAGTGGTGTTGTGGCCGGGGCGAAATTTCAAGCGAGGGTGGGTTGGCAGGCCGGGGATCGGGCCGGGGATGCCGCCCTCACCCGATCCCCCGCCATCATGAGACCCTCGGTATTTGGGCTGGGAACGCAGGCGCTGCATTGATCCGATCAGGCTCCCTCCGGCTAAGGCCTCTTGACCGCCTCACAAAAGGCGTTTGCGCGCCGGCAGGCGGCGGGGCGATTCTCGGGCGACATGTCCGCCCACGATACATCGGCCGAGGAGCCGCACGATCCGTACGCTGCGCTGCGCGTGCCGGCCTACCGCCGATTTCTCATCGGCAATACCTTGGCCAATACCGGCCGCCAGGCCATCGGGCTGGCGGCCGCGTGGCAGATCTATCGCTGGACGGAATCGCCCACGGCGCTGGGGCTGGTGGGGCTGGCCAACTTCTTCCCCTACATCGTGCTTGCCCTGCCGGCCGGGCATCTCGCTGACCAGGTGAACCGGCGTCGCCTGATTCAGGCGACGCTCGCGGGATCGGCGGTGGTATCGGTGCTGCTGGCGCTTGTATCTGCCCGGCCCGAACTGGTGGCCACCTGGGCGCCCACCCACCCGATAAATGCCGCGATGTTGTGGCTGGCGCGGCTTTTCGAGGGCGCCGACAAGGTGAACTCGGCCGGCTTTGAGAGTCCGGCGCTTGCGGTTGTCTTCCTCCTGCTCGCACTGGGAGCGGCAATACGCACACTGGGGGCTCCGGCCCGGGCCTCGATTGTGCCGCTGATCCTGCCGCGGGAGCGTCTAGCCAATGCCATTACTTGGAGCTCGAGCACGTTCGAGCTCACCGCGATGGTGGGGCCCACGCTGGCGGGATTTGTCATCGCCTGGGCGGGCTACGCGGCGGTGTACGCTCTTGATGCGGTGCTGGCGTTGACGATGGTCGGGCTGATGTTGGGAATCGACTACCGCGAGCCCGAGCGCTCGGCGGAGCCGCGCACCTGGCGCACGCTCGGGGCCGGTGCGGGCTTCATCTGGCGGCACAAAGAGATCCTGGCCGCGAGCGGGCTGGACCTGTTTGCCGTGCTGCTGGGCGGGGCGGTGGCGCTGTTGCCGATCTACGCGGACAGAATTCTCCACGTCGGGCCGATCGGGCTGGGCTGGCTGCGCGCCGCGCCCTCGATCGGGGCGATACTGATGGCGATGTGGCTCACCCACAGCCGGCCGATGCGCCGCCCGGGGGCGACGATGTTGTGGGCGGTGGCGGGCTTCGGAGTGGTGATCACCGTGTTCGGGCTGTCGCGCTGGTATTGGCTTTCATTTGTCGCGCTGCTGCTCTCCGGCTGCCTGGACAATGTGAGTGTAGTGGTGCGGCAGACGCTGGTGCAGCTTCTCACTCCCGATCACCTGCGTGGACGGGTGTCGGCTGTGAACCAGATCTTCATCATCTCCTCCAACGAGGTGGGTGCTTTCCGGGCTGGTACGATGGCCGGGGCGTTCGGGCCGGTTGTCGCGACGGTGGCGGGAGGCGTGGGCACCGTGCTGGTGGTGCTCGGCATCGGGGCGCTGTTTCCCCAGCTCTCCCGGCTGGGGCGTCTCCATGAGCTGAAGGCGCGGAAGTAGGCGGTGCGGGGCGGTCGGGCTCGATGTGCTGGAGCCGTCTCCGGCGGAAGGCGCGGCTTCGCCGTTCGCCCGATGCGCCTGTGACAAGGGTATTGAACCCGGCCTGCCGCCGGGCACTGTGGGCAGCCCGGCTCCGACCGGGAAAACAGTACTGTAACCATGAAGCTACGTCTGTCCTGTGCCCGCGCTCTGCTGGGTTGTTTTGCTGGATGCCTGTCAGCCGCGACCCCGAAGCCTGGGGTCGCCGGGACGCTGACGGTGACGACCGAGGCGAAGCCCTTCGCCGCCGTCCCCAATTCGGTGCGTCGGTTGCCTGACTCGGGCGCGGCCGACATCGAGATCGATGTCACCACGGCGTATCAGGAGATCAGTGGCTTCGGTGGCGCGTTCAACGAGAAGGGGTGGACTGCGTTGCAACTGCTTCCCGATCGCGGCGAGAAGGTGCTCGAGGCGTTGTTTGCGCCCAGCGGCGTGGCGCGTTTCAGCATCTGCCGGGTGCCGGTGGGCGCCTCGGACTATGCCGAGAGCCGTTTTTCGCTGGCGGAGACGGCCGATGATTTTGCGCTGAAGGATTTCTCGATCGAGCGCGACCGCGAGCGGTTGCTTCCCTACATCGGTGCAGCCAAGCAGTTCAACCCCTCCCTGAAGTTGTGGGGCTCCGCGTGGTCGCCTCCGGCGTGGATGAAGAGCAACCGGCAAACGGATTCTGGTGCGATGCGTGCCGAGCCGGCGGTGTACGAAGCCTATGCGCGGTACTTGCTCAAGTTTGCACAGGCCTACCGGGCCGAGGGCCTTGAGGTGTTCGCAATGTGCCCGCAGAACGAGCCCGGAACTCTCACCGATTACCCGAGTTGTGAGTGGACCGGTGGGCAACTGCGCGACTTCATCCGCGATCATATGGGGCCGCTCTTCGCCCGCGAAGGCGGGCCGGCGATTTGGCTGGGCACGATCAACCTTGCCGAATTGGAGCGGTTCATCGAGCCGACGATGGCCGATCCGTCGGCGGCGCGCTACGTGGCGGCCTTTGGACTACAGTGGGACGCATTGGCCATCGTGGCGGAGTGCGCTCGGCGATGGCCGGGGGTGATGATCGCGCAGACGGAGACGGAGTGCGGCAACAACCATTGGCAGCCTGGTTACCGGCGAGATGCGCCGCCCAATGACTGGAAGTATGGCGTCTACACCTGGGGCAAGATTCGCGACTATTTTGCCGCAGGGGCCTCGATCTATGAGGCGTGGAACATGGTGCTGGATACCAAGGGGCGCTCGATCGGGTCGCGCACCCATTGGCCGCAGAACGCGCTGGTCACCGTGGATTTCACCGAGCGAAGGGCGACGTTCACGCCGGCGTTCTGGGCTTTGGTGCACTTCAGCCATTTTGTTCGGCCCGGGGCACATCGGGTCGCGATCAAGGGCGGGTGGCAGGATGCCCAGGCGTTTCGCAATCCCGGCGGGGAGGTGGTGGTGGTTTTCTCAAACCAGGACGAGCAACTGCGTGAGGTGACCGTCGCCCTCGGTACGAAGCGTTGCGGGGTCGTGCTGCCTCCCCGGAGCTTTGCAACGCTGGTGCTGGGCTGGGCGAGCGACCGACCGGCAGGGCCCACGCACTAGCCGAAGGGAGGGGGGCGGGGAGCAGGAATAGAAACGGCGGCCCGGTAAGGGGCCGCCGTTGGCGAACAATATGTCCAAATACCGGATTAGCCGAGGAGCTCGGCAACCAGGCCGCGCTCTTCCTTCAGCTCGGCTTCGGTGGCGGCGATCTTCTGCTTGGAGAACTCGCTGAGCTGCACGCCCTGCACGATCTCGAAGTTGACGCCGTCGGCGGTGCGGATCGGGAAGGAGAAAATGATGCCCTTCTCGACGCCGTAGGAACCGTCCGAGTACACGCCGACGCTGAACCAGTCACCGGGGGCGGTGGGGGTGGTGAGGGCGCGGACGGTGTCGCAGGCGGCGTTGGCGGCGGAGGCAGCCGAGCTCAGGCCACGGGCCTTGATGATGGCGGCGCCGCGCTGCTGGATGACCGGGATGTAGGTGTCCTTGAACCAGGCCTCGTCGGTGATGACCTCGGTGGCGGGCTTGCCGGCGATCTTCGTGTTGGCGAAGTCGGGATACATCGTGGAGCTGTGGTTGCCCCAGATGGCGAGGTTGGTGATGGCGGTGATGTCGACGCCGGCCTTCTGGGCGAGCTGGGTGCGGGCGCGGTTCTCGTCGAGCTTGGTCATCGCGAAGAAGCGATTGGCCGGGACGCCGGAGGCGTTGCGGGCGGCGATGAGCGAGTTGGTGTTGCAGGGATTGCCTACGACAAGCACGCGCACATCCGAGGCGGCGTTGCGGGCGATGGCCTGACCCTGGCTGGTGAAGATCTTGCCGTTGATGCCCAGGAGGTCCTTGCGCTCCATACCGGCCTTGCGCGGCACGGCGCCCACGAGCAGGGCCCAGTTGACGCCCTTGAAGCCCTCGTCGAGGGAGGCGGTGGCGACGGTGCCCTTGAGCAGGGGGAAGGCGCAGTCCTGCAGCTCCATGACCACGCCGTTGAGGGCGGGCAGGGCGGCTTCGAGCTCGATCATGTGGAGGATGACGGGCTGGTCGGGGCCGAAGCAGGCGCCGGAAGCGATGCGGAACAGGAGGGCGTAGCCGATTTGGCCGGCAGCGCCGGTGACGGCGACACGGATGGGTGTTTTCATGATGTCAGTATTTTCTGGTTGGAGGATGGAGCGGGAAATAGCGGCTGCAGAAATCAGGCGGCCGGCGGGGTGGCGTCGTGTGCAGGGCCGAGGGCGGCGTGGGCGGCGCGCAGACAGCGCTCGGTGGTCGCCCAGTCGATGCAGCCGTCGGTAATCGATACACCGTACTGGAGTTCGCCCGGCGGGCGGGGGAAGGGCTGGCTGCCGGCGAAGAGATTGCTTTCGATCATCACGCCCATGATTGGGGCCTGGCAGCCGACGATCTGCGCGAGCACCTCGCGGAGAATCTCAGGCTGGCGCTCGGGCTGTTTCGAGGAGTTGTCGTGGCTGCAATCGACCAAAATCGACGGATGCAGGTTTGCTTTGGCTAGCAGGGCGGCGGCAGCGGCGACGGGTGCCTGGCCGTAGTTGGGGCCGGTGGCACCACCGCGCAGGACGATGTGGCAGTTGGGGTTGCCGCTGGTGCGGATGGCGGCGGCGCGCCCGTCGGTGGTGATGCCGAGGAAGGTCTGGGGCTGGCTGGCGGCCTTGATGGCGTTGATCGCACTCTGGATACTGCCGTCGGTGCCGTTCTTGAAGCCCAGCGGCATCGAGAGACCGGATGCGAGCTGGCGGTGCGTCTGCGACTCGGTGGTGCGCGCACCGATGGCTCCCCAACTGACCAGATCGGCGATGTACTGGGGGGTGATCGGGTCGAGGAACTCGGTGGCGGTGGGCAGGCCGAGGTCGAGGATCTCGCGCAGGAACTGGCGGGCGAGATACAGGCCGTGCTGAATGTCGCTGCTGCCGTCGAGGTGGGGGTCGAGGATGAGGCCCTTCCAGCCTACGGTGGTGCGCGGTTTCTCGAAGTAGACACGCATGGCGATGACCATGCGGTCGCCCAGTTCGGCGGCGAGGGAGGCGAGGCGGCGGCCGTATTCGCGGCCGGCCTCGAGATCGTGAATCGAGCAAGGCCCGACGACCACCAGCAGGCGGGGGTCGTCGCCGAAGAGGATGCGGTGGATGGCATCCCTCGAATGGACGATGCACGCGGCTTGTGCTTCGGTCTTTGGCAGGGCAGCCATCAGCTCGGCGGGCGAGGGAAGCGGCCGGGTTTCGATGACGTTGATGTCGGAGGTCCGTTGCACAGTGGGAATAAGCCGGCGAAGTTGCGGGGCGGATTCCGACCTGGCAAACCGGATTTGCGAGAGGCTGCGGAAAGGAGGAACAGCGGCCTCGGGTGGGTGGCCAAATTTGGGCAAGAAAAAGGCCGGTCGCCTACCCCTAAGCGACCGGCCATTGCTTTCTTAGTTACCCCAAAACTCCCGCTAGGCGGGAGAGAATCTAAAAGTGATGTGCCGAACCTAGGGTTGGCGGGGGCTTGGTCAAAACGAATTTTTGCCAAAAAGGCGTGGTGGCTACTGGGTGATTGATAATCAGATGGTTAGGCTGTGAAATAGTTTGAGTGATCTGAGTTCAACCGTTTGCGAGGCGCACAAAAAAGGCGCGGCCCCCGGGGGCCGCGCCTTGGAAACTGACGTAGTGTAGTCGTGGATCCTCAGGCTCCGAGGGTGACCTCGACCTTAACGGCGGTGCGGCCGTCGGTGGGCAGCGGGATCACGTTGCCGGCGATCTTCTTGCCGTCGACCACGAGTGTATTCACACCCTTGGACTTGCCCTTCGGGTTCTTCACCGTGATGGAGTAGGTGACGCCGCGGAACTTGCGGGTTACGCTGAAGCCCTTCCACTTCTTGGGGACGCAGGGGTCGATGCGCAGGCCGGCGAAGTCGGGCTGCACGCCGAGGATCGACTGGCTGGCGACGACGAACGACCAGGCACCGGTGCCGGTGAGCCAGGAGTTCTTGCCCTCGCCCGGGGTGGGCGAGAACTGCGAGGCGGTCATCTGGGCGTACACGTACGGCTCAGAGCGATACTTGTCGTGGTCCTTCTTGGCCGAGGGGCAGATGGACAGGTAGTACTCGAGGGCCTTGTCGCCCTCCCCGAACATTGTCCAGCCGATGTGGATCCAGGTGTTGTTGTGGGAGAACACGCCGGCGTTCTCCTTGTAGCCCGGGGGATAGCTGGAGACTTCGCCCAGTTCGAGGTGGTAGGTGGAGTACGGCGGATACTGGAGGGCGCAGCCGTGCTCGGGGGTGTAGAGGTACTTGTCGACAGCCTGCAGGGCCTTCTTGGCGCGGCCGTTGTTCTGTCCGGCTCCGCCGAGTACGCACCAGGCCTGGCTCTCGATGTAGACCTTGCCTTCCTTGCACGACTTGGAACCGACCGGATTGCTGTCGGCATCGAAGGCGCGGGTGTACCAGGCGCCGTCCCAAGCCTGCTCCTCGACGGTGTTGAGCATGTCGTCGTAGTAGCCCTGTACACGCTTGGCGTCGGCCGCCTGGCCCATGAAGCGGTAGAGGCCCACGAGGTCGCGGGTGGCGTAGAGGAAGAGGCCGGCGATCATGACGGACTCGGCCTTCGAGCCCTTGACGTCGCCAGTGCACTGGAAGGACTCGTTGGGCTCCTTGGAGAAGCAGTTGAGATTGAGGCAGTCGTTCCAGTCGGCGTGGCCGATGAGCGGCAGGTTGTGCGGGCCGCGGTTCTTGAGGGTGTAGGCGATGGAGGTCTCGATGTGGTGAAGGAGATTGTCCTTGGAGCCGGGCTTGTCGGCGTAACCACAGGGCGCTTGCAGGATCGAGGTGTCGCCGGTCTCGCGGATGTAGGCGCAGGTGGAGAGGATGAGCCAGAGCGGGTCGTCGTTGAAGTCGCCGCCGATGTCGGCGTTGCCCTTCTTGGTGAGCGGCTGGTATTGGTGGAAGCAGGTGCCGTCCGCGAGCTGGGTGGAGGCGATATCCAGGATGCGCTGGCGGGCGCGCTCGGGCAGGAGGTGCACGAAGCCCAGGATGTCCTGGTTGGAGTCGCGGTAGCCCATGCCGCGGCCGATGCCGGTCTCGTAACCGGAGGCGGAGCGGGAGAGGTTGAAGGTGGCCATGCACTGCACCTGGTTCCAGGTGTTGACCATGCGCTGCAAGTGCTCGTTGGGGACGCTGGGCGCCTGGTAGGTGGACAGCAGGTCCTCCCAGCGCTGCTTGACGGCTGTGAAGGCGGCTTCGACGGCGGCGAGGTCGGAGTACTTGGCAAGCACCTCGCGGCCCTTCGTCTTGTTCATCACATACGGGGCGTCGAACTTGGGCAGGTCGCCCTGGTCGATGTAGGCGAGGATGAAGGCGAAGGTCTCCTCCTGGCCGGGCTTGAGGGTGAGGTTGATCTGGTGGGCGCCTACGGGGTTCCATCCGTGGGCGTGGCTGTTGGTGCACTTGCCGGCCAGAACCGCCTTGGGATCCTGGAGACCGTTGTGCACGCCCACGAAGGCGTCGCGCGAGGTATCGAAGCCGTCGATCTTGCGGGTGCAGCCGAAGAGCGCGTAGTGGTTGCGGCGCTCGCGGTATTCGGTCTTGTGATAGATGGCGCTGCCCTCTACCTCGACCTCTCCGATCGAGTAGGTGCGCTGGTAGTTGGTCATGTCGTTGAGCGCCTCGAAGGAGCAGAACTCGACGAAGGAGAAGAGGGTGAGCTTCTGGGGCTTCTTGGTCTTGTTGCGCACGGAGACCTTCCAGATCTCCAGGTTCTCCTGCGGCGGCACGAACATGAGCTGCTCGACCTCGATGCCGTCCTTCTTGCCGGTGATGCGCGAATACCCGAGGCCGTGGCGGCACTCGAAGGCGTCGAGCTCGGTGCGGGTGGGCTTCCAGCCCGGATTCCAGATGGACTTGCCCTGCTTCACGTAGAGGAAGCGGCCGTCGTTATCCATCGGGTTGTTGTTGTAGCGATAGCGCGTGAGGCGGCGCAGCTTCGCATCCTTCCAGAAGGAGTAGCCGCCGGCCGTCTGCGTGCAGAGGCCGAAGTACTCGTCCTGGCCGAGATAGTTGAGCCACGGCAGCGGAGTGTCGGGGCGGGAGATAACGAACTCGCGGTTCGCGTCGTCGAAGTATCCGTATTGAGCCATATGATTCCGGGGGGATTGAAAGGCAGGAACGATGCAGTTGGGTATCCCCGCCGCAACCCTACTTTTCGCTTGGGCAACCAGGCCGCCGACAGGGAGGTGCCCATCTAGGGCGGACTTCGCGGCGAAGCCAAGCGCCGCCTGCGCGTTTCAAACGAGCGGGCGCAGTATTTGAACAACGGGCGCACAGGTGCTGCCACAGGGACAACCGAGGTGCTCCTGCGCAACCGGACAAGCTGGGGCGGGGGCAGGGCAAGCCGGCTGCCAGCGGACCCCCGCTCCTCGCCTGCCTGCTCCCGGAAAGCGGAATGGATTAGCAGCGGCCGAGCTGCTCTAGGGCGAAGGCATAGGCACCGATGGCGATGGCTTCGCTGGTGCCCAAGCGGGAGAGGCCCACGCCGGTGCGGGCGAGCGGGTCGTAGGCGACTTGGCGGTCGGTGCCCGGCACGGCTATCTCGCGAGTGGCGCCGCGCAGGAAGGCGGCGAGTTGGTCGGGGTCTTCGAGGTTGAAGGCCTGCTGTACGAGGCGGCGCAGGGGGCGGCCGTCGGGGCCGGTGTAGGTGCTGTTCAACTCCGCGAGAAGCGCGGGCATGAAGAGCGGGGCGGCAGCGGAGAGCCCTCCGCCGATCACAGCAAGCCCGTCCACCAGGTTCAGGGCGAGGGCGAGCGCGTCGCCGGCAACTTCGCCCAGGCGGCGATAGGCTTCGGTAGCAGCGGCGCGATGACCGGGAAGCCTGCCGAAGGCGATGGCCTCGATCTCGCGCGGGTCGGGTGATTCGGAGAATGGGATACCCGTGAGCTCGGCGTAGGTGCGGCGCACTGCGCGGATACTCGCGCCTTCATCGGCATTGGTCTGCGGCTGGAGTTTGTTACGGAACAGCCAGATCTCCGCCGCCATGGAGTTGTCGCCGCGGAAGAGCTCACCTCGGCGCACCAGGCCGCCGCCGAAGCCTGTGCCGAGAGTCACGCCAAAGAGGTTCTCAAAACGACGCGGGCTGCCGGCCTGGGCGAGCAGCCCGTTGACGTAGGGCAGGAAGCCGGCGATGGCCTCGCCATAGGCGAAGAGGTCGCCGTCGTTGTTGATGAATACTGGCAGCCCAAACTTGGCCTCAAGCATGGGCCCGAGGGCTACCCCTCCGCGGAAGGCCGGGAGGTTGGGCAGGTCGCCGATGATGCCGGCCGGATAGTCGGCCGGGCCGGGAAAGGAGAAGCTGATGGCCACTGGCGGCTCCGGGCAGGCAGAGCGGATGCGGGCAAAACCCTCAATGAGCCCGGCGAGGCACGGGGCAAGGTCGTGGCCCTGCGATGGCAGTGTCACGATCTCGGTTACTCGGCTGCGCCCGCGGCGGGCGGAGAAACGGAAGCTGGTGCCGCCGGCGTCGAGTGTCATGACGATTCGGGGATCGGTGGCGGGCATGGAGAAATGCGGAGGGCGGATCGCGGATTGCGGATTGGCGGGCGTGAGGGGCGGGGCGCAAAGGGCAGGAGCGGGCGGGCCTGGTGCGGTTTCCGGAAGTGAGGTCGGTACCCGCAGGCACGGTAGAAAAGGACCAGCCCGACGGCCTGCCAAAGCGTTGTCCTTTGATTGGTTAGTGTGCGGTTCCTGGTGGCATCGGTGCCAACCAGGCAAGCGCACCCGGTCCCGCTGCCGCGGGCGATCGCGGCTCAGCGCTTCGCGGCGCGTGCTGCGATCACTGCGGCGAGCAGCCGGCTCAGGCCCTCCTCGAGCGTGGCGCGCGGGCAGCCGAAGTTGAGCCGCACGAAACCGGGTGCGCCAAAGTCGGCGCCGTTGTTGAGGCCCAGTCCGTGTTGCTCGAAGAACTTCGAGGGTTCGGCCTGGCCAAGCCCGGTGGCGTCGATCCAGGCGAGATAGGTGGCCTCGACCGGGGAGAGCTTGAGCTCGGGGGTTTCGGCGGCGAGGAAGGCGGCGAGGCGGTCGCGGTTGGACTCCAGGTAGGCGACGAGCTCAAGGCGCCACGGTTCGCCGTGGCGGAAGGCGGCTTCGGTGGCGGCGTAGGCGAGGGGGCATAGGTCGGGCGGTACGAGGCCGGCGCGCGCGCCGAGCAGGCGTTTGCGTATCGCGGCGTCGGGCACAATGGCGAAGGCCAGCCCCAGGCCGGGGAGGTTGAAGGTCTTGCTGGGCGCCATCAGCGTGATGGTGCGCGCGGCGATCTCGGGAGAGAGCGTGGCGGTGGGAATGTGTTGGCGGCCGTCGAGCACGAGGCCTGCGTGGATCTCGTCGGAGCAGATCCAGAGGTCGCGCTCGCGGCAGAACTCGGCCAGGTGGGCGAGTTCGGCATGGCTCCAGGCGCGACCTACGGGATTGTGAGGGTGGCAGAGGAGAAGCAGGCGGGCGTCGGCGGGGGTGCGCTCGGCGAGGGCTTCCAAGTCGAACTCCCAGCGTTCGCCGGGGCGGCGGGCCAGAGGGACCTCGATGAGTCGGCGTTGGGAGTTGGTGACCGCGCTGAAGAAGGGCGGGTAGACGGGCGAGGGTACGACGACGGCCTCGCCACGTTCGCCGATGGCGCGGCACACCAGGTTCATGCCGCGGTTTACTCCGGGGGTGAACACGATCCACGACGGATCGACCGCCCAGCGATACTGCTCGGCTAGGTGCGCGACGATCGCCTCGACGGTGCTGCGCACGGGCAGGGTGTATCCGAACACGCCGTGGTCCACGCGGCGGTGCAACGCTTCGAGGACGCAGGGCGGTGAGGCGAAATCCATGTCGGCCACCCACATGGGCAGTACGTCGCGGGCGGCGTAGCGTTCCCATTTCTCGCTGCCGGTGTCGCGCCGGTCGATGATGCGGTCGAAGTCGAAGGCCATGGGTGAGGAGGAAGCCCAGCGGCGTTGCGGAGGCAATGGCGGACTCGGAATTGCGGAGTGCGGAGCGCGGAATGGGGGAATGGCGGAGGGGCCGTGGCGCGCCCCAGTATTGGGATAGCGGGTGTATGCGAGGGGCGCGGCGGCTTTGCCCGCCGCCTCGGGGCGGCG
>CAJCBL010000292.1 GCA_903960515.1 uncultured Verrucomicrobiota bacterium
AGTGCTTGTCCGTCGTAGGAGCGTGCTTGCACGCGAATCAGGACGCCGATCGCGTGCAAGCACGCTCCTGCGCCGGAATGGCTACGGCTGAGCGTTGGACGCGTGAAGTTGAGCGCAGGAGACTGAAGGCCACGAGGTGGGGGCGCCGCGATGAGCGGTATTCGTGGCGCGAGTTGGGGCGTGCATAGGATAGAGATGGAATGCAGCCCGAGGGCAGCGTGGGATTTTCGACCTTTCCCTTCTTGGGGGTGATTTTCGACCTGTCCCTTTCTGGGGGTGTAAGCCGGGTTCCAACCCGATTCCCGGGGAAGTCAGTTGCCAACTGGGGCGCAGGAATGGCCGGTTTCCTCCCGACTCTGGACTTTGCCCCGATTCCTTGGAGTAGGCGGCGGGAGCGGAGCGTCATCGCCTTGCCCCCGGGGTGGCGTATTGGCCTGTTGTTGCCAGGCGAGTTATCCGAGGAAGCTCCGACACCGAATTGTTACGATTCCGGCGCATGGGTTGGCTCAAAATGCCTTGAATGGTTACGCCACCTCCAGACACTCGGCAGCTTGCCTACCTCGCACAAATCCGCCGGCGAACCGGCGCTGCCCGCCCGCGCCGCCGATGATGTATCGGCCGAGCGGAGGCTTTCGCCCACGCAGATCGAGTTGGTCGAACTCTGCGCCGATACGGTGCTGCATCTCGGGCTCTCGCGCTCGGTCGGGCAGATCTTCGGGGTGATTTACGGCTCGCCGATCCCCTTGGCCTTTGCCGACGTGGTGGCGTTGCTGGGTATCAGCACCGGCTCGGCCAGTCAGGGGTTGCGGTTGCTGCGCGAACTGGGCGCGGTACGTCTGGTCGACGATCCCGAGGGCCGGCGCGAGCGTTTCGTGGCCGAGATGGAGTTGCGGTGCCTGCTGGGCGGAGTGCTCCAACACCGCTTCCGCGAGCCGCTGGAGGCGGGGGCCGGGCGGCTCACTCAGCTCGAAGCGAAGCTGGCCACAGCCGATGAACCCGACCGCGAGTTCCTCGAACAGCGCATGGAGAGCCTGCGCATCTGGCACCGTAAGGCCCTGAATTTTCTTCCACTGCTGCAAACGTTCCTCCGGACCGACAAGGGTTGACCGATAGCTTCTCATCCGATGCGCACCACTGCCATCGCCCTCGCAGTCACCTCCTCGGGACGTGACGGGGCGAAGCTCGGGCGCTTCACGCTGGTTTTCGGGTGTCCTGATTCGGGCTGCGATTATATAGAGCCCAGTTTGGCGTCACATCCAGTGGTGATAAAGTAGGAGTTTCGCTGTTTGGGTAATCTTTCAACATCGCGTATAAATTGAAATGACTGTCTGATTTTCTCAGCCTGATCGTGTACCCACGGATTGTGGAAGGCGATTGGGCCTGAGGCCTTTTGCGATGACTTAGCATCGGCGAGAGCTGAACACGAGTGAGTACCAACCTTGAGTCGCCACCTTCTCGGCAGAAAGCCGTTCTGATCCAAGCGATCGGCGGCTATGTGAACAATATTGTTCAAGCCGCTCAGGCGCTGCTGCTTGTTCCACTGTGTTTGAGCGCGCTGGGCGAGCGTTTTTATGGGTTTTGGCTGGCTACAGGGGGAATCTTGGCGTGGCTGAATGTAGTAGATATTGGGGCGGGAGCAGTGATGCTGCAGCGGGTTGCCGCAGCCTATGCGCAACGGGACCAACCCAAGGCAAAAAGCTATTTTCGCCACGGTCTTATTCTATCCGCCGCGCTGTGTGCTTGCCTGCTTGTTGTAGCGTTCGCGGTTGGCCTATTTGTGCCGGGTTGGCTGGGCGCCGATATGGTTTACCAAAGGCAACTCGGTTGGGCCTTCGTGATTTCGAGCGCCGCGGTGGCAATGAGCTTTCTCGGATCCTACTGTCGAGACTTCGCGATTGCTTTGCAGCATAGTACGGTGCCTACCGCAGTGATGATTGCCTCCGATGTCGGGAGTTTGGCGCTGACTATAGGGGGCCTGCTCGGCGGGTTTGGTCTTTGGGCATTGGTTGCGGGCGCAGTATTTCGGGGCGCGATTCTTCTTTCCGGCTGTGGGGCGTATGCCGTCCATCTTGATCGTGCGCTCGGCCAAACAAGCGGGTGGACGCCTGCGATCTTTCGCGACTTCCTCGTTACGACACCGTGGACATTGCTGGCGAAATCGTCCGCCCAGCTCGTGTCGCAACTGCCGGCGGTTTTGCTGACTCGGGTCATCGGCCCGGAAGCGACTGTGGCCTATGTTGTTACGGCGCGCGCGGTCGCGTTGATGGACCAATTGTGCAATCAGATCGTAGCCAGTTGCTATGGACCGCTTAGTCACCATTTCCACTCCGACCCTGCGGAACGAATTCGGGCGACGCTGCGCACCCTGACTGGAGTAATTCTGCTTGTGGGCCTAGTTGGCGCGGCTGGATATGGTGCGGGGATACGAACGTTTGTCGCTTTGTGGACGGGCCCCAGCTATTTTCTTGGCGACATAGCCGGAGCGGCGTTCGCCGCGGGTATTCTGGTTGGTATTTGGAATCGTTGGGGCGTGATGGTGCTTCTCGCCTCGGGCAGGATCGTGCGGGGAAGTGTATTGAGCTTTGCCGAAACGGGCTTGCGAGGTGTGGGCCTGGTACTGGGAATAGTTTTGGCCGGCTCACGGGGGGCCCCCGTTGGGCTCTTGATCGGGAGCCTAGTGATGGCCGTTCCCACGCTGCGTGCGTACAATTCGATTATTGGAGCATGGATAGCGTATCGTGAGTTCGCTCTTGGAGTGGGGGTATCGTGTTCAGTGCTCGCGGTATCCACGCTAGTGTCCGTGTTTGTTCCTTCCAATTCTTGGGTAGTCTTGGGCGCTTGTGAAATCGTATGGTGTGGATCCGTTTTTTGCTGCGCGATCATCTTGGTCCCGGGGTTGAGGCAGGCTATCCTTTTACGTGCAGGCTCTGTCGTTTCCCGCGTGTCCGGGGCTTCGTGGCTATCGGCGAGGCTTCGATCGTAGTGTTGATCGCCGTCGCGCGCTGGTAGCACAGAAGTTTACAGAAGAAGAATGGGATGGTGGGGGCAATTGTACTGTGGTGATGGTTTGAATTTTTGAGAGGGGTTTTCGTGGGCCGGATTTCTTAATGCTTAGTCTATTGCATATCGTTATTCTCGGTGGTGTTCATGTGCTGAGACGCCGATTGGCGAACGCCATGAAAGAGGTATTGTTTTCCGGACATATGCTGCGGCAGGGGGCGTTTGTTGAAAAAGGCCTTGTGTGCCAGTTTGATAAGTTGTCTGCAGTTACTGTCGGCAAAGGTGTCGTGATTGGCGCCTACTCTGAAATCATAGTTTTCGAGCGAGTTCCCGAGTCGTGCATCACGGGGGGATTGACGATAGGTGCAGGATCAGTTGTGGGCGCGTTTGCGAATATCCGCGCCAGTGGCGGAAAAATAGTCATCGGAGAAAATTGCATATTGGCGCAAGGGATCTCAATAGTTGCCTCGAATCACCAGCGCGCTCCCGAGGATCGCAAGAGCAGGTGGGACGAAACGCGGCACGGAGTCACAATTGGGAACTATGTGTGGATTGGAGCGAGTGTATGCATCCTGCCAAATGTGAGGATTGGCGATGGGGCGATCATTGGGGCGGGTGCTGTTGTAACAAAGAATGTTCCGGCTGGAGAGATATGGGGTGGAATCCCAGCCGTGAGGATTGGGGGAGGCGTCAATAATGAAAATCGCAATAGTCAGCAACTCTAACGGTGGAGGTGGCGCCGGTCTTGCGGCCGAACGCCATAAGGAAGCGTTGGTTGCAGCCGGCTTGGATTGCCGGTTGTTTGTACTGGATGCAGTCCAAGGTACTGTAAATACAGTTGGGCCGGCTTCGAAGTTCGAAATGGGCGGCAATATGCTGCGTTCCCAGCTCGACTATAATATAGCCCGCTTGTTTGGGTATCGGCCCCGGTCCTTCTACTCGAGTGGTCGATTCGCTTCCGGCGCTCTGCACCGGCGGGTGTTGGCTTTCCAGCCCGATGTAATCCATCTTCATTGGGTTTCCGGCGGTGCTTGGAAACCCAAGTGGGTCGGTGCTAGTTCTGTGCCGGTGGTCTGGAGCCTCCATGACTTGTGGCCGGTGACGGGCGGCTGCCATTACCCGGGGGCCTGCGAATGCTTCAAAACGACATGTGGGCGTTGCCCCGAGCTGGGGTCGAACTTCAGGTGGGATTTTTCGTGGATTGGGCAACGGCGGAAAACTGGAGGTTATGGTCGGCGGAAGATCACTTTTGTTGGCCTCAGTGAGTGGATTGGCGCGCAAGCGCAGGCGTCGCGAATCGGGCGGGATCACCACGTGGTCCATCTCCCCAACCCTATCGACACGGAACTCTATAAGCCGATGGATCGGCGGGTTGCCCGCGATATTCTGGGTATTCCCCATGATCGTAAGATCCTGCTTTTCGGTGCCATCGGAGCAAGTAGCGATCCGCGCAAGGGCGCGGCGCTGCTGCGGGAAGCGCTTGCCGGGTTGACCGGCTCGGACTGTGAATGCGTAGTCATCGGGAATACGCGACCGGAACTGGGGTTCGATGCCTCCGTCAAGGTCCGTGGGCTTGGGGTTATCCGCGACCGGTATTCCATGGTATTGGCCTACAACGCCGCTGACGTGGTTGTGGTCCCTTCATTGCAGGAGAATCTTTCGAACGTCATTATGGAGTCCCTGTCTTGCGGAACTCCGGTTGTTGGGTTCAGGGTAGGCGGTAATATCGACATGATTGAGGACGGTTGGAACGGGGCGATCGCTGAGCGCATTAGCGGAGAGTCGCTTCGCGATGCAATCAACCGAACTCTCCACGCCCCGAACCTCGGTCAGTTCGGGGTAAATGCGCGAACTCGCGTGGTCTCCGACTATTCGCTGGCGGTGATCGGGAAGAAGTATGAACAGCTCTATAAATCGATACAATGATGCGTGATCCCTCTACCAGCGCCCAGCCTCACAGCCGTGGGCTTGTGTTCTGCTATCTTCTTACGCTGGTGCTCGCGGCCTGCGGGTTGTCGATTGTTTGGTCTGCACAGGGCCCTGCCTATGTTCGCATTGTCGAGCTGATTAGTTTCGTAACCGTCGCTGCGGTGATTGCATTTGCAGGGAGCCGGCACCGCAATCTCGGGGATCTCTCCTTTGCTGAGCGTGCCAGCCTAGTTGTCTTGATCTCCTACGTGGTGGTGTCCGCAGTCTTCGGTGGGCTCGACGGGGAGCACCGCGATGTGAGAATATGGGCCTACGATTTTCAATATATGCTCCTGGTCCCACTCGCCGCGATGTTGGCCTGTTCGAAGATCGACTTCAATAGGATCGACCGGATACTCGCCGGTGCGATCGCGGCCTTTTCTGTGGTGTATGTGCTGCTGATCCGCTATGCCGCTGACGCCGACGTGGAGCGTAGCTTCTTCACGATCAGCGTGCTAGGTCTAATCGGCCAGTTTGTGGGATTGGCGCCGATTCTACTTCTGAAGTACGCTCCGAGGTTCTCCTGGATAACCGCAGTGGGTTTCGGCGGTGCGCTGGCGCAGGGCTACGGCGCTTATGTTGGTGCGTATAGGGGCGGGGTTATCCTGCTTGGCGTGGTACTTGTGATGGCTGTCGTGCAAAGTTTGTTTGGCGGCAAGTCGGTGAGTCTGTTGTCACGTGTTGGTTTCATATTCGGACTATTGGGTTTGGCCGTGATCGCATTGTCCTACTTGGGCACCCGCTCTGCCGAATTCGACAATTTGATGAGCCGATTCTCGATTTGGCAGTCAAGCGGTGGTGGTGTGGGTAGCGACGCACGATTTTACGAGGTCGAGTATTACTGTAGGCTAAGCGACTATCCCCAGATATTCTTTGGCCGTGGCGTGGGCGGGCACTGGTATGACTACGAAGGCATGTACGACTACGACACCGTATCGGGCGGATGGCGCCCCCTGATGCATGTTAATTATATGCATTATGTTATGAAGATAGGTGTGGCGGGAAGTGCGATCACATTGGCCCTTATATCCATGGCTATTTGGAAGCGGCGGAAAGATGTGACCGTTGCCTTCGTTTTGTATGCAACTTACCTTGCACTCTTGAACATGTACTATGGGCCAAAAAGCTTCAACATGGTGTCGTTGCACATGATGTTGGCTCTAATGATTCCTTCATACTTTTCGCTCCCTTCGGGGCTCACGAAGGCAAAACCTGCCTCTTCGTTCCGGTGGGGCCGGGACATCCCGAAAGCACGGATGGGTGTGCCTCCTAGCAAATGAAAGAACGTCCCTGCGTTTATGTAGTTTTGACCTTCGGCTACGGAGGGCATGTCCCCACCTATCATAATCTTTTCCTCCGGGGCGTGATGGTCTCCGGGGTCGAAGTGGTTTCGGCCTGCGGTTGGAACCCTGAGGTGAGCGCTGCGTCCGAGAGTTGGCGCAAGGCCGGGTTAAATATAGATCGGCTCCGGTTGCCCGTGATCCCGGTCATGAAGACCGAGATAGCCGCGCGGTCGGCGTTCCGTTTCCTCAACTGGCTACCCATGCGCGATCGTGTCTGGAAGGCGCTGCGAGAAGTGGGCTTCCTTCGCACCCGTCGGGCCCGCCAGCGTTGGCGTGATACGGTGCAGGCCATTCATTCCGTCGAGGCCATGTATCCCGGGAGTAAGCTGCATGTGCTGATAACCTATATCGACGAGTATCTCGCGCCAGGGGTGAGCCCGGCTGAGGTAGATCGGATGATGCCCTGTGACTGGTCCTGCTTCTATATCAATGCGGAACGCAATGACCTGAGCCTCCAACAGCGAGCGCGGAGAGCGGGTTGGGAGCAGTTCATGCGTGCGAAGACGTGCCGCGCAATCGGAGTGTTGGATGCCGATTCAGCAGTTCTACTGACCCGCAACATCGGGGCGGAAAACGTCGTGCAATTCCCCGATGTGGTCGATCTTACGCTACCCGACTTGAACGATGAAATTGCCGCGGAGATCCATCGCCGCTCCAACGGGAGAACCGTTCTTGGGCTGGTAGGGCAGATTACCCCCCGCAAGAATCTCGAAATGTTCGTGGAGATGACGAAGCTTTGTCATTCGGACCGCTACTTTTTCGCGGTGGTCGGTGAGTGCGAGCAGATGCAGTTCCCCAAGGCGATTCGGGAGTGGCTTGTAAAAGGACAACGAGGGGAGTTGGGAAATGTGTTTGTCAGTCCACGGAGGGTTGCAGGGGATTCACGGTTTAACGCGGTATGTGCCGCTTGTGATATCCTGTTTGCGGCCTATAGAGATTTTCGCGGAAGCTCCAATGTGATAGGGAAAGCGGCCGCCTTTCGGAAGCCGATTATTGTCGGGCGCGGATATCAGATGGAGCAGATTGTTCGGAAATGGGGCACAGGAGTGGCCATTGATGAACGGATGGCGGCGCAGGGAGCATCGGCCTTGGATTCGATTGTCGAGGCAGTGTCCAACGTGAACGGTCCGCTTAAGCTCGATTATGCGGGGTATCTTCGATCGATATCGATGGAGGCGTTTGGTCAGTCGGTCCTCCGATTGGTGGGACTGGATGGAGATTGAGTAGTGGCACTTTGGGTGGCCATTCCCCTTGGCCTCGTTGGCCACAGGGAGGCGGTTTACGTGGGAGCCATTATGGGATTTGACGAGAAACAGGCAGATGGACTCGGCGGCCAGGTTGAATTCTGGTCCTCTGTCGAATATGGTTCCTTCTTGAAGGGGCTGGTGCGAGAGCTTTGCGCCCATGGTTCCAGTGCGGAATGCGCAGCAAGGAATGCCGAGTGCGCCCAGGCAGCTACGTTCAGTCAGGCACGAGCGACGGGCGCTGCAGGCCGCACGCCCGGCACCCGACTACTCGATACTCGCAATGCGATATCCGCTCCCGCCATTGGGGCCCGGCAGTGCTTCGCGGTTACCGAGGTCGATTATCGGCAGTCTCGCGGCACCGTGGCGCGCCTGCTCCTGCGGTGGCGCTGCTATGTAGATTATCCGCTTCAATTGAGGCGGCGGATCAGGCAAGAGGAGCCGGCTGCTGCGCTCGTTGTGAGCACAAATACGTTCTACGCCCCGTGGGTGGCCATGAGGGCCGCGCGCCGGACCGGTGTGCCGGTTGTGCACTGGATGCTTGATCTCTTCCCGGACGTGCTCGTCTTGGCCTCCAAATTGCGGGCGGGTTCGTGGGCGGAGCGCAGGCTGCGCCGCTGGGTGCGCTCGATGTTCGATGGCGCCGCCGCCAATGTATTTCTCGGCTCGCGGCTGCTCGCCTATGCTGAAGCGCAGTTTGGCCCAATCCCGCGCGCAAAAGTAATTCCGATCGGCTGCGATGCGGCGCCGTTTGCCGGCCGGCCGCCGCTCCCTCGGGAAGAATATGGGCCGGTGCGGCTGCTTTATTGCGGGAATTTCGGACGTATGCACGAGGTCGACACTATCGTACAGTCTTTCCGTGTTGGGGTGTCTACGGGTGTGCAGTTCGATTTCCGCGGCATCGGCCCTGGCATGATTGCGCTGGCCGCTGCCGTGCGCGAATTCGGCTTGGGCGAGCAGGTGCGGCTGAGCGGCGGGTTGCCCGAAGCCGAGTGGCTGGAGGCCATGGGTGCTGCGGACGTCGCGCTGGTCACAATGAAGCCAGGAGCAGAGGGCATTGTGATGCCCAGCAAGACTTATAGCGCGATGGCGGCCGGGCAGGCCGTGCTGGCGGTATGTCCACGCGAATCCGATCTCGCCGATCTCATTATTGCACACGACTGTGGCTGGGTGGTCGAGCCCGGCGATGTTAACGGGTTGCGTGCAGCACTGGCGGAGATCGAGCAGGATGTCGGCGGTCTTCTGGCGAAACGAAAAAGGGCTTGGCTGGCTGCGCGCGCTTGTTACAGTGCCGAGGCATTGGCTCATCGATGGGCCGAAGTATTCCGAACCGTTGCCAAATAGGTGAGCACTTCAATTCGTAAACGGCCCAACCGCGTCGTTCTCTGCAGTAATGTTGGGGTCGACTATTTTCTATTTCTTGCGAGCTGTGTAAGCGCGGCAACCGGAGAAGTCTCTCTCGTGCAGGCCGTGGAAGAGGGCCGGTATCGATATTTGGCTGGGCGGGGGGCGGGTGCTCGGGTGTGGCTGCGCTTCCTGATGTATATAGTTTACCCCTTGCGGTTGATTTGGGCAGTTCTGCGGGCCCGTCCGAGTTCGACGTTTGTGGTAACCAGCAATACTTTCTTCGCCCCGGCGTTGGTTGCTTTGTTTGGGCTCACGAGAAAGGCGAAGGTGATTCATCTTCTTTATGATCTATTTCCAGACGCTCTCGAAGTATCGGGTGCGCTACGGCGTGGCGGGCTGAGGGCACGCATTCTTGGGCGGGTGGCGCGCGTGAACTTTCGCATGCCTGCGGCGGTTGTGTTTCTTGGCGATCGCCTGCGCAGTCATGCATCGGGGCGTTGGGGCGCGCCGCGGTGCAGCGCGGTGATTGATATTTCGACCGACACGCGGCTCTATTCGCCCGTGTGTCCGAGCCTGGATGCTCGACCAATCCGGATTCACTATGGAGGGCAATTGGGCGCGATGCATGATCTTGAGGCGTTGGCCGCGGCGGCGCACGCTGCAGCCACGGATGACCGAATTGGGTCGCAAGTTGCTTTCTCTTTTGCAATCAGCGGCTCCGGAGCGAATCGGTTCCGGACGCTTGTGGGCGGGTGTGGTATCGAAGTGGGTGCCACCATCCAGGCTAGTGATTGGCGTGCGTTGGCTGCAACGATGCATGTCGGGTTGGTAACGCTGAGTGCCGGAGGCGCAACGGTCTGTTTGCCGAGCAAGACCTATGCGATGATGGCTAGGAGCCTGTCGGACTGAGAAATCAGCCCTGCCGTCGGTGCGACCCATATTTTCACGGTTATTGGCCTAAAACCGTTTTCCGAGGAACCGAAACCGATTGAGTCCTCGCATCGGG
>CAJCBL010000293.1 GCA_903960515.1 uncultured Verrucomicrobiota bacterium
AAATTGCAGCGACAACGCGCCCGATGCGAGGACTCAATCGGTTTCGGTTCCTCGGAAAACGGTTTTAGGCCAATAACCGTGAAAATATGGGTCGCACCGACGGCAGGGCTGATTTCTCAGTCCGACAGGCTCCTAGGTCCGGCCCTATGGGTGACCGGAAACCAGAGTCCGGCCCTACAACCGGCCTCCAAAGATACAGCCGATGTTTCTTCCAATCCAAGGCGAGGCGAAACCCGTTTTGCGGTGGCGGCTGAAGTGCTACCCTTGGGCCGGTCGCGGGCCCCTCTTGAATTCGTCATTATGGCGGATGTCCTCGCCCTTCGCCAGATATACCATCTCCTCGGCGATGTTCGTGGCATGGTCGGCGATTCGCTCAAGGGACTTCGAAATGAACATCAACTCCAGCGCCCGGGAAATCGTCTCCGGCCTCTCCGCCATAAAGGCCGAGAGTTCGCGGTAGAGTTCACGGTGGTAATCGTCGACCTCCTGATCGCGGCGAATCACGGCTAACGCCTTCTCGTTGTCATGATGCAGGAAGCAGTCGAGCGCATCGCGCAGCATCTCCTGCGCAGTGGCTGCCATGCGAGGAAGGATGACAAAGGGCTTCAGCGGCGGTTCACTGGCGAGACGGATCGCGCGCTTGGCGATGTTGTTGGCCTCGTCGCCCACCCGTTCGAGATCGTGCCCGGCCTTCATGCCCACCACCACCAGTCGCAAGTCACTGGCTACGGGATTGCGCAGGCTCATGTAGCGCACGCCCTCCTCGTCGATGAGCACCTCCAAGCGATCGAGCACATCGTCACCAGCGCGCACCTGTCGGGCTAAGTCCGGATCGGCCTCGACCAAGGCGCGCACTGCCAGGCGGACCTGCTCGATGGCCTTCTCGCCCATCTGCACCAGATGCGAACGCAATGCGTCCAACTCGGAATCGAAGAAACGTTTCATGGAAGAAGTAGCGAGTAGTGAGTAGCGGGTAGCGAGTAGACGGAAACGGCAGAGACGCAGGGCGGGGCCTGAGGCGGAGAATAGTGGGAAGTGAGGGGCTGGGAGCGAGGAGGAAGAAACTTTCGGCAGCAAGAGCTAGAAAGCATATCCGGACGGGATTCTGAGTTCGACATGCTCGCTACTCGCTTTCCGCTTCTCGCTTCTTGGGCTCATCCGAATCTTCCCGACACATAGGCCTCAGTCTGCGGATTGGAGGGGTTCATGAAGATCTTCTGGGTCTCGGCGAACTCGACCACTTTGCCCAGATAGAAAAACGCGGTGTGGTCGGAGACTCGCGCGGCCTGCTGCATGTTGTGCGTCACAATCACGATGGTGTACTTCTCCTTCAACTCGTGGATGAGCTCCTCCACCTTCGTGGTGGCCAGCGGGTCGAGCGCCGAGCAGGGCTCGTCCATGAGGATAACATCGGGCTCCACGGCGATCGCGCGGGCGATACACAACCGCTGCTGCTGCCCGCCGGATAGGCCCAACCCGCTGTCGTGCAGGCGGTCCTTCACCTCGTCCCAGAGCGCGGCACCGCGCAGGCTGTGCTCCACGATCTCGTCGAGCTTCGCCTTCTGGCGGATCCCATGCAGGCGCAGGCCGAAGGCGATATTCTCGTAGATGGATTTCGGGAACGGATTCGACTTCTGGAACACCATACCCACCCGCTTGCGCAACTCGATCACGTCTACGCGCGGATCATAGACGTTGATGCCGTCGATGCGGATCTCGCCGCTGCCGATGCGGGCAACGTCGACCAGATCGTTCATGCGATTGAAGCAGCGCAGCAGCGTGGTCTTGCCGCAGCCCGAGGGTCCGATGAAAGCGGTGACCTGTTTTTCGGGGATGTCGAGGGTCACATCGAAGAGCACCTGCTTCTCGCCGTAGAAGAAGTTGAGCCGGTCGATCTCGACCAAGGCGGGGCCGGATGGGCGCGGGGCTGGTTTGGTGGGCACCGCCGGGGCGGAAAGTGGCGTGGGCTCGAGTGACATGGCAGGAGGCAAGGTTGAGTGCGGCAGCAGGGGGGGCGAATTACCAGCGGTACTGCTTGCGCAGGCGGGCGCGCAGCAGAATGGCGGCCAGGGCGATGCCGGCCACGGTGAAGAGGAACACGAAGGCCGTGCCGTACTGGACGTCGCGGGTGTAGTCGTTTTGCGGAATCTTCGAGGCGACAACGTAGATGTGATACGGCAGCGCCATCACCCCCTGGAAGAAGAAGTCGGTCCACTTCTCCACCTGCCAGGGCATCTGGTCGCGCACCACATAGGCGGCGGTGAACATGATGGGGGCGGTCTCGCCGGCCACCCGCGCGATCGCCAACACCGAGGAGGTGAGAATGCCCGGTAGCGCGTAGGGCAGTACGTTGGTGCGGATGGTCTGGAACTTGGTCGCCCCTAGGGCGAGGGCGCCCTCGCGCAGCCCCTTGGGCACCGAGCGCAGCGCCTCCTCGCTGGCGGTGATGATGATGGGCAGCACCATGAAGGCCAAGGTGAACCAGCCCGCCAGCAGCGAGACGTTCCAGTCCAAGGCGACAACAAAGAGCCCGAAGCCGAAGAGGCCGAACACGATCGAGGGCACGCCGGCCAGGTTGGCGATGGAGAGACGCACCAGCCGGATGAAGGGGCCCTCCCTGGCGTATTCGCTCAGGTAGATCGCGCTGCATACACCCAGCACCAGCGCGATGACCATCGAACCGACGACCAGCAGCACGGTGCCCACGATGTTCGGGAAAATGCCTCCGGCGGAATAGACATAGGTCTCCACCGGCACATCACGCAGCTTCTCGGGATGGGCGGCCTTGAAGGCGCGAAACTCGCGGTCGCCCATCTTCACCTTAGCGCCGTCGGCGGTGAAGACATTGAGCGTCTCCGGGGACTGGGTGAGGAAGGGGACATTGATAAATGGCGGCGAGAGCTGGAAGACAACTCGCCCGCCCTTGATGCCGATATCGAGGAAGACGACAGCCGCGGCAAACAGCACCGAATAGGTGCCCATGCGCAGAAGGAGGAAGAACAGCGCCTCGGCGCGCGCTCGCCACGAGGGTTGGCGCAGGATCGAGCGGCGGGCAGGGGCTTGGGGGCTCGTGCTCATAGGATGGAGAATACCGACGACCGATCGGGGGTAGGGCCGGTCTGCGACCGGCCAGTTTGCACCAATGAAAGCCCCACGGCGGAGGAAGGCCGGTCAGAGACCGGCCCTACATTCTCGTGCGTTGTCTCTTGGATCGTCATGGCACCTCAGCTTTGCGGAAGGCGATAGCGGCGCACGATCTTCTGCGCTCCGTAGTTGATACCAAGCGAGAGAAGGAAGAGCAGGCAGCCGACCATGAACAGCGCCCGGTAGTGTAGACTCCCGCGCACCACCTCGCCCATCTCCTGGGCTACGATGCCCGTCATCGTATGCACGGGTTGGAAGGCCACGCCGAGCCCGAGCGAGAGATCCGGGATGGCGATGCGGTTGCCGGCGCACAGCAGCACCACCATCGTCTCGCCGATCACGCGGCCAAAACCCAGCAGGATGGCGGCGGTGATGCCGGAGAGCGCGGCAGGCAGAATGACCTTGAGAATGGTCTGCACGCGCGACGCCCCCAGGGCTAGCGAGGCCTCGCGCAGCGCCTTGGGCACGTTCTGCAAGGCATCCTCGGCCAGGGTGAAGATCGTGGGGATGGCCATGAGCGCGAGCAGGCTGGCGGCTGTGAAACCGTTGAGCCGCTCCTGCATCGGAAAACCGGGCACCCAGGACAGCCACGCAACCTGGGAGAGCTGGCGCAGCGTTTCCCCCAACATCGCGATACCAAAGAAGCCGAGCACCACACTGGGTATGGCCGAGATGAACTCGATGTAGGGCTTGATGAAGCCCTGCTCCCATGGCCGGGCGACCTGGTTCACATAAAGCGCAGCGCAGATCCCCAGCGGAATCGCGATGGCCAGGGCTAGCACCGAAATGAATACCGAGCCGAAGAAGAGCGGGAGCACGCCGTACCAATCCTGCCAGAAGCTGGCCGTGATCCACTCGCGGCCGAAGGCGAAGGCATTGAAGCCCTCCAGAAAGGTCACCGGCCGGTCCGCACGCCAGCGGGCCAGTTCGGCCTCGCGCTCCGGGATAGATGCGCCGAAATCTGCAAGCCTATCGCCGAAGCGGGCCAGCGGTTTGTCGATCGCCGGATCTCCGCTGTGCGGCAGCGCAGCGAGAATCGAGGCGAGCTCGGCCGAGAGATTGCGGTTGGCAGTCTGAAGCTCGGGGAAGCGCCCGATGAGCACATTGGCCTCGGCCACAAAATCTATGGTTTCGAGAACCACAGCATCGGCACCGGACTGGAGTTTCGCCGCATGCGCAGCATCGGCACCGGCGATACCGCCGAGAAGATTGCGGCGCACCTCCGCCATGTCCTGGCCCACGGTGACTCGCTCCTTCACGGAGGAAGCGTGCTCGGTCATCTCGGAGAGGATAGTCTCATGGGCGCCGATGGCCTCAGCCAGACGGGAGTCGAGGGCGTCGAGCGCAGCGAGCCGGGTGTTGGCGGCGGGCAGATCCAGGCCCTGGGCACGCAGCTTTTGCAACCAGGCGAGCCTTACGGCGCCAAGCTGGCGCCCGAGTGCGGCATACTCGGTGGTTTGGCGCTTGAGGATGTCGACGTATTCCAGGCCGGCGCGGCGGTAGACCTCGAGGTTCTGCCGGTTGCCGGGCATGAAGCCGGCCGCCTCGCGGAAGAGCGTGAATACGATGAGCAACAGCACCACGACCGAGATGGCGGCATTGCCCTCGAAAAACATCTTGATCCACCAGTCCCGGTTGCGCCCGAAAAGCCGGAACTTCCCCGGCGCAAGCAGTTGCTTGCGCACGGAGTGCGAGACGGCGGGTTCGGGGGGCGATTGAATGGCCATGGAAACGGCGGAAAGAGAGAAAAGACGGTTGAGTGAAGGTCAGGAGGTCGAAGTGGGAGCGTCCACCCCAAAACCCGGAGGCGCGTGAAGCACCGTCCGGGCGGGGGAGAATCGAATAGGGGAACGCCTTGCGTTCCCGGTTCTGTTCGTAGCGGAACGTCTTACGTTCCGGCTTAAGCGCCTGGCGGAAGGGAAGCCCATCCGCTACCGGCGGGATCCTTCGTAGCGGAACGCCTTGCGTTCCGCCGCTTGCGGGTAGGACCAGTCTCCGACTGGTTCTCTGCAAAACTCCGCCCAACCCAAGCGTTGGTCGAAGCCCACTCGATCCGGTCGAAGACCGGACCTACCCGCTAGCGCCGGGGGCTCATTGCTTGCCCACCGGCACAAAGCCGACCTTGGACACCAGTGCCTGGCCCTCGGCACCGAGCATGAACTCCACAAACTTGGCGGTGAGCCCGATGGGCTCGCCGTTGGTGTAGAAGAACGTGGGGCGAGCGTAGGGATAGCTCTTCGACTGGACCGACTCGTTGGTGGGCAGCACAGGTTGGCCGTCCTTGCCCACAATGCCCACCACCTTGATCCCCGGGGCATGAACGTAGGCAAGACCCACATAGCCGATACCATTCGGATTCTTGGCCACCTCGGCGGCGATCTGCTCGTTGCCGGCCATTTTCTGCGAGGAACCGGCGTAGTCGCGCTTCTTCATCGCGAGTTCCTTCCAGTCCGAGTACGTGCCCGAGGAGGTGTTACGGGTGTAGATCGAGAACGACCCGGCGTTGCCGCCCACCGCGCTCCAGTCGGTCACATCTCCGGTGAAGATCTGCTCTACCTGACGCAGGGTGAGCTGGGCGAGCGGGTTGGCCGCGTTGACGATCACGGCCATGCCGTCGTAGGCGACGATGGTGGGCTTCATGCTCACGCCCTTGGCCAGTGCGGCGGAGAGCTCGGTGGGTTTGGCGCGGCGCGAGGACATGCCGATCTGGGCGGTACCGTCGGTGATGGCGGCGATGCCGGTGGTGGAGCCCTCGGCGGCGATCTCGAAGGCGACCTCGGGGTGGGCGGCCTTGAAGGCTTCGGCCACCTGGGGCACGAGCTTGGCTCCGAGCGTATCGGAACCCTTGATTACGAGCTTGTCGGAGGCGGAGAGCGAGCCGGCCAGAAGCGCGGCGGAGAGCAGGGCGAAAACGGTGGTTTTCATGTGATAACGGTTGCTTGGGTTAGTACGCTCAGAATTTGACCACGAGGTCCACTTGAAGGATGCGCGAGGCATCGAGCTTGGCGACCTGGCTCTGCTTGAGCGTCTCGCGGATATCGGTCGTGTAGAAGTAGGCGAGATTGAGGCTGGCGAAGTCGGTGAGGTTGTAGCTGCCGCCAAGCTTGAAGCCGGTCTGGTTGAGATTGCCAAAGGCGAAGTCGGAGTCGCTGAGGTTGGGATCGATGGCCCCGATACCGAGGCGGCGGTAGTCGAGCTTCACGCCATAGTCGCCGGCGAGCTTGCCGGTGCCATGGTTATAGCCCACGCCCACGAGCCAGGCGAGAGCGTCGCTGCTGGTAGCGGCCGGGAGCCCATAGACCTGATGCACGCGCTTGTTGGCATCGGTGTTGTAGGAGGAATCCCAATAGAGCTTCACGCCATTGCCCGCACTGACCACATTGGCGAAGCCGACCTCACCGGCGAAGGTGACGAGGGAGAGCCCATTGGTGGTGCCATTGAACTGGGTTTCGTTGGACTTGTCAGCGAGGGTGAGGTCGGACTTGCCGTAGGTCATGAAACCGGGGGCGAGCACGAGCTTGGCGGTGCCGAGCGCCTTGGTGAATACTACCTGCTGCGCGAAGAGCCAGGAGTCGTTGCCCTTGTTGCCCAGGAGGGACTCCTTGTTGTCGCCCATGATCAACTGCATGGAGCGAAACTCGATGCTGTCGCTACCGCCGAGCGAGTAGCTGTAGATCTCGGCCAAGCCCTGCGGATTGATGTCGGCGTCCCAGACGAGATCGGTGGTATAGAGCGGATTGCGCTGTTTGCCGGCCACAAACTTCCAGTTGTTGTTGGGCTGCCAGGCAACGAAGGCGCGGGCGAGATAGATGCCGTAGTCGCTATTGCCGTTGGTGAAGGTCTCGTTGCCGGAATCGGCGGCCGAGGCGGTCTCGAGGGCGAAGCCGGCGCTCCAGCCCTTCTGCATGAGCACATCGCCATTGAGGCGGAAGCGGAAACGCTCACGCGTCTGGTCGGCCCAAGTGGTAGAACCTTGGGCACGCTGGGTCTCGATCTGGTGGCGCAGGCGCACGTCGCCGCCCAGTTTGAATTCCGTGATGTGGGAGCCCAGGTTGAGTTTGCCCGCCGGGCTGGAGGCGAAGTCCTTGGTCAGGTCGGCCCGTACTTCTTCGGCCTCCTGGTCGTTGATGAGGCCCTTCTTGACGAGCATGTCGAGCAGCGGGCCGGAATCCTGGGCCAGCGCGGAGGCTGCAGTGAGAGCGATGCCGCCAACGGAGGCGAGCAGGGCGAGCGGGAATTTACGCATGTGTAGTAGCTATCGTGGTGTGGAACTGGCGGGCGCCCGGCGTGGGACCGGTCGCATCGGGCCATGAAACTACCAGCCCATTGTTACAGTCCGGTGACGAACAGGTGACATGAGTGCAAAACCGGGCGGCCGGAGCGCACTAGGGCCGCCCTTGAGCCCATATTCTGCCGAACGCGGCTACGAGTAGGACCGGTCTTCGACCGGTTCGCCGCGATGGTCACTTGGAAACTGGCGGTACCGGAAAGCCACTTGATAAGTGGCGCTGCGGAAAGCCGGTCGGAGGCCGGCCCTACCCGTAGGCGATTCTCGCCAAGTGCTGCCCCATAACCTCGGACACAGCCCCGGCGGACCGGTCGGAGGCCGGCCCAGCTTCGCCCGCCGCTTCGGCAGACTCCTGGTGCACTGCACCCGCGTTCTAGCGAACGCCGCTACGAGTGGGACCGGTCTTCGACCGGTTCGCCGCGATGGTCACTTGGAAACTGGCGGTACCGGAAAGCCACTTGATAAGTGGCTCTGCGGAAAGACCGGTCGGAGACCGGCCCTACCCGTAGGCGATTCTCGCCAAG
>CAJCBL010000294.1 GCA_903960515.1 uncultured Verrucomicrobiota bacterium
ACTCGCTTGTTCGCCAGGTCGTTGTCCTTGGTCTCCAGCTCGGCCGCCGCCAGCCGCTCCTGTTCAAGGCGGGCATCGTTGGCGATCTTCTGGGATACGACCTGATCGGTCTGGTCGCGGCGCTGGGCGGCGAGGGTCGCGAGCTGGCCGTTGAGGGCCTCGACCTTCGCTGAATACTTGCGGACTTCCGCATCCGTGGAGGCCAACTTCACCTCGGTCAACGTCGCGGCCAGTTCCTCCTGGAGTTCGCGTTCCCGCGCCCTCGCATCGTCGAACACCTGTTGGAGGTTCTCCTGTTGGTCGTCGAGGACCGCATACCGGCGGTAGATGAGCGGGTCGTGCTCGAGCACTCGCCCGTCGAGGTCGATGCCACGAATCGGGCGGAAGAGCCCCTGCGCGGTGTTATCGAGCGACGAGAGGCTGTTCGCCGTTGAAACGATGGACTCCTTCGTTCGTCCGAATTCCCGCACAAGATCGTCGGCACCGAGCAAATCCAAGCTCAGGCGCCGGCCGGCCGCCAGCGGATCGCCGGCCCAGCGCCGCAGATCGCTTTGGATGTCGATCTGCTGCTTGAGCTGGTCGATCTGTGTGCGAAGTTTGGCGATGCTGTCCGTCCACTTCGCGATGTTCTCCACGTGGGCGAGCTTGTTGTTGAGTAAATTGGCAGCGTCTGTGACCGGGATTTGCGCCAGCGCTTCGGCGACGCCCGCAGCCACGACGAGGAGGGCGGCGATGGTTTTCATGGTTCGATGCGTAGAAATTCGACGTGGGCGTTGGTCGTCACGCCGTTGATTTTGGTTTCGGGTATCACGACGGGCAGGAGCCTCGAGTCGTGGGCCTCCTGCGGCTGAAGAGACTTTTGCTGGTTCTGGATGATCCAATACTGCTGCTTCACGGCCTGGTTGAGCCCGCGCTCGTAGCCGTCTTTCTGCGCCTCCTTGAGGGCGCGCTCGCGGCTCGACTGCACCGTCTTTGAGACGAGGTAGCCGGCTACGGCGCCGGCCGCAGTCGCGGCGGGCTTGCCGTCCGAGAGTTGGTAACCGAGCACTCCACCGGCCCCGGAGAGACTGATGTCAGATACGGACTTTCCGGCCTCGGTGCTCGAGCAGCCGGCCAGCATGAGCGCGCAGCACGCGAACAGGACAGAGTGCTTACGCAGCGGCGTTTTCACAGGACTCCTTGGGCGAAGTTTTTATGTTTCGCACCGTGCCGCACAGCGGCGGATCGGTGACCGGGCTAAAGAAGCACAGGCTCGAGAACTTCCGGCCCTCGGGTTGCTGCTCGGGCATGGGATAATTCTGAATCGAGGAGCAGACGGCTTCCGGCAGGGAGATTGCGCGGGCGATGTCCTCGACGTCGCCGCGGTCGAACTGGCGCATGAGGAAGAACTGCTTGCTGTTGCCGATGACCACGGGGCGGATGCGCGTATCCTTGAACTTGCTGTACTGCTGGACCACTGAGGCCGTCCAGCAGTTGAACTTGCGCAGCTGCGCGTAGGATTCCGCCACGATGCGCTCTCCACCCGGAACATCGAGGAACCGCGCCAGCTCCTCGAAGACGATCCGCTTCCACTGTGCCCGGGGCAGACTGATGATGTGCTGGCGCGCGAAACCGGTGATCAAAAGCCCGGCGGCGGTTTTGAGTTCAGTCGCCTGCTCCGGGATGTAACCGAGTTCGAAATGCGCCAGTTGTCCGGTGAGGGAGACGTTTGTGGGACCGTCGAAGAGCCGCCCGTACTGGCCTTGCGCTGTCCACGCCGAGAGCAGGGTGGCGAGGTGGTCGATCTCCTCCTTCTTGTGCTCAGCAAACCGGGAGAACTGCATCAGCTCGACCAGGCTTGCGTGCACCGGGTAGTCGGTGGGCCCGTAGTGGGTGTGTGCGAGCGCCATGACTGCGCGCTCGGTCTGAGGCTGCTTGAGAAACTGGGTGATCTCGGCCTCGGTGACGGCCGCCACGAAGGACTGCGCCCGGTCTTCGGAGGCATGGATCCTGTCGCGCAAATCGGCGTATGCCTCGATCTGGGTCGCGCCGGGGAGCATGTTCTCCCGCTTCCAGCGGTGCGTGGCGCAGGCCATGCGCTCGATCTGGGGAAGCAGGTCGCGATGCTGTTTGGCCCACTCCTCGAAGGTGTCCTCGTAAAGCTGATGGATGTATTGTGCGAGCAAAGCCTGCCGGATCTGCTGCGCCTCGGCGTCGGGAGGCTCCCCGATCATCCGGGCGACCAGGGCGGCTGCGGTGGCGAGTTGGAGCTGGCCCAGCGGCAGGCCGCCGGTGTCGAAATAGTTGATCGTTAGCTCGCCGTCGGGATGCAGGATTATCGGCCGCTCCCCCATCGCTCGTGTGAACGGTTCGTACGAGAGGCCTTCTTCGATGAGAACCGTGTAGTGGTAGTAGACTGCGGTCTGTTCGAGATAATCCAACATGTACATCGACTTTCCTGAGCCGGTTGCGCCGATGAGCACCGCGTGCTGGGGAGTTGGAGGCGACCCCAGGAAGGTTCGCAGTCCCACAAGGTTGTTTTGCGAGCCGTCGTAGATCGCCTCGGCCTCGGCGAGGTGGCCGGTGAATGTCGCCGAAAACGGCAGCATGTCGGCAAGGTAGGAATCCTCCGCATAGAGGCTTCGGTGCTTGTAGCTGGAGCCGGTCCAGCCCGGCCACGAGGCGAAGAAGAGCTTCTTCGCGGTCGAGGGCAGTGCGCATTCGTAGTACTGCGCACCGCCCATCAGGTTGATCGCGTTCTTGATCGCCGCGCACTTGGCGGAGAGTGTCTCCACATTCTCATCCCAAACCCGGATGATGTAGGTGACGGCAAAGGCGTTGATAAAGCCGGTCGAGAGCGACTCGATCTTCTTCTCCTTCTTCGCGATCGCCACCAGCAGCGAGTGGCGCGAGGTGTCCTTGTATTCGCCCCGCAGGCGCTCGACGGCCTTCTCCTCCTTGTCGACCTCGCGCCGGGATGGCAGCGGCTCGATGTTCACCGTGATCTGGTAATCAAGAAAGGGGAGCCCGGTGAGCCGCAGTACGATTCCGGGATAGGTGCGGTTGGGCCAGCGGTTGAGCGTGAAGATGGTGTGGTGACGCCCGTCCAAGTAGAAACCCACCCGCGGCTCGCTCACGCCGTCCGAATTCCAGCAGTTCTCCTGGAGCGAGAGCACCGGGTTGAACTGCGCGGCGAGATCGAGATCGAAGCGGTCGCCAAGCGATGGGTTCAAGAAGCTCTTGAAGTAGGCGAAATGCTCCGCGTCGCCCATCGGCGTGACCGTCGTGTCGCTGCCAAAGATGGTGCGCAGGGTGTTGGTGAGCTCGTCGAACTGCGCCCTGATCTGGCCGAGGACCTTTTGGAAGTACCTCTGGAGTGCGCTATGGGTGGCAAGCGGGGTGGTGGGGCGCAACACCTCGGTTGTGACAAAGAGCACCAAG
>CAJCBL010000295.1 GCA_903960515.1 uncultured Verrucomicrobiota bacterium
TGCGGCGCCTTTTCTCAGCGCAGAATGCGGCCCCATCACCGCGCAGCGCGGACTTCGGCCCCCCCCGCCCATTCCGACCAAAACCGTTTACCCTCACGGTCGTGAACCCAAACGGTTTTGGGCTATTCCGACGGCCATCTCGTGCGGCGCCTTTTACCAGCGCAGAATGCGGCCCCATCACCGGGCAGCGCGGACTTCGGTCCCGCCCCGCCCATCCGCGCCAAAACCGTTTACATTCACGGTCGTGAACCCAAACGGTTTTGGGGTATTCCCACGGCCATCTCGTGCGGAGCCTTTTCCAAGCGCAGAATGCGGCCCCGTCACTGCGCAGCGCGGACTTCGGCCCCCACCCCGCCCATCGGCGCTAAAACCGTTTACCCTCACGGTCGTGAACCCAAACGGTTTTGGGGTATTCCGACGGCCACCTCGTGCGGCACCTTTTCGCAGCGCGGAATGCGGCCCCGTCACCGCGCAGCGCGGACTTCGGCCCCACCCCACCCATCCCGACCAAAACCGTTTACCCTCACGGTCGTGAGGGTAAACGGTTCGACGCCGGCCACCAACGAAGATTGGGCGAGCCCTAGCCCCGGCGGATCGCCCACCAGACAATCCATCGGGCATTCTCCAGTAGCCAAGCGTTCAGGCCCGCTCTCCGCCCCGTAAGCCCGTCACGACCATCCCACGCCCCCACCAGCCCAATTCCCGCCGGTCTGGTCCGGCCAAGGCTGTGCCGCCCCAGCCGCACGCCGAGTGCACACTGAACGTCACCGCACCAGCCACACACCGCAGCCAAACCAGGAGGTGCCGCCCCGACTACACGCGGTACGCAGACTAGACGTCACCGTCCCAGCCACACGCCGCGAACCTTCCGGGCCCAGCGGCCCGGCCTGATGTCGCCGCCCCGCGGACTCACTGCGGGGCCACGCCGAGGCGCTCGCCCATCTTGGCGTAGGTCTCGGTAAACTTGACACTCTGCCCCACCAGATCGGAGTCGAAGACTATGCGCCCCTTCTGGAAAACCGTGATCACGCAGGAGCCGCCAAACTTGAACAGCCCCTTCTCCTCGCCCTTCGCCACCTTCGTGCCGGCCAGGTAAGTTTCCCGGATACCCCCGACCATCGTGGCCCCAACCTCCACCATCGCCACCGCACCAAAGCGCTCGGAGTCGATCAGGGTGATCATGCGCTTGTTTTGCACGAGATAGCGCACATTGCGGCGCAGCGCGATCGGGTTCACTGAGAACAGCGGGCCGCGGACCTCGGTGGCCCGCCCCGGCACACCCGAGCAGGGAAAATGAAAACGGTGGTAGTCCACCGGTGCCAGGCGCGAGATCACCATGGAGCCACCGGCAAACTGCCGGGCCTGAAGCTCACCACCGAGCAACTCCGCCAGCTCGAAACGCTCGCCCTTCACATAGAAGCCGTCGGCCCGGTCAACGTCCGGAAAAACCAGATGCCGCCCGTCGGCCGGCAGGATCGCGCTTGGGGCATCGGCATGGATGGGCCGGGCGGAATCCTTGAGCTTGCGGTAGAAGAACTCGTTGAAGTTCTTGTAGGCAAAGGCCGACTTCGTGAACTCATCGACGTCGATGTCGTGATCGGCGATGAAGGGCAGCACACGCCGGGCGCTCTTCGGCTTGTCCATCTTCCGGCCATACCAAGCGGAAAGGAGTGCCCGCTTGGCCAGGACATGCAGGGCCACCTGCCCGCTGATCGACCCGCTGTAGAGCCAGCGCAGCCAGGCTTCGCCGGGTACCTGCTCCGTAATGAGCTCGCGGCGCTGACGATGGAAGAAGACTACGGGAGATTCGGCCATGCGCGCAACGTGAGCGCCCGCCCCGGCGTCGCCAAACCAAAACCGAGTCGTGGCGGAGCGGACGCAAGGTCCACGTCTGCAATCGCAGCCAAGCGGTGCGCCTGAGTCGTGCCCGTCCAGAAGGGCAGGCCATGCTCCTCGATAGGCTATCCACCAGGAGTGTTGCAGGGCCGCCGCCTCCCTGCCCACGAACGCCTGTCGCAACAAGGCTGGCACACGCCCAGACCCCGACAGCCTGTACGTTCTGCCTTTGGCGGGAACGCCGGACAGCGCGGCCCAGTGGCGGGCGGCATGGGGCACGCCAGCTGCCTCCATCAGGAATCCGCCCCTCCCGAAGACTTCCTCCGCCACCGGGGGCAAGCCCAGGCTCCTCGCGCCCCCCCGCACCACGGCTCACCGGTCAGCGTTTCCCTCAACGCCGGCGAGATTTCCCTTTGACAAGCCGCCGTGCGATCTCCGCAATCGCCACTCCCTCAAGCTTCGAATTGTACTCCACCTGTCCAACCCCTGAGCCCGTTTCGGCCGCGCCCTGCTGCGGTTCACGGCTCGCTGCGGACTCCGGAGCCACAGGCCGGCCGGCCGACTGAACGCCAAAGTAACCGAAACAGTCCTACCCCGCCTCCGAACCAACGCCCGTATCCCCTTTCCCGCGAAAGAAAAGCTCCCCATCCTAACTTTTTACGTTCTCCTCGTTCCTTCCCTCGCTCCTCGGCTTCCTTTCCCCTCTCCTCTCTCAATAATCCGCCAACTCACCACCTCAAATGATCCAGAACCTGCCCGTCGCATTCCTGATGAACAAGAGCCCCATGGAACTCTTCCATGCCGGCGGTTACATCATGTGGCCCATTCTCATCACCTCGTTGGTCGGCGTCACCGTCGTCATCGAGCGCGTGCTCTTCACTCTGCGTGAGATGAAGAACCGCAATCCCGAGGTCGTGGAGCGCATGCTTGAGAAGGTGGAAGCCGGCGACGTAGACGGTGCCATCTCTATCGGCAACCAGTCCAACGACTATGTTGCGCGCATTATGGTCTACACCCTGACGCACCGCGAGACCTCGCTTCAGAACGCCTTCATCCGCAGCTCCAATAAAGAGCTCACCCGTTTCGGTCAGGGCATGCCCACCCTCGACACCTGCATCACCGCCGCCCCCTACCTGGGCCTCATCGGCACCATCACGGGCATGATGACCACCTTCGGCAGCATGGAAGGCGACATCGCCTCGGCCGCCAGCAAGATCACCGGTGGCGTCGCCGAAGCGTTGATCGCGACCGCCTGCGGTATCGCCATCGCAGTTATCGGCCTGCTCCCCTTCAATTATCTCAACGCCCGTTGGGAAAATGCCCGCCACGAAGTGGAAGATGCCGGCAACGCTCTTGAGATCATCATCAAGAAGCAGAACGGCGTGAACGCGAGCCACTGAGCTCCGATTCACACCCACTCCCCCGCAACTCCAGGCCAACCCTAAATCTCGTCCACCATGCACGGCGGCGGCTCATCAGGAACAGGTTCAAAAAAGAAGGCCAATATCAACGTCATCCCGCTGATCGACGTGATTATGTTCCTGCTGGCCACCTTCGTCTTGTTCACGCTTTCGATGAACAAGGCCACTGGGCCTGGCGGGATCACCTTGAATGAGGGCAAGACAGGTGTCGATTTCGACCCTAATCGGGCGGTCACGGTCTCCCTCAATACCCAGGGCGAGATCTATTGGGAAACGGAGCGGATGACGTGGGACGGCTTTTTGCTCAAGTTGATGGACTACCGCAACCGGGAAGACCCGGTGATCCTGATCAACTTCGACGAGGCGGCGAGCTTCGGCCAGGCCATGTCGGCCTTGGACGAAATTCGCAAGACCGAGAAGATCAAAGTACTCATCTCGACCAAGCTTCCCGACGCGAGTCGGTCTTGAGCTATAACTCCATCGAGCCCCCTATTTAAGATGCAAGTTTCGAAAACAGTGCGCAAGAAGGCACGCATCGAGATCATCCCGCTGATCGATGTGATCATGTTCCTCATGGCCGCCTTCGTCTTGGTCATGCTCTCGATGAGCAAGTCTAAGCACATCCCGCTGGAGCTGCCCGCCGGGACCCCGCCAATACAGATTGGAGAGCCGCCGCCTCCGCCCACAAAAATTTCCATCGATAGCGCTGGCGACTTCTTCTGGGAGGGCCAGCGGGTATCCCTCGACGACCTCCTGCTTCGCCTTAACGGCCTCAAGAGCCAGGTGGACCCAAAGGTCCTCATCGAAGGCGAAGTCAGCGCCCAATTCGGCAAGGCCGTGGTAGTACTCGACGAGGCTCGCAAAGCCGGCATTTTCAAGGTCACGATCGATACGAAGGTCAAAAACTCCATTCGCTAAGGGGCTATCATGAAACGCATCGATCTAATCATCGGAATATTGGTTTCCGCCGGTATCCACGGCGGCGTCCTTTGGGGCGGAGAACTCTTCAACCCGAAAGCGAAGAGAATCGTCCAAGAGCAACAGGAGTCTCAGCTCGCCGCAGTGCCGCTGGACTTCACTGTGAAGGAGGAAGAGCCGGTCAAAGAAGATCCTACCGACGCCAAAGATACGACGGATACTTCGGACAGCTCAGATAGCGGAGATTCATCCGCCGCCTCGCTACCCGAACCGATGAACACCATCGGTGTGAGCAGCATTACGACGGTCATCAAGCCAAGCCCCCCAATCCCGCCAAGCAAGGATTCGGTGGCTTGGTCTCCCCCGAGCAAATCGACCCGCACACTTAATACCGACAAATTCAAGGAGTTCGTCGACTTCAATAAGCTCGACCAGAAGCCGGTCGGCCGCTCCCAGCGCGCGCCCCAATACCCCTTCGAGCTCAAGCGTCAGGGTATCGCAGGCCAGTGCACCGTGCAGTTCTTCGTCGACGACAAAGGTGAGGTCTCCGACCCGGTCGTGATTTCATCCTCCCATCGGGAATTCGAGAAGCCCTGCTTGGAGGTAGTCGTGCAGTGGCGTTTCAGCCCCGGCAAAAAGAACGGCCGTGCGGTGGCCACCCGCATGCAGCAGCAATTCCCCTTCACGCTCAACCGCTGACCCTATGCCTACTTCCCGTACATCTTGGCAACGGCGTGCGTTCCGCGCCGGCTCCTTCCTGCGCCTCGGGTCCGCCCTCCTTGGTTGCTCACTCGCGGCCCAAGTTTATAGCCAGCCCGCCGCAGCGACCCAAGCGCCGGAGCTCTCCAACGATCTTTCGAACGAGCTCGGCAAGCTGCGGCCCCTGCTCAGCGAAGAGACCAATCCGAACCCGAACTACCCCGAGCTAATCAAGAAGGTCGAGACCATCATCGAGACCCTCAAGCTCAAGGGCTACGATTTCGCCTATATCTGCCAGCTCAAGGCGAATCTCTACATCAAGTCGGGCCAGAATTTCAAGGCCATCAAGCCGATCGAAGATTCGCTCATCGGCGACTATTTCCCGAAGGCCGCGATCAACGGCATGACGTTGGCGCTCGCCCAGCTCTACATGCAGGAAGCGGGCACCACCAGCGACGAGACTCTGCGCAAGCAGCGGCTCGGGCAGGCCCGCTCCCGCCTGGAACTGTGGCTGTCCAACAACAAGGAGCCGCTGCTCGGGTCACCCGAGATGGGGGAATATATTGACGCGGTCTCCATCTACGCCAACAGCCTCTATTTCCTCGCCGAGTTCAAGCTGTCCTATGAAGTGTCCAAGAAGCTGGTTCGCCTCTCCATAGAGCCCAATGACCAGGCTTGGGTAATGCTCTTCGCCGCGCAACAGGAGGGGGGCGAAAACAAGGCGGCGGCGGAAACCTTCGAGCTTTTCATCCGGAAATTCCCTGAACGCAAGGATTTCTGGCTGCAGCTCACCCAGGCCTACCTCAACTCGGATCAGCCCCTGCGCGCCATCCTCACCTATCAGCGGGCGCAGTCCCACGGGTTCCAGACTAGCCCGAGCGATTACCTCAATATTTTCGGCCTCTATTACCGCCTCGACGAATTCAGCCGCGCCGCAGCGTTGATGGAAAATTGGATCAATACCGGCAAGGTCGCCGATACCGAGGACAATTGGGATCTGGTAGGCGCCTGCTTCTCGAACCTGCGTCGCGAAGACCGCGTGCGCGCCGTATTCGACACGGCCCGCAAGCATTTCAAGACCGGCAACCTCGACTTCCAACTGGCCCAGTTCCTCTGGTACGACGGCAAGTACAAGGAAGGCCTCGAAGCCGCCACCGAAGCTTGGAAAAAGGGTGGACTGAAGAAGCCGGGCAGGGTTGCCCTCTTCTTGGCCACCGCCAGTTTCGAGCAGCGCGATTTCAAAGCGGCCAATGACTTCCTCACGAAGGCCAAGGCTTCCGGCGAGGTCGATGCACGCGATACTGAACGAGTGTCCAAGATGATCGCCCAAGCCTTGGAAATCGAAGCCTCCCGCACCCCACTGCCCGCCGCCGCCAAAAAGCCCGGCGTCTGACCCCAACCTCCCCTTTACTTCCCCCTTTTAAGAACATGAAAAAAGCCTACTGGTTCGCACCCCTCGCGGTCCTAATCCTCTTCATCTTCATCTACATGCAGTCGCGTGTGGAGATCGAATCCAAGATCCAAGCCGAGAAAGACAAGAAGAAGCAGGATCAGATCGCCCTGAACGCCGAGACCAAGCGCAAGAACGACTTGGCCGTAATCGAGCGCCAACGCCTCACCGACGAGAAGAACCGCAAGGATGCCGCCGACAAGGAGCTCAAGGATGCCGAGGCCAAGCACCTCGAAGAAATCAACTACGCCCGCGAGTTCGCGCAGCGCGAGACCGTCCGCTACAACAACGTAGTCAAGGACCTCACCGAGGCCTTCAATACCGAGAAAGAGGCGCAGAAGGCCGCTGAGGAGGCCATCAAAGGAATGCGCGGCGAGAAGCAATTTATCGTCGACTATGTAGCCAAGGCCCAAGCCAACGAGAAGGCGCTCAAGGAGCTCCTCGTGAAGCTGGAGAAGCTGGAAAAAGACCGCGATGCAGCCGCCAAGCTCGCCGCCAAAAACGGTTAAGAAACCTCCGATCGCCAAACGCCCATGAAACGTTTTCTATTTGTTCTCCCCCCGATCGTCCTCTTCGCGATCTTCATCTTCTTCTATCAGGGTTTCCTGACGGAAATGGACCTTAAGAAGATCGAGGCCAAGGCAACTGCCGACAAACTGGCCGCCGATGATGCCGCACGTAAAGTCATAGCCAAAGCGGCCGCCGACAAGGAAGCCGCCCGCCAGAAGGCCGAGCGCCAAGCTGCAATCGACAAGGCCAAAGAAGAGCTCCGCAACAAGAAGGAAGAGGCCGAGCGCAAGATCACCAACGAAACCGAGTCCGCCCTCGCCGAAGGCAAGCGCCTGCAGGCCCATATCATCAAGCTTCAGGCCGATATTCAGTCCACCCGCGCTGCCCGCGACAAGGCCCAGGCCGAGTCCAGCGAGACCAAGCTCGACCTCGAGAAGTCCCGCATCGACAAGCGCAACTCGGAGTTCGAGATCCAGCGCTTTACCGACATGCTCGCTACCCGCATGGCCCAAAGCCAGGCGATGTACGCAGACCTCGCGGCCAACGCCGGCAAGAAGAAGTAATAGATCGCCCTTTCCAAGCCGCACGGCCCGAGCCGTGCGGCTTTTTTGTGCCCGCAGCCGTGGCCTGCGTTCGCATCGCGAACTCGCGCTGAAGAACGCTTGCGAGTAGCACCGGTCTCCGACCGGTTCTCCGGAAAGCCGGTCGGAGACCGGCCCTACTTGTCGGCAACGGTTGATTCGCGGAGAGCTTGCACGCGAGCAGCGATCTGACCGGTACGGACACAAGGTCCGCCCCGCCAATCGGACAGTATCGCCCTGCCTCAGCCGCTCATCGCACCCGCCAGCGCTACGGACTCCTCCGCCGCGGCGGAGGTGATCAACTCGGCATACCGCAACCCCAAATCCGCCAACTGCTCGCCGCTGGTGAGGTGCACCACCTCGTCGCGAAACTCCCCACCTGGCAGCCAAACTTGGAGACGGTAAGCGGAACTCTTGGACTCGCCGCCCACCTTCTCCACTGCCACGCGCAGGCGCCAGTGCTTGTCGCCGAGCCGGGTGAAGGAGAACTCCAGCCTCTTCTGCACCGGCATGAGAAAGCGGTTGGGCGACACGCTCAACCCCAGCCCGGCATCACGCGACATTTCCATCGCCGCGTTTTCAAGAGCGGTGACGACGTCGAAATAGTGGGGGATGACAACGGTGGCCATGGAGCAGAGGCGTGCGCCTTCCCCAATCGGCCACCCACCGCAAACTCTTGAGCGCCAAAGATACCGGGAGTTCACCCTAGCCACCACTTGCGCACAAGTTGTGAAACATGACTACGCACAACCTCAAGGCTCGACGCGCGCCCCTGCGCCGCCATAGTCGGCCCTGCGATGCAAAAGAAGCTCCTCGTAGTCGACGACGACATTGTGGCCCTGAAAGCGACCAGCCGCATCCTGCAGGCCAGCGGCTACGACATCACCGCCACCACCCGGGCCGACGAAGCCCTGCACTTCCTCGAGCACGACAAATTCAAGGGCGTGATCTGCGACTACCACATGCCCGACCAGAACGGCTCGGTGATCGTGGCAGCCGTGCAGCACCACCATCCGGAGACGAAGGTGTTGCTGGTCACCGGATACCGGGACGACCTTCCCGAATACCTCCGCAGCGGCAAGCATGCCGTGCGGGTGGTCGACAAGCCTTTCACTCTCCAGGGCCTGCTGCAGGCTGTGCACGCCGAGATCGGCCTGCCCGCAGCAGCCGCGGCGCCGGTACTAGCACCGGAAGCCGCAGCAGCCAAAAAGGCCTGAGCGGGCCGCGATCCAGCGCCCCCTTGGGCTCATAAAACCCCCGGTTTTGGCCGGGGGTTTTGCTTTTTTCGCCCGGTGGGCCCCCGATACCCCCTATGACGCCGTAGGAGGGACTGCGAGACAATTTCTGCATAGCACTGGCCAAAATATGCGCGGCCAGCCAAGTCAATCCTTGCCAAGATGGGTCTTTATTTTCCTATTGGGCTCTCCCATCACCGCCCGCTCACCGATTCACATCCATACATGGACGCCAAACTCGCCAACGACCTGATCTACGTTTTCGGCTTCGCCGGACTCGGGCTCGTGTTCGCCGTGGGCCCGTTTATCCTGGTCGGCCTCCTGTCCGCCAAGGACACCCGCCAGACCGTAGGAAAGACCGGCCAGTTCATCGAGTGCGGCATGGACCCCATCGGCGACGCATGGATCCGCTACAGCGCGGTCTACTACCTGTACGCCCTGGTGTTCGTAGCCTTCGCGGTGGATGTCCTCTACCTCTTCCCCGTCGCCCTCGTGTACAACAGTCCAAAAGCTGGATTCGCGGACGGATGGCGGGATTTCATCGAACTAACGATCTTCGTGGGAATCCTTTCCCTGGTGATCGTTTATGCACGCAAGAAAGGGGTGTTTGAATGGACCCGCAAACCGGCTGCTCCCAAATCCAACCCGGCTTGAAACTCCCGCCCGGCCCTGCGTCGGACGAGATTCCACCGGACCTCGCCGGGCTTGTGCGCTTCGCCAAGCTCGACGAAGTCATCGCCCTGAGCCGCGCCAACTCGCTGTGGCCGCTCACCTTCGGCTTGGCCTGCTGCGCCATCGAGATGATGGCCGCCGGCATGGCCCGCTGGGACCTTTCGCGCTTCGGCGCAGAGGTTTTCCGCCCGTCGCCCCGGCAGGCCGATCTGATGATCGTAGCCGGCACGGTGAACAAGAAAATGGCCCCGGCCATCAAGACCCTCTACGACCAGATGCCCGAGCCCAAGTGGGTGATCGCCATGGGCAACTGCGCCATCTCCGGCGGCCCCTTTGTCTATCCGGGCCAATACGCCGTGGTTGAGGGCGTGGACAAGCTCTTCCCCGTCGATGTCTACGTGCCCGGCTGCCCGCCGCGCCCGGAGGCGCTGATCGAGGGCATCCTCGAGCTCGAAGAGAAACTCACCGGCACCCGCCGCTGGCCCCGAGTCCCCACGCCATGAGCAGCAGCCCCACCGTCGAGCAGCTTCAAGCCGAGTTCGCCATACTCTACCCGCCGCCACCGCCGGCGGCGGTCGTGGAAAAACCCGCACCGGCTCCCGAACCCGCACCGGCCCCTGTGGTGCCCAAGCCGGCACCCGCTGCCGATGCAGCCGGCGCTGCGCCCGAAGGGGCCGCCGCCGCTCCCGCGGCCGCGCCGGCCCCCAAGCCCGCGCCCAAGCCTCCCGTGGGCCCCATCCTCCAGGCCGAGCCGCCCGTCGGCGCCACGGTGGTGGATTTCGCCGCACGCGGCTTCAACCTCGATCTCTCGATACCGGCGGCCGACGTCGTAGCCGTGGCCGAGCGCCTCTACGGCCACGAGTTTTCCCTCGATACCATGACCGGCGTCGACTGGCTCAAGCTGGGCCAGATGGAAGTGGTCTACGACTACGTGCACTTCGCCAGCGGCCTGCGCCTGGTGGTGCGCTGCCGAGTGCCGCGCGACAACCCCGAGCTGCCCACCATCTCGCACGTGTTCCAGGGCGCCCTCTGGCACGAGCGCGAGACCCACGATTTCTTCGGTATCCGTTTCCTCGGCCATCCGAACCTCGTCCCGTTCCTGCTCCCTGAGGACGCCACCTATCATCCGCTTAGGAAGGATTTCGCCGGTGCTTCTGACTAAAGAACAAGCCCTCGCCCGCTCGACCCACAGTGTCGGCGGTCCCAACGAGACCTTCGTCCTCAATCTCGGGCCGCAGCATCCCGCCACCCATGGCGTGTTGCGCGTGAAGCTCACGATGGACGGCGAATTCATCCAGCGCGCCGAACCGGTTTGCGGTTACATCCACCGCATGCACGAGAAGATGGGAGAGAACCGCAACTACACGCAGTTCCTGCCCAACACCAGCCGCCTGGACTACCTCTCGGCCATGCAGTACACCCACGCCTGGGTGGGCGTGGTGGAGAAGGCCTGCAAGATCGAGGTGCCCGAGCGCGCCGAGTATATCCGCGTTATCACCTCCGAGCTCAACCGCATTGCCAGCCATCTGGTGGGCTGGGGCGCTTGGGTCATGGATCTGGGCGGCTTCACCCCCATCCTCTACGCCTTCGACGACCGCGAGAAGATCCTCGACCTGATGGAGCACATCTGCGGCGCCCGGCTGACGTTCTGCTACTACCGCTTCGGCGGCGTGGCCAACGACGTCGACGATGTGTTCGTACAGGGCACCAAGGACTTCGTACCCTACATGCGCGAGCGCATGAAGATGTACAAGAAGCTCGTCACCGAGAACATCATCCTGCGCAAGCGTATCGAGGGCATCGGCATGATCAGCCAGGACATGTGCCGCCGCTACGGCGCCTGCGGTCCGGTGCTGCGCGGTTCGGGCATCAACTACGACGTGCGCCGCGCCGAGCCGTACTCGATCTACAAGCGCTTCGACTACGAGATCCCCGTCTACCACGAGTGCGATTCGATGGCCCGTTACCTCGTCCGCATGGATGAGATCGAGCAGTCGCTGCGCATCATCGAGCAGGCCATCGCCGCGATGCCGGAAGGTCCGTTCGTCGCTCCGAAGGTGCCGAAGATCGTCAAGGTGCCGGCCGGCGACTACACCTACGCCACCGAGGCAGCCCGCGGCCGGTTCATGATCCGCCTGGTAAGCGACGGCTCCGACACCCCCTATCGTGTAAAACTGCGCACGCCCTGCCTGGCCAACCTGAGCCTCTTCGAAGAGTCCAGCGCCGGCATGCTGCTGCCCGACGCGCTCGCCTTCATGGGCAGCCTCGACCTCGTGATCCCGGACATCGACCGATGAGCCACCTTCTAGAAATCCTCGGGCAGGAGCCCTACTGGTCCTTTGTGCGTATCGGCCTTTTCCTGGTCGGTGTCGCCAGTTTTGTGGGTGCCAACGCCGCCTACCTCGTCTGGTGCGAGCGCAAGATCGCCGCCTACGTGCAGCGCCGGCCCGGCCCGATGGAGGTAGGCCCCCAGGGCCTGCTCCAGCCCATCGCCGACGCCTTCAAGCTCTTCGCCAAGCAGGTGCTGGTGCCGCCGGGCGCAGACGCCCTGCTCTTCCGCCTGGCCCCCGTGCTCATCATGACGGCCGCTATGCTCAGCTTCGTGGCGATTCCCTACGGTGCCGCGCTCTCCCCGACCAGCATCGACCTGGGCCTGCTTGCCGTCTTCGCCTTCGCCTCGATCAACGTCATGGCGCTCATGCTCGGAGCGTGGGCCTCACGCAACAAGTTCGCGATCATCTCGGCGGCCCGCGTGGTGTCGCAGAACATCGCCTATGAGATCCCGATGCTGCTGACGATCGTCACCATCGTGCTGATGTCGGGCACGATGAACCTTGGCGAGATCGTCACCAAGCAGGGCGGCTGGATCTGGCACTGGAACATCTTCCAGTGGCAGCACAACCCGCTGGTGGTGCTCTCCTTCCTCACCTTCTTCATCTGCATGCTCGCCGAGACCAACCGTGCGCCCTTCGACATGGCCGAGAGCGAGAGCGAGCTGGTCGCCGGTGCGTTCACCGAATACGCGGGCATGAGCTTTGGCGTCTTCTTCATGGCCGAGTACGCCAACATCGTGATCGGCTGCTCGCTGGCCACGGTGCTCTTCTTGGGCGGATGGAACCTCGGCCTGGGTTCATTCCTCGCCTCCGTACCCGCGTGGGCCGGGGCGCTGATCGGCCTAGGCGCCTTCTTCGCCAAGCTCTACGCGCTCATCTTCACCGTAATCTGGATTCGCTGGACCTTCCCGCGCACCCAGTTCTACGGCCTCCTCAACCTCTCCTGGAAAATCCTCATCCCGGTGTCGCTCGTCACCCTCTGGGTTACCAGCTTCCTGCTGAAGGTGATCTGACCATGAAGAAAGCTTTCCGCGAAATCTTCGGCGGCGCCGTAAGCCTGGTCACGGGCATGCGGATCACGCTGGACCAGTTCCTCAAGAACTTCCGCAAGGACCACAACGTCCCGTATCCGCACGCTACGCTCCCCATCCCGGAGCGCTACCGCGGCCACATCATCTTCACCAACGACGAGGCCGGAAAATCCACCTGCATCGCCTGCAAGGCCTGCGAGAAGGCCTGCCCCTCCGACTGCATCTTTGTCGACGGCTTGAAGAAGGAGGGCGAGAAGAAGAAGTCGGCCACCCAGTTCGACCTCGATTTCACCAAGTGCAGCCTCTGCGGCGCCTGTGTTGAAGTTTGCCCCACCGACGCCCTCACCTACTCCAAGCGCTACAACCTGGCCAGCACCAGCAAGGCCGCCTACGCCAAGATCGACCTGATCAAGGATCTTGATACCCGCATGGCGAAGCAACGTCCTCAGCCCCAGCAGCCGCAGGAAAATACGCCGCAATGAGCCCCGCCACGCTGTCCCCCATCGCCGAGGTGGTCCCCTTCCCCTTCTCGGAATTCCTCATACCCGCGATCTTCCTCGCCTTCTTTTCCACTACGGTGGCGGGGGCGATCATAGCCGTTGGTGCCCAGAGCATCATCCGCAGCGTCTGCGGCCTCGCCCTGACCTGCCTCGGGCTCGCCGGTCTCTACTACTTCCTCAACAGCCCCTTCCTGGCGCTGATGGAGCTGCTCATCTACGTGGGTGCCGTCTGCGTAACCATCATCTTCGCCGTCATGCTCGCCGAGCCCGAGGAGCCCGCCCCCGAGACCAAGCGTAGCCGCAACTGGCTGGGCGCTGTGGGAGCGGCCGTCGTTTCCGCCTCCATCTTCTGGTCACTGGCTCGCCTCGGCGCCGTAGGCGACTGGCCCGTGCTCGCCGTCAACCAGGCCAGCGGTTCGGTGGAAACCATCGGTATCGCCCTGCTCACCACCTACAGCATGGCCTTCGAAGTCATCTCCCTCGTGCTGCTGGTCGCCATCCTCGGCGCCATCGCCATCGCCCGCACGGGAAGGCACCACTCCTCATGAAGACGCAGCTGGACCTACTCCTCACGCTCCACACCCAGCCCGCGCCGTACCTTGTGATCGCGGCCTTCCTGCTGGCCGTGGGCCTCTACGGCATGATTCGCCGCCGCACGCTGGTGGGCATGCTCATCTCCGGAGAGCTCATCTTCGCCGCCGCGTCGTTGAATTTCATGGCCGTGAACCGCTTCTTCGCCCCCGAGCCCGCCATCGGCCTGATCGTAGTACTCTTCATCATGGGCTTGGCCGCCGCCGAGGTGGCCATCGCCCTGAGCATCGTGATCGCCGTGTACCGCAACTACGGCTCCATCAAATCGCGCGAGCTCGCCGACCTGAAACGCTGACGCCATGCCCACGGAATCCGATCCACGCCTACTGTACGCCCTGCTCGCGCCCCTCATCGGCGCCGGGCTGGTCATGGCCACCGGCAAGAAGCCCAATCTGCGCGAGGCCGTCTCGTTCATCGCCGCCTGCACGCTCTTTGGCTTCGTAGCCTCGCTTGTGCCCGACGTGCTCGCGCACAAGACCGTGCACTTCACGGTCTTCCAACTCATCCCGCAGTCCGCGGATACGAGTTTCTACAAGGGCCTGAGCCTCTCGCTGCGCGCCGACGGCCTCTCGATGGTCTTCGCGCTCGCCGCATCCTTCCTTTGGATCGTCGCGGTCTTCTACGCCGCCGGCTACATGCGCGGCCACCAGGAGGCCAACCAGACGCGCTTCAACGCCTGCTTCGCCCTCGCGCTCTTTGGCGCCGTGGGCGGGGCCTTCGCCGACAACCTCCTCACCCTCTACTTCTTCTACGAGATCGTGAGCGTGTCCACGTACCCGCTGGTTGCACACCACCAGGACGAGGAAAGCTACGCCGGGGCGCAGAAGTACCTCGTCTACCTCACCACCACCGCCAAGGCCCTCATCCTGCCGGCGATGGTGCTGATCTACGTGCTCTCCGGCACGCTCGACTTCGCCCACAATGCCAATACCGGCATCCTGCCCGCCGGCATCCACAACGGGATCATCATTGCCCTCTACGTGGCCTGCATCCTGGGCTTCGCCAAGAACGGCGTGATGCCCTTCCACTCGTGGCTGCCGAGCGCGATGGTCGCCCCCACTCCGGTATCCGCCCTGCTCCACGCCGTTGCGGTCGTGAAGATCGGCGTCTTCGCCACGGTGCGGGTGATGCTCTACATCTTCGGCGTAGACCTGATGGACCAACTCCACCTCGGCCTGCCCACCGCCTGCTTTGTCTCGATCACCATCCTGCTCGCCTCGGTGATCGCGCTTTCCAAGGACAACCTGAAGGCCCGGCTGGCCTACTCCACGGTGTCGCAGCTCTCCTACGTCATCCTCGGCGTGGCGCTGCTCAACCCGATCGGCGTCGAGGGCGGTCTCTTCCACATCGCCGCCCACGCCTTCTCCAAGATCACCTTGTTCTTCTGCGCCGGCGCCATCTACGTGGTCACCCACAAGAAGAACATCTCCGAGATGGGCGGCCTGGGTCGCCAGATGCCCTGGACCTTCGGCGCCTTCGCCGTGGCAGCGCTCTCGATGATCGGCGCCCCGCCGGTGGCCGGCTTCGTCTCCAAGCTGTACATGCTCGTGGGTTCGCTCGACGCGGGTTCCTACTTCATCCTCGCGGTGCTCATCGGCAGTTCGCTGCTCAACGCCGCCTACTTCGCTCCGGTGGTCTACCACGCCTTCTTCGGCAAACCGGCCACGGTCGCCGGCCACGGCGGTCATAGCGACGACGACGGCCACAGCCACCAGCACAGCGACCACAGCCACGGTGACGCCAATCCGCACTCCGCAATCGCCGATCCGCATTCCGCGGCGCATGGCGCTGCGGGAGAAGCCCCTCTTTCGATGCTCATCCCGCTCTGCATCACCGCCGCGATCTCCGTGGTCATCGGCATCTATCCCGACCTCATCATGAACTTCGTGGAGGGTATCGTAAAATGAGTCTCCTCGGAATCATCGAAACGCTGCGCAGCAACCTCAAGTCGGTTGTCCTCGGTTGCTGGATAGTCCTCGCCCTAGTGGTCGCCGGGGACATCGCCCGAGTGCTCACAACCGAGGAGCACGAAGCAGCCGCCGCAACCGAGCACGTCGCGGCTCCAGCCGGCGAACACGCAGTAGCCCCCGCAGCCGAACACGCCGGCCACACAGCTGCCGCGGCCTCCCTCGCCACCGACGAACCTTCTGCCGGCTTCCACGAAGAGGCCGCTCCGGCCCACGGCTTCTGGGCCTCAGCCTACCACATCGCCGAGAACGTCCCGGTTTTCTGGACCGCCTTCGGCTTCCTCGGCTGCGTGTTGCTCGTGGTCGTCTCCAAATCCTACGGCTACGCCGGCGTCTCCGAGCGCGAGGACTACTACAGTGAATAATCTCTGGATCCACCCCTCCCTGGTGCTGATGGCCGGCGCGCTCCTGCTGCCGCTCATCCCCAAGGCCTTCAAGAAAACCTTCCTGCTGGCGGTGCCGCTGGCGGCCTTCGCCGCCGTGCTCGCCGCCCTGCTGTCGTTCCGCCAAGGAGACTGCGCGCCGCAGCTTCATGGCGTGTTCCAGTTCCTCAAGTGGAACATCACCTTCGGCCGCGTCGACGCGCTCAGCCTGGTCTTCGCCGTGATCATGAGCGGTATGGCCTGTATCGGCACACTCTACGGACTCCACGTCCAGGAGGACGCCCAGCACTCCGCCTCCTGGATCTACGTATCCGGCTCGCTCGGCGCCATCTTCGCCGGCGACCTGCTCGTGCTCTTCCTGTTTTGGGAGATCATGGCGTTCTCCTCGGTATTCTTGGTCTGGTTCAGCCGCACGCCGGAGTCGACCCGCGCCGGCTACCGCTACCTGCTCGTCCACGTGGCCGGTGGTCTCTCGCTGCTGGCCGGCATCATCCTGTGGATGCAGGGCAAATCCGGACAAGAGGCCATCGCCTTCGACAACTTCGTCAAACTCGGCGCCGCCTACGACCTGCCCGGTGTGCTCATCCTAGTCGGCATCATCGTCAACGCCGCCGTGCCGCCCTTCCACGCCTGGCTGCCCGATGCGTACCCGAACGGCACTTTCAACGGCTCCGTCTTCCTGAGCGCCTTCACCACCAAGACCGCCGTCTACGCGCTCTGCCGCGGTTTCGGCGGCATGGAGCTGCTCGTGTGGCTGGGCGTGGTCATGTCGCTCTACGGTGTGGTGTATGCGATCATCGAAAACGACATCCGCCGCCTCTTCGCCTACCACATCATCTCGCAGGTCGGCTACATGGTGGCCGGCGCCGGCATCGGCACCGCACTGGCGATCAACGGCGTCTGCGCCCACGCCTTCGCCCACATCCTCTACAAGGGCCTGCTCTTCATGGGTGGCGGCGCCGTGCTCCACATGACCGGCGAGACTCGCATGTCGCAGCTCGGTGGTCTCTACAAGAAGATGCCGTGGACCTTCCTGCTCACGCTCATCGGCGGCCTCTCGATCTCGGCCTTCCCGCTCTTCAGCGGCTTCGTCTCGAAGTCGATGATCGTGTCGTCAGCCTTCAATCACCCCCATCTCTACTGGGCGGGCTTCCTGCTCACTCTGGCCTCGATCGGTACCTTTTACTGCAACGGCCTGAAGGTTCCCTACTTCGTATGGTTTGGCACCGACAAGTGCTCGCCCGAAGTCCGCGACCGCGCCGGCGATCCGCCGTGGAACATGCTGGCCGCGATGGGTATCGCCGCCTTCCTGTGCATCCTGCTGGGCTGCGCCTACGGTATCCTCTACGGCCTGCTGCCCAACCCCGCTGACGCAGCGGCGTATCACCCGTACAATCTCCCGCACATCGCCGAGAGTCTCCAGATCCTGCTCTTCACCGCCTGCGCGTTCTTCCTCATGGTGAAGCTGCACAAGATCGAGCCGCACGCCGGGGTGAACATCGACAACGACTGGCTCTACCGCCGCGGCGGCCAGGCCTTCCAGTGGCTGGCCAGCAAGCCGGTCCAGACGATCGATACCGCCGTGGGTGAAATCTACCGCGTGCTGGGCATCATCCCGCTCATGTGGACCACCCGCGTGGTCGACCTCTTCGACCGCACCGGCATCGACGGCGTCGTCGACGGTCTCGCCTACAAGGTCCGCGCCACTGGCCAGCGCCTGCGCGCAGCCCAAAGCGGCGCAGTGCAGAACAACCTCGCCATCACCGTCGTCGTGGCCGCGCTCGTGATCGCGGCCCTCATCTACTTTGTCGCCTAAGCCGCCGCTCGCCCGATGAAAGAGCATCTCCTCAGCGTTCTCATCTTCGCCCCGTTGGCCGCAGCAGCGGTCGCGATCGCGATCCCCAACGAGCGCCTCCTGCGCTGGTGGACGCTACTGGCCTCCCTCGCCGTCGCCATCGTCTCCGTACCGCTCTACACGAGCTACGTCGCCACAAAGGTGGGCTTCCAGTTCATCGAGCACAGCGCCTGGATCCCCAGCCTCAAGATCGACTACCATCTGGGCGTCGACGGCATCAGCGTGCTGCTCATCCTGCTCACCACTCTGATCACCCCGCTGTGCGTGCTTTGCTCCTGGAAGTACATCAGCAAGCGCGTGCGAGAGTTCATGGTGTGTCTCCTGATCATGGAGGCTGCGATGATCGGTGTGTTCAGCGCGCTCGACCTCGTGCTCTTCTTCATCTTCTGGGAGTCGATGCTCATCCCGATGACGCTGCTCATCGGCGTGTGGGGCGGCCCGCGCAAGATCTACGCGGCGATGAAGTTCTTCATCTACACGATGGCCGGCTCGGTGATGCTGTTGGTCGCCATCGTGGCGCTACGCCTGCACATCGGCAGCTTCAGCATTCCCCAGATGATGGATGCCGGTGCGAACTTCCCCCACAGCTTCCAGCTCTGGATCTTCGGGGCGTTCTTCCTCTCCTTCGCGATCAAGGTGCCGATGTTCCCCTTCCACACGTGGTTGCCCGCCGCCCACGTCGAGGCGCCCACGGCCGGGTCGGTCATCCTGGCCAGCGTGCTCCTGAAGATGGGTACGTACGGTTTCCTGCGCTTCTGCCTGCCGATCACCCCGTACGCCGCGCACTACTTCGCCCCGGCCATCCTGGTGATGTCGGTGGTGGCGATCATCTACGGTGGTTTCGCCGCCTTGGCCCAGAGCGACCTCAAGAAGCTCGTCGCCTACTCCTCGGTGGCCCACATGGGCTTCGCCACCTTCGGCATCTTCTCCTTCACCCAGAACGGCCTTGAGGGCGCCACGCTGGTGATGATCAACCACGGAGTAACTACCGGCGCGCTGTTCATCTGCGTAGGCATCATCTACGAGCGCCTCCA
>CAJCBL010000296.1 GCA_903960515.1 uncultured Verrucomicrobiota bacterium
AAGGGTACACAGGAGAGCTTCGCGCTTCAGCTACGGGGAAGATCGGAGGAGGCATTCGCCCCCGGTGGCGTCATGGAAGTTCCATTTCATTCAATCGAAAATCGGCAATCCAAAATCGAAAATCCCAGGGGCTAGGGCGGCCCGCGAACCTCGGCATTCATCGTTCCGGTGGGGCTCCGGCCAATCGAAAATCGGCAATCCCAAATCGAAAATGCCGCAGTAGGTTCCATGTTCCGGTTACGCGCGGTGCTCGGGGTGCCACGAGGCCCGCCCCTAGGGGGATTTCCCCTCCAGCGGGCTCGCGCTTTCCTCTCCGGCCCGCACCCTGCGCATTGGCGTTCAGCACTCTGCCTTCTCCCATCTGCCTTAGGTCCGCCGCGCCGCCTCCCGTTCGCCCGGGAGGAAACCCACCGGTTTTAGGGTACGGGCGTAGGGTGTTCGCCCTAGCCCCTACGAGAGGCGAAATTTTTCGCACTAAATTTCTAAAGTTTTGGATTGATGCTCACACCGCGATTCGCATGGTCGTGTCCATACCCCTATGGCAAACCAAATGAAACTCCCTGTTGTTGGACTGCTTTCTCTTCTCGCGGTGGGCGCGGTTGCCCAAACCGCCACGACCGATCCTGTTGGATTTGTCTCGTATAACTTCACCCAAGGATCGCAGTATTCCGGGATCCCGATGGTGAATGCTCCTTCGTTCTCCGGGATGGTAGCGGGAATCTCAAATACTGCGCTGACTGTTTCTGGAACTGGCCTCAATCTCGGTGCCGCTTTGACTGCCGGAAAAGCCTACTACGTTGAAATCGTGGCTGATCCGAACAATGCGGGCGCCTACATTGGCGACCGTCTTGATGTCGACACTGCTGCAACAATTGCTGCGGCGAATGCTACGATTGTGATCAAGACGAGCGCTGAAAATACGATTTCGGGCAATCTTCCTGCGGCCTTGGTCGGAGTGAAGTTTGTTGTCCGGGCGCATGTCACCCTCGCACAGGTGAGCTCTTCTTCTACTGGGCTGTTCTTGGCGGGAGATCAGATTGTCATCAGGGTGAACGGTGCCTCGAACGCGACTATTACTTTCAATGGAACTGGTTGGCGCCAAGGCATCACGAATGCCGATGCGACAGTTGTTTATCCCGGAGTTGGCTATTTGATCAAGCGGGCCTCGGCGACGCCTTCAACAGGTGTTTTTGTTGGTAACGTGCGCACAAATAATTTCGCTCAGGTCATCCGCGCCGGCGAGCAGATTTTGGCTGAGGGGTTCCCGGTTGACTCTGCGCCGCATCCCACGGACGTGACGGTCGCAAGCCGTCTGTTCACTAATGATATCGGTACCACTTTTGCGAATGGCGATCGTTTATTTGCATATAACGGGTCCAATTTTACACTGTTTACGTATAGCACGGGAACCAACCGTTGGGCCGCTGGTATGACGAATGGGAACACGCTCAAAATTTTTAACGCAACCAAAGCCGTGTTGCTGAAAACAGCGGCCGCCAACGTCAATTATATTCAGATTCGCCCCTTCCCGCTTTGATTTTTTACCCCTAACTTCTAATCTAAATACTTCCTAACTTTCGCTTCTTATGAACTCCATCAAACGTATCGTCCTCGCATCTATTGCAACTATTGCCATCGCTCCGCTCGCAGTCATGGCTTCGGTCTCGGCCAACTGGTTTACGGATTCTAGCGGATCGATCCAGTTCCGTGATACAGCAGGCAGCTTGTTGGGTAACAGCTACAACGTCGAGGTCGGCGTTTTCTCAGGCACCCCCGATTTCTCGAAACCTGGTGCATTGCCGACGTTCACTTCGCTCGCAACAGGCAAGTGGGATTCGAACATCCTTGGTGGCGAAGGTTTGAATGGACAGGGTGGGGCCAGCCTTTCATTCGGCTCAGATCTCGTCACCGGTGCCTACACATCCGGTGCGTCTGCCGGGATGCAAGTTTATGGATGGGTATTTAATAGCAAGGCCCTTGCTGGTTCCTCCCAATGGGCTGTTGTTACGAACGCGAATTGGGTTCTTCCTACCATCACCGATGCAGTTGATGGGTTCGACTGGTCGATCACTGACGCGAACACCTCGGTTGTTTTCGGAACTGTGAGCGGAAATAATGTCGGACTCGTGGCCGTTCCCGAGCCGTCCACCTACGCTGCGATCCTCGGTCTGGCCACCCTCGGGTTGGTCGGCTTCCGCCGCTTCCGCCGCTAAGTAGTCCGGTTCTATTCTTTCGAGCCGCGGTGAAATTTCACCGCGGCTTTTTTGTGCCCGCTTGGGCGCTGGACTGTGGACGATGGGTGGTGGGCCTGGCGCCGGAGGGCTAGGCCGTGACCATTCAGCCCCCCGCTGGGCCGAGCGCAGAGGGCCTGATCTCCGAGCAAGACCTAGGAAGGACGCCTGCTCCTGGGCCGAGCACTGGAGAATTTGGCTCTCGTCACGCGGCACTCGGCGCTGGTCTGCTTTGTCGCGATTAAGATGAACCAGTCCTATTCCTGTTCGCTTTCAAGATGAGACTCTATCGCGTGCGAGCACGCTCCTACACGGACTCGGCATTAGGCTCATCTTGAGCGCGCATTGGAATTTCGCCGGAGCGAACCAAGGGTGAGCGCCCAGAAGGTGAACACGCGGAGCCAACTATCTCATGCTTCGTGATCTTTGTTAACTTCTGTAGATCCAACTGCTGCGTTTAGGATTATTGTGGATATGTAGTTCGTATAGCGCCGAGTCTCCGTAGCGCTCATGTTATGTTCGGAACGACGGCGCCTGTTGCGCGTCGTCTGCGCTTCTTGAGCTTGATATTTCGAAACCGCGAGGGACGCGGTATAGACGCAAGCTTTGGCCCTACTGTCGAGCTATGTATTTACAGTTGAGCCGTGGTCATCCGGTGTCCGGCCCCCGCGCCGCTATGTTCTCTACGGAACTTGGATAGGGCCGTCACGGTGGACCGCCAACGCAGTTGCCGACCGGTAAACGCATGACTCGAAAAGAAGTAGTGAGGGGCGAGTAGCGTGTATTGCGAATACTTCCGGTCCCCGCTTTCCGGTTTCCGGGGGCAGCACTCTGCGTTCCGCGCTGTCCGCCAAGTCCGCAGCAGCCGCTCACGTCGGGGCGATACGGATGCAAAGTTCAGGCACTACAGTTGGCTTAATGTATCCGGTTTCCTGATCGCTGCGGTTGTTGCTGTAACTGTGTGGATTGCGGCCGAGTCCCGGCTCTTTGCCCGAGAGCTTCCTCGCCAGTCGGCAATAACAAATCTGCGGCTCGCCGGGAGGCTCGCCCTCCAGTGACCATTTCCCGTCTGGAGGGCGAGGTTCGTCCTGAGGGCGAGGCGCCGCCCGCGTGGTCAACGACAATTAGAATCCGCCATGCCGGCTGGGGTGTTGGGGAGCGCAGTTCCCCCTCGGCTCAAGGGAAAGGCGATCAGCGGCCGGGAATAAGGGATCAACGCGAGGGAATGGTCGATTCGCGAACAAGAATGGTCGATCAGCGTGAGGGAATGGTCGGTCAGCGTGCGGGAATGCTTTGTTTTTCGAAAATACGGTCCATCGGCGGGAAAACCGACGAGTTCGGGGCCCAAATCCGCTTGTTTTTGCGTTTTAAGAGTCCCAAAAGCGGAAAACCGACCATATTTGGGCGCGGTTGTCGTGATTTTTTCCGAAACCGAGCGATCCCGCGCGCCGACCGACTCTATTTTTGAAAAAATCGCTTTACCCGCCCGAAGGAACGTCGCTCTGGCCCGGCCGAGTGTACTCACCTAGCGCAACGGTCCAGTGAAAGCTCCCGGCGTACTTGTCAGCCGGTCCAAAATGAAGTTTGGGTTGCAGCACTACGCGTTTACTCCGGTGAACTCAGATCCCTTGGTTGCTTCGACCCGAGGGAAGGCTGCAGCCGAGATACAGTGTTCCAGCACCCAATCCGCCGGTTGGCTGAGAGCATCTATCGATCGAACGCACCTACGTTGCTTCTGGCCCTCGGAACTGACCTGTCCCCTGAGGCCCTTGGGCGACCGTGCAGTCCCAGAAGGATCAGGAAATCCGGTCCTTGGTCTGGCCGGTCGGAATGAATCGTCGCGCGAAACAAACGACGAGAGCGAGTGCCGCGATGATCACTCCGGTCGTGGCCGGTTCCGGGACTGCTGTGGTGCCAAACGTGAAATCGTCGATCGCCTCGTAGTTCCGGTCGCTGGTCTGCGTGACGGTGATCGACGTGATGTACTCGTCGGCTGAGGTGACAAACCCGCAGAAACTCATCGTCGTCGCGCTCCCATTGGTGGCGGAAAGCGAGTGGCCGAGATTGGTGTGGGCTGTCGCGGTGACGGTGGTTGGATTGCCGAAATAGGCCCCCATCTCGAACCCAGCGGAGGTGGTGTAGCTCGGCGGGGTGATCGTCAGTCCCTCCCATGATTTCAGCCAGGGGTCGGTATAGCCGGGATAACCCGCCATGTGCCAACTGATGTCGCCGCTCGTCAGGTAGATCGAGGAGAAGGAGACCCCGGAGTAGGTCGAGGGGCTGGGCAGGTTGTCCAACGAGCCCATCCAGTTGAAGTCGATGGTCGTGACCGGCGTGGTGAGTGCCGCCTGGAAAGTCGGTTGGGAGTCGTAGAGGTCGATGGCCGCATGGGTGCTGGCGGAGCCCAGGGCTGCGAGAGTGGTGGCGAGGCAATGGCGGCGGAGGTTCATGGCAACTGTAGGGAAACGAGAAATCCCTGCTTCGAGTTCAGGTCAAAACAATACCACGGATACAGGATGCGATGCCGGCTGGATGGGGTGGCCGTGCGGGTCCGATCCGATGGACGGGATCGTTTGGCGGGCCGGAAGCGCATTGCCCTGCCCGGGTTCGCTGACAGTGTGGCCGTGCGGCCGGAGTGGAGTCGCGGTGAACCGTTCGCCGCCCGCGATCCTGCCGCGCCAACCACGTGCCCCTCCATGACGCCAAGCTCAAGGGGGGCCAATTCTTGCGCCGAAGTGGGACGGCGGAAAGGAAGCTACAGACGGCACCGGGGGGGCTCAGTCGAGGAAACTGCGATGCTGCCACCATTATCCGCGCCGTCTTCATGGAGTCAGGGATTTCCCCACAGCAGGACTCGCGGCTGAAATTTCCGATCGTCCCTATTATGCCCCCTCCGAGCCAAAATCGCAGACATTAGGGTTTGACCCTTTTTTCCCGGCCTGGTGGAAAATCTGCCGTCAGTCCGGCCTTTGTTCTCTTGGTTGCCTTCTGTCGTCCGGATCGCGTGTGTGTTGGCTCCTCCAGGTGGAGCAGCCGGACGGCGCGGAGCGCCATCCCTATCTCAATCCTCCATCCGGCTGAATGACTTCGTCATCCAGCTACGGGACGATGGCCCGGCCTTCGCTACGACGGAACTGCCTGCGAGCAGGCTCCTACTTCGGTCGTCCCGATCTCTGCGCTCTATGCGTTCTCTGCGGTGAAATGGTTCGGATCCGCTATCCGATCTCTGTGAACTCCTCTGCCTTTGTGGGCTCTGTGACCTGCCGGAGGGAAGGCGGCGGAGCGCCGTCCCTCCCTCAATCAGACTGAACGGCTTCGCCGTCCAGCTACGCGGATAGCATCAACCCTTCAGTTCCAACTCGTCGTTTTTGACGTGGAAGGTGAGGGTGGAGTTCTCTTTGACGGCGCCGGAGATGAGGGCGCGGGCGAGTTGGTTCTCCAGATGCTTTTGGAGGAAACGCTTCAACGGGCGCGCACCATATACCGGATCATAGCCTTTCTCGGCGACCCACTCGCGGGCGGTCTTGTCGAGCTGCACGGTGATGCTGCGGTCGGCGAGGCGCTTGTTCAGATCGGCGAGGAGGAGATCGACAATCGTCGTGATCTCCTCGAGCGAGAGCGGCTTGAAGAGGACGACGTCGTCGATGCGGTTCAGAAACTCGGGCCGGAACGTCTTCCGCAGATCGGCCATCACCGCTTCGCGGACGGACTCGGGAATGCTGTCGTCGGTCACACCTTCCTGCAGGTGGCGGCTGCCGATGTTGGAGGTGAGGATGACGACGGTGTTCTTGAAATCGACTACGTGGCCCTGGTTGTCGGTGATGCGGCCATCATCGAGGACCTGGAGCAGGACGTTGAAGACATCGGGGTGCGCCTTCTCGATCTCGTCGAAGAGGATCACCGAGTAGGGCTTGCGGCGGATGGCTTCGCTGAGCTGCCCGCCCTCGTCGTAGCCTACGTAGCCCGGGGGCGCACCGATGAGGCGGGATACAGAGTGTTTCTCCATGTACTCGGACATGTCGAGGCGCACGAGATTTTGCTCCGAGTCGAAGAGCGACTCTGCGAGCGTCTTCGCCAGCTCGGTCTTGCCTACGCCGGTGGGGCCGAGGAAGAGGAAGGAGCCGATGGGGCGGCGAGGGTCTTTGATGCCGGCGCGGGAGCGCAGGATGGCGGCGGCTACGGCATCGACGGCCTCGGACTGGCCAACGACGCGCTGGTGGAGCACATCGGCCAGGCGCAGGAGCTTGTCCTTCTCGCCTTCGAGTAGTCGGGTGACGGGCACACCGGTCCAGCGGGCTACGATCTCGGCGATCTCCTCGGCGGTGACCTCCTCGCGCATGAGCTTTGCCGACTTGCTGGCTGCCTCCATCTCCGCGAGCTGCGCGGTGAGTTGCGGGATACGGCCGTGGCGGAGCTCGGCGGCCTTGTTGAGGTCGTACTCGCGCTCGGCCTTTTCGAGGGCGCGGCGTTCGCCTTCGAGTTGTTCGCGAACTTTGCGGACACCTGTGATGGCGGACTTCTCCTTGTCCCACTGGTGGCGCATGGCGTCGGCGCGGCCACGGATGTCGGCGAGTTCCTTGGTGAGCACGGTGAGGCGCTGGCGGGAGGCGTCGTCGCGCTCCTTCTTCAACGCGGCCTCCTCGATCTCGAGCTGCATCTGGCGGCGGGAGAGTTCGTCGAGTTCCTGCGGCATCGAGTCCATCTCGGTGCGGATGGTGGCGCAGGCCTCGTCGACGAGGTCGATGGCCTTGTCGGGCAGGAAGCGGTTGGTGATGTAGCGGTGGGAGAGGACGGCGGCGTTGACCAGTGCGTTGTCCTGGATGTGGACACCGTGGTAGACCTCGAAGCGCTCGCGCAGTCCCCGGAGAATGGAGATGGTGTCCTCGACGGTGGGCTGCTCGACGAGCACGGTCTGGAAGCGGCGGGCGAGGGCGGCGTCCTTTTCGAGGTGCTTGCGGTATTCGTCGAGGGTGGTCGCGCCGATGCAGCGCAACTCGCCGCGGGCGAGCATGGGCTTGAGCATGTTGCCGGCGTCCATGGAGCCCTCGGCCTTGCCGGCGCCCACGACGGTATGGAGTTCGTCGATGAAGAGGATAACGCGGCCCTCGCTCTTCTTGACCTCGTTGAGCACGGCCTTGAGGCGCTCCTCGAACTCGCCGCGGTATTTGGCGCCGGCCACGAGAGCGCCCATGTCGAGGGAGAACACGGTCTTGTCCTTGAGGCCCTCGGGCACGTCGCCGCGCAGGATGCGCTGGGCGAGGCCCTCGACGATGGCGGTCTTGCCCACGCCGGGATCGCCGATGAGCACGGGATTGTTCTTGGTCTTGCGCGAGAGGATGCGGATGACGCGGCGAATCTCGTCGTCGCGGCCGATCACGGGATCCAGTTTCCCCTTGCGCGCCTGGGCTACGAGGTCGGAGCCGTACTTTTCGAGTGCCTGGAAGGTGGATTCGGGCTGCTGGGAGGTCACGCGCTGGTTGCCGCGCACTTCGCGCAGGGCGTCGAGGAACTTGGCCTCGGTGATCTCGAAGCTCTCGAAGAAGCGCTTCACCTCGGCGGTGGGTTTCGCGCGGAGGGCGCCGAGGAAGAGGTGCTCGGTGGAAAGGTAGTCGTCGCGCAACTGTTTGGCGGCGGCCTCGGCTTCGGTGACGGCATCGCCCACGGCTTGGGTGATGTACATCTGGCCGGCGGCTGTGGCTCCGCCCACGGAGGGCAGGCGGTCGAGCTGGCGTACGAGCGAGAGCAGCACTGCGCTGGGCTGGATCTTCATCTTCTCCAGCACGGCGGGCACGATGCCATCCTCCTGGGCGACGAGGGCGTGCAGGAGGTGCCAGAGCTCGACCTGCTGCTGGTTGCGGCGGCGCGCCTCGGCCTGTGCGGCCTGGACGGACTCAGCGGCCTTTTCGGTGAAGCGGGAGAAGTCGAGGTTCATGGCGGAAGGGAGTGAGGGAATAAGGGAGTGGGGGAAGCTCGCGGCGGGCGGCGAGTAGGCGGATTGATCCGATCGATCCGACCGATCCGACTGATCCGGCCGACCAGTCGGAATCTGTGAAGAAAACGAGCCTACTCCCGCGGATTGAAGCGGCTGGTATTGGCGAGCTTTTCCCAGAGCTCGCGCTCTACCGGTGATGGGTCTTCGGGGACTTGAACGCGCACGATCACATGGAGATCGCCGCGGGTGCTGTGCTCGGTGTGCAGACCCAGGCCGTTGAGGCGCAGTTGCTGGCCGCCCTGGGTGCCGGGCTTGATCTTGAGGTTCACTTTGCCGTCGAGGGTCTGGAGCGCAATGGTGGCGCCCAGGACGGCTTCCCAAGGGGCGAGCTCCAGATCGTAGAAGAGATCGTCGCCCTCGCGGCGAAACTCCGGGTGCTGGAGGAAACGCACGATGAGGAAGAGGTCGCCGCCGTTGCCCTGGCCGGCGAGGCGGATCTTCTGGCCTTCGCGGATACCGGCGGGAATGCGGACGTTGTAGGTGTGGATCCCCGCCTCACCGGTGTTGGGATCGGTGCGACGGTAGGAGATCTGGCGATGCGAGCCCTTCACCGCCTCCTCCAGGGTGATGCGGATATCGGCCTCGACGTCGCCGGAAGGGCGTTTGGGTTTGCGCGGTCCGCTGTGACCGCCGTGACCTCCGCGGGCGCCGGCAGCGGAGCCGCGGCCGAAGAACTGCTCGAAGAAGTCGCTGAAGCCGGCCCCGCCAAAGGAGTCCTCAAAATCTCCCGGCGCGCCCTGGCTGAAGCCGCCACCGCCGCCGCCGAAGGGTCCTTGGCCCGCGCCGCCGCCGCCGCGGCTGAACTGCGGCTGGTCCCAATTGGCGCCGAGTTCGTCGTAGCGTTTGCGCTTCTCGGGATCGCCAAGGACTTCGTACGCCTCGTTGATCTCCTTGAACTTGGCCTCCATCGTAGCCTTACGGGTGGCGGTGGGCGCGCGGTCGGGATGGAATTCGCGAGCGAGCTTGCGGAACGCCTTTTTGACCTCCTCGGGGGTCGCCGTGCGGGTGATACCGAGGGTTTGGTAGTAGTCTTTGTAGCCGGCCATGGAGCGGAGGACCTAAGGCGGAAGGTTGAGTGAGGAAGGCAGAAGGCGGACCGGAAAGCGGTCAGAGGGAAGGGCGAACGAGACGGACAAGCAGTGACGAATCCGTCTGCTGGAGCGTGCTTGCCCGCGATTCCGTGTGGGGATCGCGTGAAAACACGCTCCTACCGCAGGCGTGGGGCTGAGGGAGGGGAAAGAAAGCCGCTTGCCCAACAACAGAAAAGCCTTACAGACCGTGCTTTAAGTTGTTTATGAGTGAGTTAGAACAGGAAACACCATGCAGCCAGAAGCAGGAAAAACAAGCCAAAAACAGGGTTTTGGGCAAATCTTGGGCAAATCCTGGGGCGGTTTGTATCTGATGTTTGGTTTCGTTTTTCTCGTAGTCATTAAGTGTAGACGCGCCGCATTCGCGGGTTCGACATGGCCAGCGGCAACCCAATCCGGAACGAGATTGAAAGATCTGAACGGGGCCTGGAGCGTCTCCGAGAAGCTCCGTGTGTCGCGCCAGAGCGGGCCCGCGATGGCCGTTCCTAACAGGTACTGCGGTCCGTGCATCGCGTCGATTGGAGAACTGATTGGCGCTGACCAATCCGCCAATCTCTGGGGGCAGTACCCGATCAGAAGTTCGGTGCCAATGTAACTTTCTTGCCAGTTTCCACAGTGTAGTCGTCGTCCAAACACCAAATCTCGTCGTTTATCAAGATTTTGAAAACAATCGGTTTAGTGGTCGATTCGATGCTGAACGTCCAAAGATTGGCTTTGACGCAGGTCATGGGTTGCCCGCGTTCCCAACTCAAACCGGGCCCCTCTCCGCGAACAAATGCGGTGTTGCCGAAGCCAATGTCGATTATGGCCTGAATCGTGGAAGTCTGACGTGGGTGCTTTTTCTCGCTCGTCACACTGAGGCCGCTGCTTTTCACGGTGGCTGGAACCATGCCCGTCGTCGAGAGCAAGGCGGCGCCAGGGGTAGTCTTGGATTCTTTCATCGGTAATGGTTGGAGTACCAATTCCCTGATCCGGTTGGCTTCTGGAAAAAGACGCGCAACTGATGATACACTGGCAGGCGGAATTGAGCAACCGGCTAAACCGGCGACTCACGCCGGATTCCTCTCGGTTTTCGTGTTTCACTGGGTTCTGCAACAGGGTGTCGTCTCAGGCGACCCTCACTTCGCCCCATCTGCATGGTCCGCGGATCCATGCCCCCAGCCGCCGACCTTCGCCATTGCACCGGTGCGTTCGAGCATCTCAGTCGTGGTGGTGCCGAGGGGCTGCTCCACGCGGTGCTCCTCACCAGATCGCTTTTGCCAAGCACACGCCGCCTTGTTGTTGTATCCGGCTGATGCTCGCGCAAGACTGCTCGGGCTCCAGGGCGATATCGCTGCAGGAGGGCGACGACCAGTCCGGCTCCAACCAGGGGCTTCGTGTTAGTCATTCGGAGTTGCTCGAAAATTGCAAAGACTGCTGCTTGGGAACAAAGGTCACCGCAAACAGGGCTCCGGGGCCAGGGCCGAGATCCAGTCGGCCGCCCATCTGTGCGCAAAGATCGGACACCAGTTGCAGGCCCAGGGACTTAAGCTTCGCGGAGTCCAGATCCACCGGCAACCCCACGCCATCGTCGGCCACAGTAAGTCGGTGTTCGAGACCACCGCCCACCGGTTGGAGGATCACCCGCACCTCGCCAGAGCGGCCATTGGGGAATGCGTGCTTGAGGCAGTTCGACACCAGTTCGTTGACCAGCAGGCCGCACGGCACGGCCTGGGTGGCGTCCACTGAGACTGGCACCAAGTCAAATTGGAGCCGGATTGTTCCGGAGCCAAGGCGCGCCGTCGCGCGGAAGAGTTGGGTGCAGACGGTTTGGAGATAGTCGGCGAGATCGACTCGCGCGAGATTCCCCGAACGGTAGAGCGTCTCGTGCAGCAGCGCCATTGAGCGGATACGGTTCTGCATATCCTGCAGCACCTCGCGCGTGCCGGGGTTTTCGACCTGCCCCGATTGCAGTCGCAGCAGGCTGCTGATCACCTGTAGGTTGTTCTTCACCCGGTGGTGCACCTCCTTCAGGAGCGCCTCTTTTTCCCGGAGTGATTCCCTCAGCGCCTCCTCGGCCAGCTTGCGCTCGGTGATGTCCTGAATGGTACCTAGCATTCTGACAGGGTATTGGTGATCATCATATTCGAGTTCGCCTGTTCCTTGAACCCAGCGTTCGGCTCCGTCGTTGAGTCGGACTATTCTATATTCATGATCGAAGTGTCCTCTTTCGTCGACCACCCGCTGATGGTAGGCGAAAAGCTCTGCCTTCGAATCGGGATGAATGAATCCAACCCAACCAGCCAGAGTGTGCGGATATGTCTCGTCGATCCCGAAGATTTTATAGATCTCTGGCGTAGCCTGCCAGGAATTCGCCGCAAAATCAGTCGCCCTTAAATCCGTGATGTAAGCTCCAATATGCGCCACAGACTGCGAATCACGCAAGATGCGGCCGCTCTCACGCACCGCATCCTCGGCCAGCTTGCGCTCGCTGATGTCATGGAAAGCGCCACGCAACTTCGTCACCTTGCCGTCCTCAGTCACGGGGGCGCATTGGGCCCGGACCCAAGTGGGCCGGCCCTTCGCCGTGATCAGCCGCAACTCCAGATCGTAGGGCGTGCCGGGCTCGATCGCGGCGTGCACTGCGGCCTGGATGATCGGCCGGTCTTCGGGGGCGTAAAAGTTGATCGCTTGATCGAGCGGGGGCGCGACAGGCGGCTCGATTTCGTGGATGCGGCAGGTTTCCAGGGACCAGAACAGCTGCATGGTCCGCAGGTCCAGCTCCCAACCGCCGACCTTCGCCATTGCACCGGTACGTTCGAGTATCTCAGTCGTGGTGGCGAGGGCCTGCTGCACGCGGTACTTCTCGGTGACATCGCCGAAGACGAGCACTACTCCCAGGAACCTGCTATCCGCGCTGCGGATGGGCGCGGCACTGTCTGAAATCTGGTATTCCCGTCCGTCGCGAGCGAGCAGTGCGGTGTGGTTGGCCAGCCCCACGATCTCCCCGCGCTCCATCACGAGCTGCACCGGGTTGATCGCAGGCGCGCGTGTCAGGGCATTGACGATGCGAAACACGTCGGGCAAAGAACGGCCGAGGGCCTCAGCGAGCGGCCATCCGGTCAGCCGTTCGGCGGTGCGGTTCATGCGGGTAATCAGGCCTGCGGCGTCGGTGGCGATCACGGCATCGGCGATGGACTGTAGGGTGACAGCTAGACTCTCTTCGCTGAGCCGCAGATTTTCCTCCGCCCGCTTGCGCGCAGTGATGTCCATCATCACCGACACCATGCAGCTCCGCCCGCCGAACGTGAACGCTTCGCTGTTGATCAAGCCGTGGATTGGCCGCCCTCCCTTCCCGTGCAGAGTGAGCTCGAGTCCGGCAACGCGGCCCTTCTCCCGCAGCACCGCCAGCAGCTTCGCGCGATCGGCGGAGGCGATCCAGCCGAGCTCGATCGAGCGTTGGCCGATGAGCTCCTCGCGGCTGAAGCCGGAAACGGTGAGAAACTCATCGTTCACATCAAGGAAGACGCCATCTTCCACCGTGGAAATGTTCAGCAGCACGGGTGACCGCTGAAAACACTTCGCAAATTTCTCCTCGCTCTCGCACAACGCGTCCTCCGCCCGCTTGCGCATCAGCGCCGTTCCGATCTGTGTGGCGATGCCTTCCGGGAGTTCGACTCGATCGATAGAAAAACAACCTTTGCGCCGGTCGTTGAACTGAAGCAGCCCAATTATTGCATCCTTGTTCCGAATAGGGACCAGGGCGATGGAGGCATAGCCGCGACGGATGCAGTGGTTGCGGGGATGATGCCGGGGATCCTGATCAGGCGGAAGGTTGAGCAACGGGAAGGAATTGTTCGTCCAGCAACTTCCTCCTCGGGTGAAGAGCGGATTGGCCGGGTCGGTTTTGCCCGAGAGGACCAGACCGCAGGTGCAATCCAAGCAGACGGAACCGTCCTTGCCGCGGCACAAGCCGCCATCCGCGGCCCGCGCGAGCAGCGTATTTTCCGTCAGCAGGAAATCCTCGGGAAAGCCCTCCTGGGCGAAATACGGAAAGTCATCCCCGTCTTGCAGGCGCATGCCCACGGCATCGAACCCGGTCCGCCTCTTCAACGCCGCGATGACGCGCTGGCTGGAAACCCGCAAAGCTCCCGGCTCGTTGAGGAACTGAAGGAGTTCGCGGCCCATTTCTCCATATGCCTCCGCCCGATTGCGCTCAGTGATGTCGGTCAGCACAACGCGGCACTCGGGCGCGCCAGTGGCATCCTGCACCACGGTCGTCTCCAGATGCGCCCAGAAGACTGTGCCATCGCTCTTCACCATCCGCAGTTCGCACGACTGCGGGGCGCCGGACTGCCCTGCGCTTGGCGAATCCGCCGAACGGTCCTCGAAGAGCGGTTTGCGACGACCATAGTAGATGTCGTGGTCCTCCTTGAGGATGAAACGGAAGATCGGCTGCTTGATCAGTGCGCCCCGGGCCACGCCCAGCAGGGTGGCAGCGGTGAGGTTGGCCTCCAGAATCAGCCCTGCCTTGCTGAGGGTGCAGTAGCCCACCGGGGCGAGATCGTAGAGGTCGAAATAGCGTGCCCGCGCCGCCTCCAGTTCCACCTGCGAGCGGCGCAGTTCCTCGTTTTGCATCTCCAACTCGATCTGATGCACGCGCAAATCATGGAGAAGAGACTGCGCCGCCTCGGGCGACAGGGCCTCGGTCTTCGCCGGCAACCGGGCTGCGTTTTCCCGGGAGACGTCTTCGGCCCGCCGACGGAGGGCGGCGGCTTGGTCAGGTCGATTCTCTTGGTTCATCAGGCGGGGCCCCCATTATTATCAGCAGGTTTCCTTCCGCAGCCGTGTCCGCTGGACCTTCTGGGCCCCACCCGGTTTAGATTTTCGCGCTCTGCCCTGATTGGCGCAGCGTCGGGCAGGATCTGGCCGATCGCGTGGATCAGCGCATCAAACTGATAAGGCTTGTTCAAGAAGGTCTGTGGTAGCGCAGAATGATGGCCCTCCATCACCAAGGCCTCGCTGTATCCGCTGGCTAGGATCACCGGGATGCCGGGCGAGAGTTTGCGCAGTTCCGTCAATGTCTCCCAGCCGTTCATGCGAGGCATGCTGACGTCGCACAGCACGCAATCGATCTCGTCTCGGTGTAGCCGGAATACCTCCATCGCTGCGACACCGTCCTCCGCGACGAGCACCGAAAATCCGAAGCGCTCGAGCGCGCGTGTGACTACTTCGCGTACCCCAGGCTCGTCCTCGACCACCAGCAACGTTGCACCCCCGGCCCGCTTCGGCGCCCTCGGGACCGGCGGAGGTATCGGCGCCGCCAACGCGAGCGGTTGGAACTGGCGGTCGTCCCGCGAAGAAGCGGAAGGCAAGCTGCCTGGTCCGCGCTCCTGACCCTCACGACCCTTGACCGACGCACCAGCAACCAACAGCGGCAGAAAGACCCGAAAGACACTTCCGCGGCCCGGTTCGCTCTCAACAGTGACCGTCCCGTCGAGTGCCCGCACAATTCCCAGAACCGTCGACAGGCCAAGCCCCCGGCCGGTGAATTTGCGGGAGAAAAACGGGTCGAAGAGTTTTTCGATATCCTCGTCCGGGATCCCGCAACCCGCATCCGCGACTTCCAGGCAGACATAGGCCGAGGCGTGCGGCTGCCAGGCGATGGGGGAATGGCCTGCGGTGGGCATCTCCGCGGGGGAAACCGTCTTGACGGTCAGGCGAATGACGCCCTGCCCGTCACCCATGGACTCCCAGGCGTTGGTGACCAGGTTGGTCAGCATTTGTCGGATCTGGTTCGCGTTGGCTCTGATGCTCGGGCCGGGAGAGGGCAGGTCGGTCTCCAACGCCACGCCTGGCGGCAGGGCGGCCCGCAGCAAGGGGAGGCTCTGATGGCAAGCGCCGGAAAAATCCAACGGTTGCTGCTTGCCCATCGATTGCCCGAGGTAAGTCAGCATCGCGCCGCTCACCTCCGCCGCCTTGCGGGCGGATTGCATCGCATTCGTCAGGAACATGCCGGGGCCCGAATTGTTAGACAGATCGTTCATGGCCAGTTCCAGATTTCCCATTACCGCCATGAGCTGGTTGTTGAAATGATGGACGATGGCCCCGGCCATGCGATCCAAGCCTTCGACCTTCTGCAGGTGCCGGGTTTGGGCCGCCAGTGTTTCGTGTTCCGCCTCCGCCTGCTTGCGCGCGGTGATGTCGCTCAGCACCATGCGGCTCACGGGCGCGTCACCGCCGGCCTGCACGATCGTGGCCGCCAACTGCACCCAGAATGGCGGGCCCGCATGCTTGACCATCCGCAACTCGCACGACTGCGATTCGCCCGTCCTGAAGAGCTGTTGATGCAACAGGTGGAATCGGTCCGCGTCTTCCTTGAAAACGAAGCCGGAGAGCGGCTGCTGGGGCAGCGAACCCGGAGCCACGTTCAGCAGGGTCGCAAGGGGAAGGTTGGCTTCGAGAATCACCCCCGGCTCGCTGACGGTAACAAAGCCCACCGGGGCCAGATTATAGAAACCGAAATAGTGCGCCCGCTCAGCGTTCAGTTCCACCTGCGCCCGCTTGCGTGCGGTGATGTCATCTACGAAAACCACCAACTGCCCGCCATCGACGGGACGAAGCTGGAAGCTGATCTCGACGTCAAAAACGCTCCCATCTTTGCGCTGATGCCGGGACTCGAAACGGTTCCCTCCTCCCGCCAAGACCTTCTGGATATGGGCGGCGGTGGCAGTGGCCGTTTCCGCGGCCTCCAGTTGGGAGATTCGCATGGTCAGCAGTTCATCCACGCTGTAGCCGCTCATCCGGCAATAGGCCTCGTTGACTTCCAGGAGATGACCCTGCGTGTCCACCAGCCAGAAACCGGCCATGGCCGCCTGGAGGATGGCCCGGTGCTGCTCCTCGCTCTCCCGTAGTGCCGCCTCCGCCTGTTTGCGTGTGGTGACATCGCTCAGCACGAGACGCACCGTCGGTGTACCTTCGGCGGCCTGCCCTGAGCTTGTCGACGGGTCCTGCGCGGCAGTGGCCTCCAGATGCGCCCAGAATGCCGTGCCATCACCCCTCATCATCTGCAACTCGCACGACAGTGATCTGCCGGCCTGCCCCGCCGAGGCAGCTTCGCGAAGGGAGCCGCCTTGTCGAAAGAGGAGGCTTGCTTGCGGTGCGCTTGTCGAATCCGCCGATTGGGTCGCAAGCAGCTGTTTGTTCAGCAGGTAGAAAATGTCAGCGTCTTCTCTGACGATGAAGCGAGCGAGCGGCTGCTCGACCAGCGCGCCACGGGCCACGCCCAGCAGGTTGCCGAGGGTCAAATTGGCTTCGAGTATCACCCCCGGCTCACTGACCGTGCAGTAGCCCACCGGTGCCAGATCATAGAGATCGAAATAGCGCGCCCGCGCCGCCTCCAGTTCCACCTGAGCTCGGCGCAGTTCCTCGTCCTGTAATTCCAGTTCGATCTGATGCACCCGCAGCTCGTGGAGCGTGCGCGGCGTCGCTTCGGGCGACAGGGCCGCGAGGTCTTCCGGCATCTGAGCGATCGTTTCCCGGGAGATTTCCTCGGCCCGCTGGCGGAATTCGGCCGCGGTCACGACTTGATCCACATTCATGGCTTGGTTCTTTGCGGAGTATTCCGTGTCGGTGATAGGCGCTCATCGAGGCAATTACGAAGGACCGTCAACAGGGTGTGCATCTGGAATGGTTTCGGTAGCGTGGCGACATCGGCAATCGACGGAACTGCCCCGTCTCTGATGGCGCCCGACGACAGAATCACCGGTAACTCCGGTCGATCCGCCCGGAATCGCTCGATGAGAGCGGGACCAGACATTCCCCCCGGCAGCATTAGGTCGGTCAGGAGCAGACTGATTTCGGAGCGATGCGCAGCCCACAGGTCAGCGGCCTCGGGGCCGCTATCCGCCGACAACACCCGGTAACCATAGCGCTGCAAGGTCTTGGAGAGCAGCGCCCGGACGCTTTTCTCGTCTTCGACCACCAGCACCAGTTCGTTGCGGCCGCGCAGAAGAGCGCTCTGTCCGACCACGACCGCCGCTTCCACCAGGAGTTGTTTCGCCGGAAGCAGCACCCGGAAGGTCGTGCCAACACCGATGGTGCTCTCCACTTCGACCCAGCCGTCATGCTGCTTGGCGATGCCATGGACGATGGAGAGACCTAGACCGGTCCCCTGGCCGACGTCCTTGGTGGTGTAGAACGGTTCGAAAATCCGGCTCAGCGCGGCCGCGTCGATCCCGTACCCGGTGTCGCTGACGCTGAGGCGCACGTACTCGCCAGCGCGCGCGTTGAGGTTCGCTCGGGCGTCGGTCTCGTCCACCGTGACGAGGTCGGTGCTCAGCCGCAACCGGCCGCCGTCCGGCATCGCGTCGCGGGCGTTGACGCAGAGGTTCACCACGACCTGCTCCATCATGCCCACATCGGCCTCTACCGCCGGAAGCCCCGGCTGCCCTTTCCATTCTACCGCGATGCGCTCGCCGAGCACACGCCGCAACATCTTCAGCAGATTCTCAAGTACGTCGTTCAGGAGGAGCGGCTTCACCTCCAACGTCTGCTTCCGGCTGAACGCCAGCAACTGGCGGGTTAATCCCGCGCCGCGCGCCGCTTCATTTTCGAGATCCAGCAGGGATTCATTGGTTTCCGGATCGAGGACCAGCGTATCGCGCAGCAAACCGAGATTCATCGCCATCGCCGCAAGGATGTTGTTAAAATCGTGCGCCACGCCTCCGGCGAGTTGGCCGACCGCCTCCATTTTCTGTGCCTGCCTCAGCTGCCCCTCAACGCGTTTCCGGTCGGTCACGTCCAACACGGTCGAAAGCAGCCGTTGCCGGCCACCGACTTCAACGATCCCGCCGCTAAAAAGACACTCGATCCGTCGTCCGTCCCTAGCCGTGGCGGTGAATTCCAGATTGTTCACACGGCCATCCACGTGCAGGTGCTTAAGCAGCCGCTCCCAGTTCTCCGCACCGATCCAGCCCAGCCATGTTGAGGTCTTCCCTGTCACCTCCTCCGCGCGAACCCCGGAGGACTTCAGGAATGCCTCATTCACCTCAAGGAACGACCCGTCATCGAGCGTGCTGAGCGTAATCATCGCCGGTGAGTCCCGGAACACCGTCGCGAACTTTGCCTCGCTTTCGCGCAGGCGTGCCTCGACCCGGTGTTTATATAGCCCGACCTCGATCACCGAATGCAACTCCCGCTCATCAAACGGTTTGATGATGTAGCCGAAGGGCTCCGCGATTTTCGCCCGCTGGAGAACGCCTTCGTCGGCATAAGCGGTCAGAAATGCCACCGGCGTCTCGAACTGCTCCCGAATGGCCGTTGCAGCGCTGATACCATCGAGTTCCCCGGCGAGCTGGATGTCCATCAGCACAAGATCGGGCCGTAATTGCTCAACGAGCGTCAACGCCTCCTCGCCCCGGGCTGTCATGCCCACCGGCTCGTAGCCCAGCCGCGCCAGTCGACTGATGAGGTCGCGTGCGACGATCGCCTCGTCCTCGACGACGAGAATTCTCGTTTTGCTCATAGGGAGGGAATGTTGACGACCGGAAGACAATGACGGGAAGGACCAAAGACGAAGACCCGCAGAATGATCGCGTCCGCTCACCGGCGAGGTGGGGCCGGCCGGCGTTCATCGAGGCAATGACGAAGGACCGTCAGCAGCGTCTGCATATCAAACGGCTTGGGCAGTGTGACCACATCGGCGATCGCCAGGTCCTCCCGGCTTCGCCTGTGGCCCGACGACAGAATCACCGGCAGTTCCGGTCGCTCCGCACGGAATCGCTGGATGAGATCGGTGCCGGTCATCCCATCCGGCAAAATCATGTCGGTCATGACCAGGTTGATTTCGAAGCGATGAGCAGCCCACAGGTCCGCTCCCTTGCGGCCATTGTCCGCCAGCAGCACCCGGTAGCCGTAACGTCGCAAGGTTTTGGAGAGAACGGTCCGTACGCTCACCTCGTCCTCGATCACAAGAACCAGTTCGTCGTGTCCTCGCGGCAGGATGCTCGGTCCCACCGCGACCACGGCTTCCACCCGGAGCTGTTTCGCCGGGAGCAGCACCCGGAAGGTCGTGCCCTCTCCCACGACGCTCTCCACCTCGACCCAGCCCGCATGCTGCTTGACGACGTCATGGACGATCGAGAGCCCGAGCCCGGTTCCCTGGCCGATGTCTTTGGTGGTGTAGAACGGTTCGAAAATCCGTCGCAACGTGGCCGCGTCGATCCCGCACCCAGTGTCGCTGACGCTGAGCCGCACATACTTGCCGGCGCGCGCGTTGTGACTCGCTCGGGCGGTGTTCTCGTCCACCGTGACTAGGTCGGTGCTCAGCCGCAGCCGGCCTCCGCCCGGCATCGCATCGCGGGCGTTGACGCAGAGGTTCACCACGACCTGCTCCAACATGCCCACATCGGCCTCCACCGCCGGAAGATCCGGCTGCCCTTGCCAATCCACGGCGATGTGCTCGCCGAGCACCCGGCGCAGCATCTTCAGCAGATTGTCGAGCACCGCATTCAAGCAGAGCGGTTTCACCTGCATCGCCTGCTGCCGGCTGAACACCATCAACTGGCGGGTCAACCCGGCGCCGCGCGCCGCTTCTATTTCGAGTTCTCGCAACGATTCCGTAGTGTCTGGATCGATGCCCAGCGTGTCCCGCAGCAAACCGAGGTGCAGCACAATCGCCGCGAGAATATTGTTGAAGTCGTGCGCCACGCCGCCGGCCAGTTGGCCTACCGCTTCCATTTTCTGCACCTGCCGCAATTGCAGCTCGAAGCGTTTGCGCTCGGTGATGTCGCTGATCACGACGCGGCTCACCGCCACGCCGTCGCCGTCCTGCACGGCAGTCGCCGACAGATGAGCCCAGAAGACCGTGCCGTCCGGTTTCACCATTCGCAGTTCGTACAACTGCGCCGGCCCCGGAAGCCCGGCTTGTCCCTCCGTAGGGGGGCGCGCAAGAGGAAGTCTTGGCAAAGGCAGGGGTCTGCTTGCGGTGCACGTGTCGAATCCGCCGGCTGAGTCGTAAAGAGTCGTTGGCTCAGCAGGTGGAATTGGTTCGCATCTTCCTTGTGGATGAAGCGGGCGAGCCGCTGATTGATTAGCGCGCTCCGGGCCACGCCCAGCAGAGTGGCAACCGTGAGGTTGGCCTCCAGAATCAGCCCCGGCTCGCTGAGAGTGCAGTAGCCCACCGGTGCCAGGTCGTAGAGATCGAAATAGCGCGCCCGCGCCGCCTCCAATTCCACCTGGGAGCGGCGCAGTTCCTCGTTTTGCATCTCCAGCTCGATCTGATGCACGCGCAACTCGTGGAACGTCCGCCGTATCGCTTCGGAGGGAGGCATGACCTCGAGGTTTTCGAGCGACCAGTCCGCGTTTCCCCGGGCCAGCGCTTCGGCCCGCTGGCGAAGTTCGTCGGCTTGTTCAGGTACGGTGTCGTGTTTCTTCACCATGCGCCTCCATTCCATTCTTGGGTGGGTTCTTTCCGTGAGCAGACAGCCCGGCGCCGACGAGGGAGCGGACGGAAAGGGAAAGGGCACAGTCTTGCTGCGCCCTTTCGGGGTCACAACCGTCCCGCGACAGAGAAATCCGATGTCTTGCAGCACCGACAATGAAATCAGCTTGGTGCATCGTTTCTTCCTCCGCCCTCAACCTTTCCGTTTGAGCAAGATCCGCCTGATCGCATTGATCAGCGCGTTAAGCTCATATGGCTTGTTCAAGAATGCCGAGGGAAGTTCGGGGTGATCGCCTTCCATCACCTGGGTCTCCCGATAGCCACTGGCCAGGATCAGCGGAATGCCGGGCGCGAGTTTGCGCAGGGCCGTCAGGGTCTCCCAGCCGTTCATCCGGGGCATGGTCAGGTCGCACAGGACGCAACCGATTTCGGCTTGGTGCAGCTTGAATACCTCAACCGCCTCGACGCCGTCCTCCGCAGGGAGCACCGCAAAGCCAAAATGCTTAAGTGCGTTCGTCACCATTTCGAGCACGGTCGATTCGTCCTCGACCACCAGCACCGTGCTGGTCTGTGCAGCAGGGCACGCCGACAGTCCACCCCCGGCCACTTTCAGGGACTGGGCCGCAGGGAGCGACTGCAGGGGCACTACTTCTGTCGTTATAGGCAAAAAGACCCGGAAGACGCTCCCCCGATCCGGTTCGCTTTCCACGGTGACGGCCCCGCCGTGGGTCCGCAAAATTCCTAAAACCACCGACAAGCCGAGCCCCCGTCCGACAATCTTCGTTGAGAAAAACGGATCGAAGAGCTTTGGGAGGTCCGAATCCGCGATTCCGCAGCCAGTGTCCTCCACTTGCAGGCAGGCGTATGCAGAGTCATGGGATTGCCAATCGATGGGGTATCGGTTCACCGCTGTGAGATCCGCTCCAGCAACTGTTCTGACGGACAAGCAAATGGTCCCTAATCTCCGGTTGTGGTCGCTGGCCTCCCAAGCATTGGTAACCAAGTTAGTAAGCACCTGTTGAATCTCATCCGCGTTGGCGCGGATGGTCGGACCGGGAGAGGGCAGGTCGCTGACCAAGGTCACGTCCTTGGGTATGACTGCCCAGAGCATGCGTAGACTCCGGCGACAGAGCTCAGAAAGGTCCAGCGGCTCACGCTTGGCGTGTGATTGCCCGAGGAAGGTTAGCAACTGCGTGCTCACCTCCCCAGCCTTGCGGGCGGACTCCATGGACTTCCCTAAGAACTCGTTCGCCTCCGCTCCCTCCGCACCCCGCGGCAGACTGATCATGGCCAATTCCAGGTTTCCCATCACCGCCTGGAGCTGGTTGTTGAAATGGTGAGCGATGGCCCCGGCCATGCAGCCCAGGCTTTCGGCCTTCTGGAGTTGCCGGATTTGACTCTCCAAATTCTTCCTTTCTGCCTCCGCCTGCTTGAGCGCGGTGATATCGTTCATCAAAATGTGGCACACGGGTGTACCAGCGGCAGCATACCCTGAGCTTGTTGACGAGGATTGGGCGGCGGAAGCCTTCAGATGCGCCCAGAAGACTGTGCCGTCTCTTTTCACCATCCGCAGTTCCCATGCTTGCGGTTCACCGGTCTCAAAGAGCTGTTTGCAGTGCCGGTAGCAGATACCCTGGTCCTCTTTGCAGATGAACCGCGAAAAGGCTGGCGGCGCGGCCTTCTCGCCCCGGTCCACGCCCAGCAGGGTGGCCGCAGCAAAGTTGGCCTCCAAAATCAACCCCGGCTCGCTGAGGGTTAGGTATCCTATCGGTGCCAAGTCGTAGAGGTCGAAATAGCGCGCCCGCGCGGCATCCAAGTCCAACTGTGTTCGGCGCAGTTCCTCGTTCTGCATCTCCAGTTGGATCTGATGCACCCTCAGCTCGTGAAGAATATTCTGGGTCGCTTCGGGAGGCAGGGCGTTGAGAGTCGCCGGCTCCTCGGGCCAGAGTGCCCGGGAACTTTTCTCGGCCTGCTGACGACGTTCGGCGTTGGTCGGGGTGACTGCATATTTTCCCATCATGCCCTCCCTTTGGAAATCGGTTCGCTGTTTACTGGCTGAATACTGACCACTGGGCACCGCTCACTGACTGCCGCTTGCCGGCGTATTCCTTTCCATCCGTTCCGTGGTCGAGATCGCGTACAATTGCCCGGTCTCATTCACCAACACGGTGGAGATAATCGAGACCTCCAGGACTACCCCTTGTTTGGTGATCCGTTGGGTGTGGTACGGCTCCAGGATTTCAGCCCGGCTCAACCGGACCAGCGTGGCCAGCGCCCCCTCGCGCAAGCCCTCCGGGATCCGGTCGCGTACGTTCATCGCCAACGCCTCGGCTTCGCTCCATACATCCGCACCGCGCCCGGGTTCCAGGCGATGATCCGGCCCTCCAGATCCTGCACCGTAATGGCATCGTGCGCATCGCGCACCACCACCGCCAGGCGGAGCAACTCGTTGGCCTTGCGCAGCGATTCCTCCGCGTGTTTGCGCTCGGTGATGTCCTGAATCGTGCCAAACATTCTGAGGGGGTTCGATTTCTCGTCATATTCGAGTTCTCCCGTTCCTTGAACCCAGCGTTCCGCTCCATCGTTAATGCGGACTATTCTATATTGATGGTCAAACCGTGTTCTATCATCAACTACCTGCTTGTGATAAGCGAGGAATTCTTCCTTTGAATCGGGATGAATTAACCCGACCCAGCCCGCCAAGGTATGGGGATACGTTTTGTCAATACCGAAGATGTTGTAGGTCTCGGATGATCCCCGCCAGGTATTGGTGTCAAATTCAGTGGCCGTCAGATTGGTTATATACGCGCCGATATGGGCGACGGCCTGCGAATCCCGCAACATCTGCTCACTCTCCCGCAGCGCCGCCTCCGTCCGCTTTCGCTCGGTGATGTCCTCGATCATGCAGAGGTGCCGGGGCTGGGCCTTATCTATGACCTGCACCGGAGCGATCGTCATGTTGATCCAGACCGCCGACCCATCGTGATGAAGATAGCGCTTCTCCATCACGAAGCCGTTGATTTCCCCAGCATTAAGGCGTGCCATCTGGTCCAGGTCTTTCTGGACATCATCCGGATGGGTGATGAGCATCCAGTCGATCTGTCTCATTTCCGCAACGGTGCGACCCGCGATTTTGGCGAACATGGGGTTCACTTCATGGATCCGGCCCGTGAGCGAATCGATCAGGGCGATGCCCAGTGGGGCCTCCATGAACATAGCCTCGAAGCGAGCCTGAGTCACCCCCAGTGCTGCGGCGACCCGCTTCATCTCCGAGATGTCCAGGAAGGAGATCACGGCGCCCTCAATCATGTTGTCGATCGTCCGGTAGGGAAGGATGCGCAGCCGGTACCACGGGCCCGCCTTCGCCTGCACGTCCACCTCAATTGGTATCAGTGTATTTAGTACGTGGTTGATGTCTGCCATCAGGCTGTCGTAACCCATCAGGTTGGTGACAAAATGATGAACGGGGCGGCCCACATCACTCGGGATCAGGTTGATGATCGCGTTGGCGGCGGGGGTGCTGCGCAAGATGCGCTGTTGATGATCCACAAACACGGTGCCGATGCCGGTGCCGGCCAGCAGGTTGTTCATATCGTTGTTGGCCCGCGAGAGATCGACCACCTTGGTCTGCAGCTCGTTGTTGATCGTGGCCAGCTCCTCGTTGAGCGACTGCAGCTCCTCCTTGGAGGTCTCCAGCTCCTCGTTGGTGGACTGCAGCTCCTCGTTCACCGACTGCATCTCCTCGTTCGAGGACTTGAGCTCCTCGGTGGAGCTCTGCAGCTCTTCATTGGCGCTTTGGAGGTATTCCTCCTTGGCCCGCAATTCCAGCCGGAGCGCCGGGAGGTCTGCGCTGGCGTCGGAGGTCTGCCCCTCGCCCGTTGCCGACTGGGCGCCGCAGACCGCCGCCTGCGCACCAAGCACTGGTTCCGGCAGTGGCGCTTCCTCCAAAATGACCAAATAGAGCGGCGGCTCAGGCGAGCCGCTCACGCCGGCCAGCATTGGCTGGATAGTCAGGTTGACCGCGATTAAGTCACCAGTGGTTTTGACGCGCAACCCCGGGCAGCGCACGACGTCCCTTGTGCTCGTCGCTTTGCGCAAGGTCGATGTCAGGTCGCCGCGCAACCCTTCGCGGGCCGTCTTCAGAATATTATTGATCCCCGCCGGGCCTGGGGCCAGCTCCAGGAACATCCCGGAGCGACCATACATGTAGAGGATGTCGCCCTGATCATTGACCAGCGCGCCCACCGCGACAATGTGCCGCAACAATGCCTGTTCGGTCAGCTCGCGCAGGGATTGTTTTGCAGTGGCGAACGGCTTGGCTGCCCCCCGCGGGAACAACCCTCCCGTCGCCGTACTGGACGGCGGAAACCGGCCCAAGGCCGCGACCTGCAGGTCGTGAGGAGCCGTTTTGCGCTGGTAGAGCTTGGCTTTCCGGTCGAGCCCGGCAAACAGCCGGGCGGAATCGCCCACTCCTTCCGACGTTCCCAAAAATAGAACACCATTCGGGTTCAATGCGTAGTGAAAAATAGGAATCAGCTTCTTCTGCAATTCCGGGCCCAGGTAAATCAGCAGGTTGCGGCAGCTGATCAGATCGAGTTTGGAGAAGGGCGGATCCTTGATCACGTCCTGCTCGGAAAAGACCAGCAGGTCGCGGATGCTCTTTTGGACACGATAGGCGCTGCCGTCGGCCTCGGCGGTGAAGAAGCGCGCCAGCCGCTCGGGCGAAAGGTCGGAGGCGATACTGGCCGGATAGCGGCCGGCGCGAGCCGTAGCGATGGCCTGGGCGTCGATGTCGGTGGCGAACACCTGCACCGCGAATCCTTGCTTGAGTGCTTCCACGTGCTCCGCCAGCAGGAAGGCGAGGGAATAGGCCTCTTCGCCGGTGGAGCAGCCCACCGCCCAAACGCGAATCGAGGCACCAGCAGGCTTGCCTTGGAAGAGCAGGGGAATGGCCTGGCGCTCCAGCACCGAGAAGGCCTCCGGGTCGCGGAAGAAACTCGTTACGCCGATCAGCAGGTCGCGAAAGAGCGCCGCCACCTCGGTCGGCATCTGCTGCAGGTATTTGACGTAGTCGTCGACCGTTTCGATCCGGGAAACGGCCATGCGCCGCTCAATGCGGCGGTAGATGGTGCTCGGCTTGTATTGGGAAAAATCGTGGCCGGTGTGGGTGCGCAGCAGGATGAAGACCTTCTTGATGGCGCTCTCGGCCTTGGGCGTCGGGAGGATGCCGGGCACCCGCGGATTGCTGGCGGTGTGCAGGGCATAGGCGATGAGCTGGGCGGGCATCTCGGACGGCGGCAGCGTGTAGTCCACCAGACCGGTGTCGATCGCGCTGCGCGGCATGCCGTTGAATTCGGTGGAGGCGGTGTCTTGGGCCATGACCATGCCGCCCTCGCCCTTGATGGCCCGCACGCCCAAGGTGCCGTCACTGCCAGTGCCGGAAAGAATGATACCAATGGCCCGCTCGTGCTGATCCTCGGCGAGCGACCGGAAGAAGAAATCGATCGGCAGGCGCTGGCCGCGCGGCGTGGTCGGCTCCAGCAAGTGCAGCGTGCCGTGCAAAAATGCCATGTCGTGGCCCGGGGGGATGATGTAGGCGCAGTTGGGCTGCACCACCATGCCGTCCTCGACCTCGAACACCTGCATGCGGGTGTAGCGCCGTATCAGGTCGGTGAGGATGCTCTTGTGGTCCGGGGCCAGGTGTTGCACGAGGATAAAGGCCATGCCCGGATCGGTGCCGGTGGGCATGCCAGAGAAAAAGGATTCGAACGCCGCCAGCCCGCCGGCCGAAGCGCCGATGCCGACGATGGGGAAAGCTCCCTCGGGCGGCGGCTCCGGCGAGGGAACTGACCCGCCCGCCAGCGGAGCGACCTCTCCCGGATTAACGGCGTCGACCGGCGGTGCCGTAAGGGGCCGGGCCGCGGGCGCAGTCCGCGATGCGGATGTCTGGCCTTTCCTGGGTGTTCTCATGTCGGGTTCCTGCTCGGAATTGGCCGGGGGCCGATTGCTTGGTTGGGGTAGAACGAAGGCTCAGCCGTGAAGCGACAGGGCCTGAAGATTGCCCCAACGCCACAGGCGCACTGTAACTATTAGCGGATACCGCGCGGGTAATCCCAAATCACCGCAACCAATTCCGGGGGGGGGGGGGGGGGGG
>CAJCBL010000297.1 GCA_903960515.1 uncultured Verrucomicrobiota bacterium
AAATTGCAGCGACAACGCGCCCGATGCGAGGACTCAATCGGTTTCGGTTCCTCGGAAAACGGTTTTAGGCCAATAACCGTGAAAATATGGGTCGCACCGACGGCAGGGCTGATTTCTCAGTCCGACAGGCTCCTAGGTCCGCAGCACCCAATCCCGATGCCTCGCGGGCGACTACCACATAAATGTTCTCGGCTATGGCCGCATCAATCACCGTACACACCCGGGCGAACTCCAGGTCGTAATACTCGGCTATCCAAGGCAGCGAAGGCATCAGCGCCCGAACCACCTGCACATTGAAATCGAGACGCAGGTTCCTCACCGCGTCGGCATTGTAAAACTCCCGCGCTTTGTTTTCGAAAGAACTGGTTCGCATCGACGCGAAGGTGCTACCGGCCGGATACACCTCGCGTTGGCTCTTTTCCCCAACAAAGTGTCCATACGAGCCAATGCTATTTGCAATTACCTGGGCCTGCATCCGCCCATGCTCCAGAAAGGTGGTATTCGGGCGGGTCGTGGGCGGCGCCCCGTCCATCTCGATCGAGGTCAACTGCAACGGCATACCGTACATGCCAATCGTCACCACATCAGGCCGAAGAATGCCCACAAAACGCACCGGCGCACCATCGACACGATAGGCTGAGTCAAGATTCAGTGGGTAGTACGTCTTGCCCACTGTCTCCAGAACGAAATGGCCTCCCTCGATATCAGTATAACGTATCGTACCGATTCCTTGAACCGTCTCAGCACGGGAAATTTCCAAGTAATTCAAGTTCCACCCTCCCGTAATCACACCAAGCATCAGCCTCAATTCCTTGGCCGGAAGTGAAACATAGTGAGTAACGTCGCTCCAAGTTTGCGCTCCCCCGGTTCTAGGCACAGAAACTGTATCCACACAAATCGGCAACACCACCGGCCTTCCCGGGCTAGAATCGAAGGTATAGGATACACGAAACTGTCCGCATAAAGAAGCACTAGCAACGCGATACCGGATGCGGTACGTATCGCTCTTGGGAACCGAGACCAAATACTCCACCGTGCAGCCGTTGCTGATGTTACAGAGATTCCTTCCACCGCCACTATCCAAGCATGTTTCAGTGTCCGCACCAGACATAGCCGAATACTCCTCGGCCTCTATTTTGCCTGGAATCGCAACAGGTTCGTACGGGGGCATCACTTCGGGCATCACCTCGTTGGCATTCACTGTGGGCTGTTCGGAGGCCTGCCACGCCCACGCCGCAGCCGTGGTGGCGAATACAGTCATTGCGAGAGCAACCATACAGAACAGGCGCTCCGCAGTGTTGAATAGAGTTTTGGGATTCATTGGGATAACGCAGTTATAGCAAACCGATAGATCGGGGTACCCATATCGACCTTCGCCAAAAGCACGCTACCACAACGGCACAAGGGGGATAGCCTGTTGCTGCTACACTTCGGGTTTGCTCGGGGTACCGTAAAACGAGCGCCTTGATAACTAGGGGAAACACCCTGTCAATCCGGAAGTCCACCGAGAACCCAAAGCGGCACCAGTATCTCGCGCCGAACCCACCGATAACAATGCAATCTCCTACAATAAAGTAACTTAAAACCCATCACGCCAAGCATATTGTTGTCACAATTCCCAGTCCATCCGCCCCCAACTCTAGCCCCGGTCCTCGCGCAAACTGGCAACTAGTACGCCCCATGCCCCTGGCGCTCTTCACTCAGCCGTTACCATGCAGTACGATGGCATTATCTCTCGGATCTGTTCTCCACCGAAGTCGGGCTCTTCGCCTCCCCATTCTTCGCAGCGAAGAACGCTGGCACCAAGCACCGTCTGTGAGCGAACCGGTACGGACACATGGCCCCACCCTACAATCGGATTGCATGATCACGGCCAGGGCCGCTCCCGATGAGAGGCGCTTAGTACAGTCCGTTCTATTTGGTGCTGGGCAGGTCGTGCATGAAGCGCACCTTGCCACTGCCGCCATCAAGTCGCGGCTAGGGCAGCCGCTGGGCAGTTCGCGACCAAGTGCAACACCGCGGCCTCCTCGCGGTGTTGCTGGAGCGGCTCGACCGTTGACCGAATCAACGCCTGCGGCGCGCCCTCAAAGGGCTTGCTCACAAGTACCCTGTTCGCTTCGCCCGCCGAGCACTCGGCCAACCCCGGCGCCGCACAAGAAATGCCCTTCTCCCGGGCGCCTCCCCTCCCCCGCAGCGCCACCTCAACCCGGGAGTGCGCCAGCCTCCTTCGAACGCGCCTTGGGCTATACCATTCCATCGAGGGCGCAGAGCCGAGCCCCGATGAAGTGATCACCGCACAAGACCCAGGACGCGCGCCTGCCTCTGCGCCGATCACAGGCGCTTCGGCTATCGTCACCCGAGAAATCGGCGCTGTTCTGCCTAGTAATGAATTGGCCGTGACCGAGCTGTTCGGCTGCGTTTCGCCGCTGCTCTCCGCGGGAGTGGGTGGGCCCCGCGTTCATCGCAGGGAAGAACGCTGGCACTGCGTTACGTCTGCGGTCGAACCGGTACGGCGAAAACAAGGTCCACCCCTACGATCGGACCGACGTGGTCACCGCTTGTACCAATTCTCCAACGCCAAACGCCTGAATCCAGGCGGCTCCCTTTTCTGACATCGCCACGATGCCCACCCGCGTCCTGCCCAGCGGGTGGTCGAAGGCCTACGGCCTTGGTGTCACAACTCCGGATTCGGTATCAGCGATCGGCCCGTTTCGCCTCCCACCGGCAGCCGGCGCAGATCCCGCCGCCCTGAACTTATTAAAAAGGCCCGGCACAAGGGCCGGGCCGGGAGAGACTTGGAGCTATCTTTTCAACCGTCGGGCCTGCTCAGGCCTTGGCGGCAAACTTCGGCTCCAGGTAGTTGGCGCAGCTGTCGAGCGTGGCCAGTTGCATGTATTCCGACTCCGGAACCTCGATGCCGTAGCGCTTGCGCAGCTCCATCACGATGTCGAGGAAGTCCATCGAATCGAGCTGGAGCTGCTCGCGCAGACGCACGTCGGGCTTCAGACCGTTGAGGTCCTCGTCCGGCGCGATGTCGGCGATGATATCGGTGACCAGCTTCTTGATGTCGTCTTTCGTCATGGAGTGCGTTTCAGGCTGAATAGCGCTTAACGATCAGCGCGGAGTTGATTCCAAGCATACCGAAGGAATTGTTCAGAACGGCGTCAACCCGTTTCACCGCGAGCGGCTGGTTGATCACCAAAGTGGGCAATGCGCACTGCGGGTCGAGGTCGTCGACGTTGATCGTGGGATGCACGACCAGGTCGTCGAAGGAGGGGAGGTTGCCCGCCAGTTCGATGCTGCCGGCGGCGCCCATCGCGTGGCCGATGAACGACTTGGTATTGTTGATATGCGGCAGGCGGTAGCCCTCGAAGGCGGCGGCGATCGCCTGGCATTCCTGGATGTCGCCCAGCGGAGTGGAGGTGGCGTGGGCGTTGAGAATGTCGATCTGGTCGGGGGTCATCCCGGCGTGCTTGATGGCCTGGCGGATGCACTGGGCCTGGCGCTCGGGGTTGGGCAGCACGTAGTCGCTGGCGTCGGAGTTGATCGCGTAGCCGGCGATCTCGCCATAGATCTTGGCGCCGCGGGCCACGGCGTCCTCAAGGCGTTCGAGGGCGAAGAGGCCGCCGCCCTCGGATACCACTATGCCGTTGCGCGCCTTGTCGAAGGGGCGGCTGGCCTTGGTGGGGTCCTCGTGATGGGCGAGCGCACCCTGGCTCTTGAAGGAGGCGAAGATGCCAAAGGAGCGGATACTCTCGCTCACGCCGCCGGCCAGTGCGAAGTCGACCTCGCCCAGGCGCAGCATCTGGGCGGCGTGGATGATGCCGATGTTGCCCGCCGCGCAGGCGGCTCCCAGGGTGTAGGCTGGGCCGGTGACGCCCAGGTTTAGGGAGGCCTCGCCCGCGGCGTTGTTGGCCACCGTGCGGGGGTTGTGGTGATGCGACCAGAACTTGGTGTCGTTGCCGAAGGTCGACAGGCTGTGAATCTCGTTTTCCGTCTCCACGTTGCCGTGCTCGGTGATGCCGATGTAGATGCCCACCCGGCTCTTGTCGACCTGGTCCCAGGCCACGCCGGAGTCCTTGATGGCCTCGTTCGCGCAGTAGATGCTCACACTGCCGGCGCGCGTGCCGATGCGCAGCTCCTTGCGCGACTGGTAGCGGGTGGCCTCGAACTTGCACACGCCGGCCAGCACCTTGCCCATGTGGCGCGTCTCGAACAGTTCGACACCGGACTTGCCGGTGAGCAGAGCCTGCCGAAATTCGGTGAGATTGTTGCCATTGGGGGCCGTGAGGCCCACGCCGGTGATGACGATGCGGCTGAGGTTCATGTTAGGATGCGGCGACAACCGGGAGGCGACGCCGGAAAAATCGAAAGATTGCCTAGCCTCCGGCCCGCCACGCAATAAAAGTTTCCATCACTTTCATGAACGTCCTCGTCGTCGGCGGCGCCGGTTACATCGGCAGCCATTGTGTGCGGCAACTCGCGGCCGCCGGGCATCGCCCGGTAGTGCTCGACAGCCTCGTCTACGGGCACCGCGCTGCGGTCGCCCCCGAAATCCCCTTCCACGCCTGCGATCTTGGCGACGAAGCCACTCTGGCGCACATCCTCGCCTCGGAGCGTATCGAGGTGGTGATGCACTTCGCCGCCTTCGCCTATGTGGGCGAATCCGTCACCGACCCGCTCAAGTACTACTTCAACAACACCGTAGCCACCCTTCAACTGCTGCGGGCCATGCTCAAGGCCGGGGTGAAGAAATTCGTATTTTCCTCCACCTGCGCCACCTACGGGGTGCCGCCCTCCCTGCCCATGACCGAGGCCACCCCCCAGGCGCCGATCAACCCCTACGGCCAGACCAAGCTCGACGTCGAGAACGCCCTCAAAAACCTCGCACGCGCCCACGGCCTCTCCTTTGCCGCCTTCCGCTACTTCAACGCCGCCGGCGCCGCTGCCGACGGCACCATCGGCGAGGACCACAAACCGGAGACACACCTGATCCCCGTGGCCATCGACGCCGCCACCGGCCGCGGCCCCGCCCTCCAGCTCTTCGGCACCGACTACCCCACGCCCGACGGCACCTGCCTGCGCGACTACGTGCATGTAGACGACCTGAGCCGCGCGCACATCGCGGTATTCTCGAAGCTGAGCGAGCCGGGCACCGGCCTCTTCTTCAACCTGGGCACCGGCACGCCCACCTCGGTGCGCGAGGTCATCGCCGCCGTGGAGAAAGTCACCGGCCTGAAAGTGCCCGTGAACGAGTCGCCCCGGCGCGCCGGCGATCCGCCCGCCCTCTACGCCGACGCATCCAAGGCGCGCGCCGAACTCGGCTGGACACCCCACTTCACCAGCATCGAGCCGATTGTGGAAACCGCCTGGCGCTGGCACAAATCCCACCCCAATGGTTACGCGGACCGGTAGGCACGGAAAGGCGAAGCCCCCGGCTTGGCCGTGACCATACAATTGCCCAAGCCGGCGGCGCTGCATCCTTCTCCACCGGAGAGGGTGTAGTGTCGTCGCTCCAGCATTCTTCGCAGCGAAGAACGCTGGCACCAAGCACCGTCTGTGATCCAAACGGTACGAACACAAAGTCCGCCCCTCCAATCGGGCGGCATGGTCACGCCTCAGGCCATCACATTCAGTCGGGTGCCAAGCGATCCGGAGGTCGGCCCGTACGACGGGTGCCCGGTCTTGGCATAGAGGTAGGCAACCTTGGCGAGCAACGGATCTCGCTGCCCGTCGCCCACATCCAGCGCGAGAGGGGCCTCCTGAGCTCGGTCACCATAATCGGAATCCTGCTCGGCCAGAGTGGCCGACTTGTCGAAGGCCACCACCGTGCCGCCCTCGTCCTTCGCCCACCGCCCCGGTCGCTGCCGGTCCTCGGAGCCGAGGCTCAGCGCGCCGGCCTGGCGCGCATGACGAGAGGCGGCGTTACCGTTCTCCGAAGGCGGCGGAGGCAGGCGTCCCGCCGTGCGGCCGTGCAGATACACATCCAGTCGCAGTTGCGAATAGAGCTCCACGTCGGAGGTGATACGGCCGATGGTCATTGCTGGGGCTTGGGCGGGCGGAGGTTAGTGCTTTACCGATTTTTCGCAATGAACCCGTCGCCACGCCATGGGGGCTGAGCGTATTTGTGGGCCCCACGTTTGCCGAAACGAACAATGAGCCGCTCCAGCCCGCAGACGCGCGGCCGGTCAGCGGCCCAGCAGGCCCAGTGCGGTGGCCGTCATGGCGATGAGCGCCTTGATCGAGGATTCGCCGGCGATGAGGCCCGAGGCCAGGGGCACATAGTAGGGCTCCGCCGATTTCGCGTGCAGGTTGGTCCACCCCCAAACCAGCACCGCCCCGAGGGCGAACGAGAGCGCGTTGCTAAACGGTATCACCCACGCCAACCCAAGGCCCATGGCCGAGGGCAGCCAGGGGCGCCAGCGCGGCATCAGGTGCCCGGCCAGCGGCAACGCCAAGCCCACCAGGCCGCCGATGAGAATCGCCCAGTGCGCGCTGGAGGCGAGCTGCCCCATGCCACCACCGGCCAGCAGCTTGGCCACCGCATACCACATGTTGGTGGCAGGCGGGTTGAAACGCTCCAGCGCCGCCTTGTCCGGAACCATCAGGTACCAAGCGGGCACGATTGCCACCAAGCCGAAGAACAACCCGTAGAACTGCGCCAGGAACTGGCGACGCGGGTTGGCCCCCAGCAGGTATCCGCTCTTCAGGTCAGTGAGCAGGTCGGCCGACGACGAGGCCGCGTTGGCAGCCGTGCCCGCCGCCAGCAGGTTGTGCTGGAGGCTCAGTTGCATGCTCGAGGCCGAGGGCGGCGAAAGCACGGCGAAGAGCAACTGCATCACCTTGCCCATCGCCCGCTCCCCGCGGAGTCGATACGCCCTCCCCGACACTCCGGCCTGCGCCGCACCCAAGCCGATCAAGTACGGCCCCACCACGAAGTAGAGCCGCAGAGGGCCGGCAAACATCGAGAGCGAGGCCTGCCCGGCAGGTGGGCTGAGGGACGCTGTCGCCCAGGTACACGGTGGCGTACCTCTCGGCCTCGCTGAGGTCGGCCTACGTCAGTCAGTATGAGGCTGGCGTTTCGGTGGGGCGGAGCTCGGCGGGCAGTCTCATCGGGAGAAGACTGTGAGAGACCGGAGAAAGTGGCGCTTGTCGACGCCGCGCCGGCTTGGTAGTTGCACCCTGCCCGCCACCAGCAAAGCTCGACGCCATGCAGCAGGACCGACTCGCGGAACTCCGCCGCCAACGCGCGCTTGTCGCCGACCACCTCGCCTGGCTTGATCACGAGATCGCGGCCACCGGGCCCGCCATAGCCGCCGTGGGCGTGCCCATTGCAGCCGGGCCCGCCAACGCGCTGAGCTCGCCCCCAGCATCCCCCGCCACTACGGCTGCCGCCCGCACTACTGCCCCAGCAAGCACCCCAGCGGCGTTGGCACCAGCGGCGTCGCCAATTCTCGGACTCGGGAACGCCCCTACCCCGGCCGTGGGCGGCGCTCACCCTGCTGAGCCCCCCGCTCCCGCCACTGAGGTCGCCGGCACCGAGGACACGCCCCTTTTGCCCGAACTCCACCCTGCCGAGATCAAAGATGAGGTGCGCCGCGGCTGCCTGCTGTATTTCGCTCTCGCCGCACTGCTTGTGATCGGTGGCGGCGCACTCCTGATTTGGGCCGCCCGGGCCTACAAGGAGAAGCACCCGCCAGCCGCTCGCATCGAAGCGATTCCGGAGTCTCAGTAAGAGAATACGGGGAGGCCCTTGGCCCAGCCCCACGACCGGGCGGCGGGCGGCACTCCTCTCCCCGCAGGCCCGCATTTCCCGCTTCCGCCGGCGCCGCTTCGTTGCTTCGCTGGCTGGCATGTACCTGCCCTCCGCCTCGCGCTACGCGAACCCCGCACTGTACCGTCGCTGCGGCCGCTCGGGAGTGAAACTGCCCCTGATCTCGCTGGGGCTCTGGCACAATTTCGGCGGAGTCGACTCCTACGAGAACGCCCGCGCCATTGTGCGCCGCGCCTTCGACCTTGGTATCACCCATTTCGATCTCGCCAACAACTACGGACCGCCGGCCGGCTCTGCGGAAGAGAACTTTGGGCGCATGCTGCGCACCGATCTCGCCGCCCACCGCGACGAACTGATCATCTCCACCAAGGCCGGCTACGACATGTGGGCGGGGCCATACGGCGATTTCGGATCCCGCAAATACCTCATCTCCTCGCTCGACCAATCGCTGTGCCGGCTGGGCTTGGACTACGTCGACATTTTCTACCACCACCGGCCCGACCCGGAAACGCCGCTGGAGGAGACGATGGGGGCCCTCGCCCACGCAGTGCGCAGCGGCAAGGCTCTCTACGTGGGACTCTCCAACTACGACCACGTCCTGACCTCCCGCGCCCTCCAGATCCTACGCGAACTGGGCACGCCCTGCCTCATCCACCAACCCCGCTACAGCATGCTCGACCGCTGGCCAGAGGCCAACCTACTGCCCCTGCTCGAAAAAGAGGGTGTGGGTTGCATCCCGTTCTCGCCGTTGGCGAAGGGCCTGCTCACCAACCGCTACTTCGAGGGCATCCCGGCCGATTCCCGCGCCGGCCACGACCCGCGCTTTCTGCGCCCGGAGCACGTCACCGATGCGGTGCTGGAGAAGACCCGACAGCTCGACGCCGTCGCCAAAGCCCGGGGGCAGACGCTCGCCCAAATGGCGCTGGCGTGGTTGCTCAACCAGAAGGCGATCACCACCGCCCTGATCGGGGCGAGCAAACCGGCGCAGGTCGAGGACTGCGTTGGCGCCACCAAGAACCTGCACTTCGCCCCCGAGGAACTTGCCGCCATCGAGCAGATTCTGGCCACAGCCTGATCCAGCGCCCCCACGATGCGGAGACAACTGCAGCAGACGGAACCAAAGCGGCCGGTGCCGTTCCCAACGCGGACCGCGCTTGCGCCTTGTGCCCGATCCAAACTTCTGCCGCAGTGCCTGCGCGACACTTGACCCGCATTCTCAGACTACGTACACCAAACCCACATGGTTAAGCCCGCTTCGATTCCGCGGATATCCGGTTCCCTCGCCTGCCTGGCGTTGCTGCTAGGCAACGCCACCGCCCAAGCCCAACAGGCGGCCAAACCGGCCAGCAGCAAAGACACGCCCTCGGAAGAGGCGATCTTCATACCGGTTGAGTATCGGCCGCCGCCATACCAAGTGTCGGTTGGCGTGCGCATCTCCGGCAAGGCCAAGGTGAGATTCTCAGGGGTGGGAAGCATCGCCCCGGACTCCTACCCGGGACCCGCCGCGAACCCTGCCGCCGGCCGCACAGCACGGATTTACACTGACGGACAGGTCTATCCGGACAGCACGGTCTACATAGACAACACGCTGAAGACACCCACCGACGAAAAGACCAACGTGTGGCAGTTCGCCAATAGCAACCAAGTGGTGAACCACCCGACGCTGGGCCGGGCCGTGGCAATGCACTCCTATTGGATTCAGCCGAGCGGATCCACCGTGGATGCAGAGACGGGCGCGTCGCCCAATTGGGATATTGAAGTATCCCAACAGCTTGGCGGCACCCGAAGAATCAGTTGGGGCCTAGTCTTCGGCGCCGGCCTCAACGACATCAATGTCAAGGCCGCGACCACGGTAAGGGGCAACCTCCGAGCCATCACCGACTCCTACTCGCTGGCAGGAGTCACGCTGCCGACGGACCTCAGAAACGGCTACCTCGAGGAGGGGTCCCAAGAATATTATGTGAAACAAGCAGTGACGACCGGTGGCATAGTGACCTATGTCAACGTGAAGGATCCTATCACCGGCTTGGATATGAAAGCGTGGAGCCCCGCCCAACGACTCCCCGACCATCCCGGCCTGCGAGACGATGGCCTGAACTCCATGACCGCAGTCGATGTCATCGGCCGCTGGCAGGTGAAGGGAGCCTACCTCACCGCACGCCTCGGCCCTTACATCGCCGCCAATCTTGGACGCCATTTCGCGGTCCGCGCCAGTGCTGGTATCACCTTCACCGTGCTCGGCGCGGAACTCAAAGTGAACGAAACGTATTTGATCCCCTCGATCAACCACTACCTCCTAAACAACAGTGAGACTCGGGAAACGACGACCACCGTAACCGGAACCATTGGATACTTCGCGTCGGGGGAACTAGAGGCCTTCCTGACCCAGCGGACCGGTTTGTTCATGGGTGCCTCCTTCGAGGGATTTTCACGGGATGTCCACATGCGCTCTGACTTCACCCAGACCGCCGATCTCTCCGTCAGCACCGGCACCATCCTGCGCACCGGGTTGACCACCCGATTCTGACCGAGCACGCGCCGCGCCGCCCTCACAATCCCGCCCCAGCCTTCACCGGCTGGGGCTTTTTGTTGCCCAATGGGCCATGCCTGTAACCGGTAGCACAGCACGCTGTGCGTTTCTCCATGTTACGGAAACCCCGCCCTTTCATGGGAGAAGTGTATTGGTGGACGGCGAGGGACTTGAACCCACGACCCCCTCGGTGTAAGCGAGATGCTCTAACCAACTGAGCTAGCCGTCCGACAACAACTACGACTAAAGGCTGAAGTTGCGGTCATCCGCAAGGCTTTTGCCGTCGCCGCTGGCAAATGGCTTCGCCAGCCCGCCTCGGGCGCGGGCCAAGCGCCCCCCCGGGGCAGTTGCAGATACGTGCGTAGCCCCGGGCCCTGCATCCTCCCGGTTTGGTCCCCGGGGCACATTCGGGAACCCGACTTGCAGCGATTGTGGAGCCCGAATCGCGCCCGCCCCAATCGCCGGGATCGTCACCATGTCTAACCTACGGAAAGCCGGCTGCCCACCGGCGTTCCTCGGAGGTACGGACGCGACCACCGCCCGTGCCTCCGGAATCCATGACCCCGCCTCAGGCCGCCGGCACGCGAAGCAGGCCGCGGGCGATGAGCGTCTCAGCTACTTGGATGGCGTTGAGCGCGGCGCCCTTCCAGAGGTTGTCGCCGCTCACCCAGAACGACAGGCCGTTGTCGAAGGCAGTATCCTTGCGGATACGCCCCACGCCGCACTTCACCTTGCGGGTGAAATCCAGCGGGGTCGGATAGAGGCGCTTGGAGGGATCGTCGACTAGTTCGGCCCCGGGGAAGGCGGCCACGGCGGCGCGGGCCTGCTCGACGTCCACGGGCCGTTCGAACTCCGCGGAGACAGAAACCGAGTGCGCCTGCACCACCGGCACCCGCACACAGGTGGCGGACACGCGCAGCTCGGGCAGGCCCATGATCTTGCGGCTCTCCAGCATCATCTTGTTCTCCTCGCCGGTGTAGAGGTCGGGCCCGAAGGTATCGACCTGCGGGATGCAGTTGAAGGCGATCTGGTACGGGTAGACTTTCTTCTCGATGGCCGCCCCGGTCTGCAGCGCCTTCACCTGCTGGGCCAGCTCGCGTATAGCCTCGGCGCCGGTGCCGGATACGGACTGGAAGGTGGAGATGATCACCCGCTTGGCGCCAAAAAGCTGATGCAGCGGCCACAGGCCCATGAGGGTAACGGCGGTCGAGCAGTTGGGGTTGGCGATGATGCCCTTGTGGCGCGCCAAGTCGTGTGCGTTGATCTCGGGTACGACAAGCGGCACGTCCGCCTCCATGCGCAGAGCCGAGCTCTTGTCGATCACCACGCAGCCGGCCGCTACGGCGTCCTTGGCGAAGGCGCGAGTCACCGAGCCGCCTGCCGCGAAGAAGCACAGGTCGAGCCCCTCAAAGGCGCCCAACTTGGCCTCATGCACCGTGAGCTTGCGCCCCAGCATCTCGACGGTCTTGCCGGCGGAACGCGCCGAAGCGAGCAGACGAAGCTCCCCGATGGGGAAACTGCGCATCTCGAGCAACCGGATCAACTCTTGACCGACGGCGCCAGTGGCCCCGACGATGCCGACATTGTAAGCCTTATTCATTGTGATGATTTCCGAATTGGAACTGTTGAGCGATAAGTGCGCCGCGCTGGGGATCAAGCCCGCAGTCCGGCTGCTGCTCGTTTCCATCAACGGACAAACCCTGCGCTTTTTCGAGGGCGGCCTTCTGAAAAAGGCCTACGTGGTATCCACCTCCAAGCGCCCTCCCTCGAATATCAAGGGGTCCTTGGGCACCCCCAGCGGCCTGCACATCATTGCCGAAAAGATCGGCGCAGGCTCGCCTCCCGGCATCGTATTCAAGGGACGGCGCAGTACGGGCTTCCATTTCAACGAATACGTAGATCCCAACGGCACCGAGTGCCTGGTGACCAGCCGTATCCTCTGGCTACGCGGGCTGGAGCCGGGAGTGAACGCCGGGGGCGAAGTCGACACGCACAGCCGCTACATCTATATCCACGGAACCAACCGGGAAGACCGGCTCGGCACTCCCCAGAGCGCCGGATGCGTGGTGATGAACAACCTCGAGATCGTAGAACTCTTCGAGCAGATGCGCACCGGCGACATGGTTTGGATCGGGCCATAGGCCTCCCGCTACGCCCGCAGCGAAGCTTGCAAGATCTTCGTAGCCCTGAGCTGTGGGAGTTGAAACGCGAAGCGCTTCAGCTACGCCCGGGCGTGCCGGCTGCTTGGCTCCGCCATCCAGCCCCGCAGGAATTATCACCCCTAGCCGGCATCCCCCTCATCAGCAGTACATCCAAACGCTCCGGTCACGGCAGGTACAGGGCGTAGGACATTTGCGCTACCGCTCCCATGGCGAGCACCAAGGCGACATACCACAGCGGCTTCTTCTTCATCACCAGACAGACGGAGGCGATGGCAATCGAGAGCTGAAAAATGGAGACAGCCAGTCCCATCTGCCCTCCTTTCTCGCTGCTAAGCTTGGCCGCCTCGCGAAGGCTGTCGCGCTTGCCCTCGTAGTCGCGGGCTTTCGCCGCGATTTCGGTCTTCTCCGTGTCGTAGCGCGCGATCTTGGCCTTGAGGAAGGCTACGCGCTCGGTCTCGTCGTTGCGCTGCGTCTGCTCAAGCTCGCTTTCGGCAATCGTCTGCTTGATCGACTTGGCTTGGAAGAAGCTCCACTGGTCGGATGCGAGCGTCTGGTTGTAGGTGGCCTCGTTGAGACAGCCAGTGGCGCTGGACGAATACTTGGCGCCCCGCTGGGAGGCGACAGCGGCGAGCACGGCGATAAACACGATGGAGAGCGATGTGAACTTCGTCCACGCCTCGCGCTTCTCCTTGTCCTTGGTGGCTTGGCGGTCGGCGCGGAGTTCAGTGAGGAAGGCGGCGATTTCTTCGGTCATAGCAATTGCGTGGATTTGAAACCATTCTGTACCTACCGGGCAAGCCTTCGAGCGCGCTTGCGCTTCGGCTGTTCCTGCGCTGCCTCCAATGACCGGCAAACTCCAGACCACGGCGATGGGGATTCTCGCCCTAATCGTGGTCACCCAGGAGAGGATCCGGGGTATTTACCCGGCTAGACGGCTGACTGCACCCCGCGTATAGTGGCCGACCATGACAACACCCTCGATCTCCGCCAGTCCCCCCACCTCCATCGGTGCTGCCCGCGACGGAATGCAGCGAGGGTTGAGCCAGGTGGCGCGCGCGGCGCAATCGATCGCCAAGGGCGAGATCAACTCCCAAAACTCTACCGATCTGATCGAAGGCCAGCGCACGATGGAATCCAGCGCTCGGGTACTGCAGTCCTCGAACGAGAAGATCGGCACCTTGCTGGACGTCACCGCCTGATCGGCGACGACTCACGAAGTCGGGGCCCGTTACGGCCCTTTGGTCAGGCCACGCCCCGCACCCAGCGGAAAACTCATACGTGCGATGTTCCGCGCTCGGGGCTTGAAGCGGGGCGGCTACTGTGACAGGAACCTGCCCGGTCGCTGTCCCCGTAGCTCAAATGGATAGAGCTGGCGTTTCCTAAACGTCAGATCCCAGTTCGATTCTGGGCGGGGGCACCACCACTGCGGCGGCCCAAGCCGTAACTATTGTTGGAACACACTTCCCCGCGATTCATAGCGCGGATCGCGCGCAAGCATGCTCCGGCCGCAACCGGAGTTGATGCACGCTCCAAGCGCAAAGCGGTGCGTTTAGCACGGCCCACACTCAGCCCGAGGCGATACGGAGGGCTTCCAGTTCCTCCCAGCGGGCGAAAGCGATGGCCACCTCGCGCTCGATGGCGACAAGGCGTTGCTTCACTAGCGGCACCGCGGCCGATTCGCGTTGATAGAAACCGGGGGCGGCGATCTTGGCGGTGAGTTCGGCCTGCTCGGTCTCCAAGTCCTCAATCTGCTTGGGCAGCGCCTCCAAATCGCGCAGCTCCTTTTGCGTGATCCGCCGCGGCTTGCCGGTGGGCTTGGGCTTCGGGGCCGGCGCGCTCACCGCAATGCGGGCCGAAGAGGGGGCGGTGGGCTTCGCTCCGCCGCCCTGCGCGAGCCAGTCGCTGTAGCCTCCGATGTATTCACCGAGGCGACCGTCGCCCTCGAAGACGAGAGTGCTGGTAACCACGTTGTCGAGAAACTCACGGTCGTGGCTCACCAGCAGCATCGTGCCCTGGAACTCGACGAGCAGATCCTCGAGGAGATCGAGGGTTTCGGCGTCGAGGTCGTTGGTGGGCTCGTCGAGCACGAGCATGTTGGCCGGTTTAGTGAAGAGACGGGCGAGCAGCAGGCGGTTGCGTTCGCCGCCGGAAAGCACGCGGGCCGGAGTGCGGGCGCGCTCGGGGGTGAAGAGAAAGTCCTGCAGGTAGGTGATCACATGACGCGAGCGCCCATCGATCATCACGGATTCGCTACCGTCGTTGATGTTGTCGGCCACGGTTCGGTTGTCGTCGATCTGCGCGCGGAGCTGGTCGAAGTAGACGATCTCAAGATTGGTACCCTGTTTGATCGTACCCTCGGTGGGCGCGAGCTGGCCCAGAAGCACCTTGATGAGGGTGGTCTTGCCTGCGCCGTTGGGGCCGATGAGCCCGATCTTGTCGCCGCGCATGATGGTGGTGCTGAAGTCGCGCACGAGCGGGCGGCCGTCGGGATAGGAAAAGCCCAGGTTCTCCGTCTCGATGACCTTCACACCGGTGCGGCCGGCCTCGGAGAGGCGCAGGCTCACATTGCCCTGGCGTTCGCGGCGGGCGCGGCGCTCGGCGCGCATGGCCTGCAGGGCCTCGATGCGGGCACCCGAGCGTTTGCGCTGGGCGCGCAGGCCCTGGCGTATCCAGACCTCTTCCTGCGCGAGCTTCTTGTCGAAGGCGGCGCGCTGGCGCTCCTCGGCCTCGAAGCGCTCCTCGCGGCGCACCAGAAACGAGGCGTAGTCGCAGGCCCAGTTCGTGATGATACCGCGGTCGAGCTCGACAATGCGGGTGGCCAGCCGGCGCAGGAACGCCCGGTCGTGGGTGACAAAGAACAGCCCCACCTTCTCGTTGAGGAGAAACTCCTCCAGCCAGAGCACGCTGGCCAAATCAAGGTGGTTGGTGGGCTCGTCGAGCAGCAGCAGGTCGGGCTGGCCGGCGAGGGCGCGGGCGATGAGGGTGCGCCGTTTCATGCCCCCTGAAAGGGCGTTGAACTCCGAGTGCGGGGGGAGCTTCATGCGCTCCAGGAGATTCTCGATACGCACCTCGCGCTGCCAGTCCTCCTCATGGTGGCCGCTGGAGCTCTCCGGTCGCACCCCGGCCGCTACGATGTCGTGCACCGCCCCGGCGATGTCGGTAGGGATATCCTGGGTAAGCCGGGCGAAATGGGCGCCGGGCTGGCGCGAGATCGAGCCGCTGTCGGACTTCATCTCGCCGGCTATCATGCGCATGAGGGTGGACTTGCCGGTGCCGTTGCGGCCCACCAAGCACACGCGCTCGCCGGCATCGACCTGGAAGTTGATGTGGTCGAGCACCGGCGGTCCGCCGAACGCATGCGAGAGATCGAGAAGGCTGAATAGTGCCATGAAGCGGTCGAACTTGAGGCTCGCGGAGTGCGCAGGCAACGCAGAGTTTCAGGAACACTCGGGGAGACCATGCGCGCCGAGGGAAGCGCCCCTTCACTGGTGCTTGCAAAGCGCCTACAGGCCAGCCTTCCCAAATGCGCGCCAAGGCCGGCACCGCCACCTGCGGCCGCACCGCAGGGCCGCTCAGACGATCTTCTCGCGGATCAGGCGCAGGAAGTTCGGGTAGTCGTTCACCGCAGGCAGTTGCGGGAACTGCTGGATCACATTGTCGGGGGCATGGAAGAGGAAGCCGTGGTCGGCCGCGCACAGCATCGAGGTGTCGTTGAACGAATCCCCGCCGGCGATCACCCGGTAGTTGAGCCCCTTGAGCGCGAGCACCGAGGCGCGCTTCTGGTCGGGCATGCGCAGCTTGTATCCCACAATCCTGTCGTTCTCCACCACCAGCCGGTGGCAGAACAGCGCGGGCCAGCCCAGGTGCTTGAGCAGGGGCTGGGCGAACTGCTCAAAGGTGTCGGAAAGGATGAGCACCTGCACCTCGGAGCGCAGTGTATTGAGGAAATCCAGCGCGCCCGGCAGCGGGCTGAGCGTGCCGATCACCTCCTGAATATGCGAGAGCGTGATACCGTGCCGGTCGAGGATCTCGAGGCGGTAGCGCATCAACTTGTCGTAGTCGGGCTCATCGCGCGTGGTGCGCCGTAGTTCGGGGATCCCGGTCTTTTCGGAGACCGCGATCCAGATTTCCGGCGTGAGGACGCCCTCCATATCGAGAGTGACAATGCTTTGCTTCACTGGCGTCCATCAACAGTGAGCTGCGCGGCTCTGGCAAGCCGCGAGGTGAGCGATCGCCGTTTTCCGGAGTCGAAGCCCCCCGGCCCTCCTGCAGCAGGCCCATGCTCCGCCCTCCCGTTTTGGGCAACTGAACGCATTTGCACGGGCTCTTCCCTTGACTCAGGGGGGGGGCTCCTACCCTCGCCGCCTTTTGTTCGGCATGGCCCAGGACCCAAAAGACACTCTTAATCTTCCCAAGACCGACTTTCCAATGAGGGCCAACCTCGTTGGAAGGGAGCCGCAACGCGTGGCGCACTGGGAGAAACTTGGCCTCTACCGGCGCATCCAACAAAAGAATGCCGCCGGCCCCGCCTTCGTGCTGCACGACGGCCCGCCCTTTACCAACGGCGACGTCCACATCGGCACCGCGCTGAACAAGACTCTCAAGGACATCGTGCTGCGCTATCGCTCCATGCGCGGCCACCGCACCCCTTACGTACCCGGCTGGGACTGCCACGGGCTGCCGATCGAACAGAAAGTCTCACGCGAGATCCAGGCGAAGAAGGAAACCCTCACCACCGCAGAACTGCGCAAGCGCTGCGACGACTTCTCCGAGACCTGGATCGCCACCCAGACCACCCAGTTCAAGCGCCTGGGCGTGCTCGCCGACTGGGCACACGAGTACAAGACCAAGACACCCGCCTTCGAGGCCGACATTCTGCGCACCTTCGCCGGCTTCGTTGAGCAGGGCTTGGTCTACCGCAGCAAGAAACCCGTGTACTGGTCGATCCCCTTCGAGACCGCTCTGGCCGAGGCCGAGATCGAATACCGCGACCACCGCAGCATGTCGATCTGGGTGCGCTTCCCGCTGCCCGCCACCGAGGCCGCCCGGTTCGGCCTGCCCTCCGAAGTGCCCGCCAGCGTCGTCATCTGGACGACCACGCCGTGGACGCTGCCCGCCAATCTCGCCATCGCAGTGCATCCTGAGCTCGACTACGTGTTCGCCCGCCACGGTGCGGAGATCTTTGTCGTAGCAGCGGCACTGTTGGAAAAGTTTGCCGCCGACTGCGGCCTCGAGGGCGAGGTCGCTATCCTGCGCACGGTGCGCGGGGCCGATCTCGAGCACCTCCAACCCCGCCATCCCTTCATCGACCGAGCCTCCCCGGTGGTGCTCGCCGACTACGTGACCACCGAGAGCGGTACTGGCTGCGTGCACACAGCCCCCGGCCATGGCCAGGACGACTACCTTACCGGCCTCCGCTACAAGCTGGAGATCTACTGCCCGGTGGCCGACGACGGCACCTATCGCGACGACGGTCGCGTGCCCGCCGACCTCGTGGGCCTCTCTACCCTGGAAACCGTCGAACTTCTGGCGAAGAAACGCACCTCGCCGGCCAATTTCGCCGTGCTCAAGAAGCTGGAGACCATCGGTGCGCTGGTGAAGTCCAAGCCCCTCGATCACAGCTACCCGCATTGCTGGCGCTCGAAGACTCCGATCATCTTCCGCGCCGTAGACCAGTGGTTCGTCGCCCTCGACAAGCCCATGGCTACCGGCTCCTCCGCCCGCACCAACGCCTTGGCCGCCATCGGCCCGGTGCAATGGGTGCCCGACTCCGGCGAGAAGCGTATCCGCAGCGCCGTGGAATCGCGGCCCGACTGGTGCATCAGCCGCCAGCGCACCTGGGGCGTGCCCATTCCCGCCTTCTACGACGAGAACAAGACCGCCTTCCTCGACGCCGGCGTGATCCGCGCCGTGGCCGCCAAGATCGCCCAGCACGGCTCCAATTTCTGGTACGACGCGACCGCCACCCAGCTCCTTGAAGGAGTCGAGCTGCCGGCCGGCTGGCCCGCGCCCGCCTCGCTCACCTGCGGCCGCGACACCCTCGACGTCTGGATCGATTCCGGCTCCTCGCACGCAGCCGTGCTCAAAAACCACCAGGGCTCCACGCAGTGGCCGGCCGACCTCTACCTCGAGGGCAGCGACCAGCACCGCGGCTGGTTCCAGTCCTCGCTGTGGACCGGAGTGATCGCCCACGGCGGCGCCCCGTACAAGGCGGTGCTCACCCACGGGTTCATCGTGGGCAAGGACGGCAAGAAGATCTCCAAGTCCGGCCAATACGAGAAGCCCCCGACCTCCGACAACTACATCGCCCAATACGGCGCCGATGTGATCCGGCTCTGGATCGCCTCTCAAGATTTCACCGAGGACATCCGAGTGTCCGATCTGGGCCCGGACCTCAAGAACCCGGCCAGCATCCTCAACGTCGTCTCCGAAGCGTACCGGCTTTTTCGCAACACCCTGCGCTACCAGCTCTCCTGCCTCTACGACTTCGACCCCGCGCTCGACTCCGTGCCCGTGGAGCAACTCGACCGCGTAGACCACTGGGCCCTCCACAGGACCTCCGAGCTGGTCGCCGCCGCCACGGCCGCCTACGAGGCCTACGAGTTCCACCGTGTCTACCAGTTGGTGAACCAGTTCTGCTCGGTCACCCTGTCGGCGACCTACCACGACATCATCAAGGATCGCATGTACACGCTGGCGCCCGCCGCGCCTCTGCGCCGCAGTTCCCAGACGGCGATCCACGCGATGTTCGAGGCCCTCGCGAAGATCGCGTTCGCG
>CAJCBL010000298.1 GCA_903960515.1 uncultured Verrucomicrobiota bacterium
CTGCTCACCCAGTACCTCACCCTTTTCCAGGCCCACGCAACGCTGGTGCAGGGCTTCCGGCCCGCCGCGCTGGATGCGCCGCTGGCGGTCTGGCATGTGAGCGAGGCGGACCGCGCCGCGGCCCCCTGGATGCGCTGCACCCGCTCCACGGTTACCGAGCACATGATCGCGGGCGAGCACTACGACCTGATGTATCCTCCGCTTGTGGAAACGCTCGCCGGCCAGCTCTCGGCCGCGCTGGACCAGCTCCCCCGCCCATGAACCCGATACTGATCGAGGCGCACGATCTGCGCCGTTCCTACGACGCCGGAGCGGTGCAGGCGCTGCGCGGCGTGGACCTCCTGATCCGGCGCGGGGAGTTCGTCTCGATCATGGGGCCCAGCGGCTCCGGAAAATCCACCCTGCTCAATGTGCTGGGTGCCCTCGATAACGGTATCGAGGGCACGATCACCATCGACGGTGCCGACCTCCGCCACCTTCCAGACCCTGAGCGGTTCCGCGCCCACACCATAGGCTTCGTCTTCCAGTCGTTCCACCTGCTGCCCTCCCTCACCGCCCGGGAGAACGTCCAGATCCCGATGTTCGAAAAACCGTGGACACCCGCGCAACGGCGCCGGCGCGCCACCGAGCTCCTCGAGATGCTCGGCCTCGGAGCGCGCCTTGACCACCTCCCGTCGAAACTCTCCGGAGGCGAACGCCAACGCGTGGCCATCGCTCGCAGCCTAGCCAACGAGCCCAAGCTGCTCCTCGCCGACGAACCCACCGGTAACCTCGACAGCGCCAGCGCCCGCAAAATCCTCGAGGTGCTCCACTCCATCCACGACCGCGGCGACATGACCATCGTCGTAGTCACCCACGATCCGCACGTCGCCGCCCACGCCGGACGCACCCTTCACATGCTCGACGGCCGTCTCTTCGACTCACCGCCGCCGGAACCGCCCACGGGCACGCCATGACCTTCCTCACCCTCATCCTCAAAAACCTCCTGCGCCGCCCGCTGCGCAGCGTGCTCACCATCGTGGGCATCGCCGTCGGTATCGGGGCGGTGGTGGCATTGACGAGCCTCGCCTGGGGCTTCGAACGCAGTTGGTCGGCCGCCTACAAGGCCCGCGGCACCGACCTGATCGTCACCAAGACCTCCACCCGGAGCGCCATGCCGGCGCCCTTCCCGGTGCAGTTCCGCACCGAACTGGAGAAGATGCCGCACGTAAAGGAGGCCCCGGGCGCACTGGTGGACATCCTCGGTATCGAGGACTCGCCCACGATGGTGGTGCTCGGCTGGGAGCCGGGCAATTTCCTCTGGGAACACCTCAAGCTTGAACACGGGCAATGGCCCTCGGCCGACACCCGGCGCGTAGTCGCCCTAGGCTCGGTGGCTGCCGAGATGCTGGGCAAGTCGGTGGGCGACCCGCTCCAGATCGAGGCGGCAACGTTCACCGTGGGGGCCATCTTCACCAGCGCCGCACTGGCGGAGAACGGCTCCATCGTCGTGCCGCTCGCCGAGTTGCAGGAGGTCACCGACCGCCAAGGCATGGTGAACTTCTTCAACGTCCGGCTTACCCCCGGCACTACCCCGGAGCAGGTGGAAGAACTGCGCCGCACAATCAAGGCGCAGGGCAAAGGCTTGAACGCCTTCGCCGCAGGCGAGATCGGGCGCACCAACGCCGGTATCCAGATCGCCAAAGCCATGAGCCTGGCCACCTCGCTGATCGCCCTCGTGGTGGGCGCAGTCGGCATCATGAACACCATCCTCATGAGCGTCTTCGAGCGGCTGCACGAGATCGGTGTGCTGCTGGCCCTGGGCTGGCGGCGTTCGCGTATCCGCTGGATGATCCTGTGCGAGTCGCTCGTGCTCAGCCTGGTCGGGGGCCTGGTGGGCTGTGCGCTCGGCGTGGCGGCGGTGAGGTTGCTGCAGATCAGCCCGTGGATCCGCGGCAAGCTCGAGGGCCAGGTCGATCTTCCCCTGCTCGGCGTGGCGCTGCTGATCGCGCTGGCCCTGGGTGCCTTGGGCGGCCTGTACCCGGCGTGGCTCGGCTCCCGCATGTCGCCTGTCACCGCGCTGCGGCACGAATGAAACCGCACACCCTCTCCTTCCTGCTGGCCTCGGTAGTGCTCCCGCTATCACCCCTGCTCGGCGCGGAGCCGGCGGCGGCGGCGCCACCGGCCGCGGCGCCCAGCGCGATGCCGGGCGCGGCGGAACTGGTCCTCCAGGTGGCGGCGAACCGGCGCGCTGAGAGCATCCTGATCCGCGCCCGGTTGCTGGTTACCGACTCCGCCACCGAGGGGCGCTGCGCCATCCAGTTCCTCCTGCGTGGGCGTACCGACGGCGAAGTTACCCGGCGGCTCTACCAGGTACTCTGGCCCACCCCTCGGCTGGGCCAGGCGCTCTACCTGGAACGGGACGGCGACGGCCCCCTTGGCGGGTTCCTCTTCGAGCCGCCCGACAAGATCACGCCGCTCTCTCCCGAGCTGCTCCGCAGCCCGTTCCTCGATTCGGATCTCAGCATCGAGGACCTTTCAGATGATTTCTGGCAGTGGCCGGCCCCTACGCTCGCCGGCACCGAGACGGTCAACGGCGAGCCGTGTGCGATCATCGACCTGCGGCCGCCGGCCGGTCGGCCGTACAGCTACGGCCGCGTCCGTGCGTGGATCTCCACCGCCAAAACACTGCCCCTGCGTCTGGAAAAGTTCGATGCCTCGGAGCGCCTGGTGAAACGCTTCACCTTCCGCAAACTGGTCCAGCGCGACGGTATCTGGGCGCCGGCGACCACGGTGGTGCAGGCCCCGGGCTCCTCCCGTGAAACGCTGGTGGAGCTCTCCCGGGGCGAGCGCGACGCCTCCATCCCCCTCGCGGAGCTCTCTGTGGACGCTATCAAACAGTTCGCCGCCCGCGCTGCACAAGAGGCGCAGGAGGCCGCCGCTGCCCGCCGCGGCAACCCCGCCCACAAATAGTTCCCTCCTCCATACCGCGAGGCACGCAGCCCACAGTTCCACGACAAACCGGCTGAACGACTGCGTCGTCCAGCTACCACGGATGCCCCAAGCGTGGCGGCATCCACGCCGCCACTTCCCCCTCCTCCAGGCGGGCACTCACGCCCGCCCCCCCGTCACCGCGCAACCCAGGTGTACCCGTCCTTGGAAAACACAACCACCGCCGGCACCTTCACCAGCACCGTGAACCTCGCGCTCACGCTCATCGCCCCATAGCTCTGGTCCTCGGCAAAGAAACGCGCGCGCACCGTCGTCGCCGCCGGGAAAAACCCGCGCCGAGTGACCGGCATCGATACGAAGAGCGGGGCGTGGCCCAGCACTTGGCCGTCCCACACGATCAACGCCCCGCTGGGGCGCGACTCGATGCGCACTCGCACCTCGCCCACCTGGTCCTCTGTGGGCGACAGCGTGCCCTGCGGCAACGCCTGGTTTCCGATTACGCAGCCGCCCAGCAGCAGCGCCACCATTCCCAACCCGATGATACTTGGTATTTTCATTTTCATTCCTCCCCCGCTCCGCGTCGCGCAGACTTGCGCTTCGCCCGATGCTTCTTGCCCTCTAAAACTCGTGCCTTCTGGCGACGCGAACGTTGCCGGGTTTGCCGGCGTTGCAATTCACGAGCATCGCGCACCGTCGCCTGCTCCACCCTACGCTGCTCCTCCAGTCGCGTAGCGAGCTCGGCCCAGGCCAGCTCGCGGTTGCGCGTCTGGGAGCGCTCACGCTGCATCCGAATCTTCAGTCCGCTGGGCCGGTGCGACAGATGAACCGTCGACGAGGTCTTGTTCACCTTCTGCCCTCCCGGCCCGCTGCCCAGCACGAAACGCTCCTCGCAGTCGGCCACGCGCACGCCAAGCGCCACCAGCCGGGTGGCCAGGGCGTCGTCGCGCAGGAAAGCGAACTCAGTGATCGTGTTCACGAACCTATCATGAAACTAAAGATTCCCTTCGCGGTCAATTCTGCCTCACTCTTTCGAACACTAGACGCATGAATTCAGGACAAGCTTGGACCCAAAAACTGCGCACTGAAATCGGCAAGGCCGTAATCGGCCAGGATGCAGTCGTCGAGCGACTGCTCGTCGCCCTGCTGGCCAACGGCCATGTGCTCCTCGAGGGGATGCCCGGTCTCGCCAAAACCCTGCTCGTGCGCAGCCTTGGCCGCGCGCTGGGGGTGCAGTTCGAGCGCATCCAGTTCACCCCCGATCTGCTGCCCAGCGATGTAGTGGGCACCATGGTCTTCCAGCCGCGCGACGGCCAGTTCACCGTCCACAAGGGCCCGGTCTTCGCCAACCTGGTACTCGCCGACGAGATCAACCGCGCGCCCGCCAAGGTACAAAGCGCCCTGCTCGAAGCGATGCAGGAGCGCCAGGTCACGATCGGAGGCACCTCCCATCAGTTGCCCGCGCCCTTCTTCGTGATGGCCACCCAGAATCCGATCGAGCAGGAGGGCACGTATCCCCTGCCCGAGGCCCAGACCGACCGCTTCCTCTTCAAGCTCATCGTCGACTATCCCACCGCCGAGGATGAGCGCACGATGCTCGACCGCTGGGGCTCGGTGACGGTGCAGCCCGAGCTGCATCCGGTCTCCAACGGCGCCGAACTGCTTGCGCTGCGCAAGGAGGTCGACGCCATCCACGTCTCCCCAGCCGTGCACGGCTACATCCTCGCCCTCGTGCGGCGCACTCGCGAGCTCGCCGGCTCGCGCCCCGAAACCGAAAACCGGAAACCGGAGACCGGAAAGGTCGGTACACCTCCCGCCCTGCCCACGTCTCCGAATCTTCAAGCTGGGACATCAAGCCGCCAGCGCCAGCTCACCTACGGGGCCTCGCCCCGCGCCTCGCTCGCGCTGCTGCAAGGGGCCCGAGCGCTGGCCTGGATGCGTGGCCAGGATTTCGTGACTCCGGCCCTGGTGCAGGAGCTCGCGCCCGACATTCTGCGTCACCGCATAGGCCTCACCTATGAGGCCGAAGCCGCCGAGCTCACCACCGACGCGATCATCCGCGATCTGCTCAAGTCCGTGCCGGTGCCGGCGGCGTGAGATGTGAGTCTTGAGGGGCGAAGAGACCACAGACTCAGCTATTCAGCGACCACGATGAAGAAGATTCTCATTGGGTTACTCATTGCCATCTTAGGTGCAGTAGGCGCGTGTCTGTCCTTTTTGCGTCCGCTCCTCGTATCGGATGATTACCTCGTCCTCACTTCGCACGAGGGGCGCCCCATCAAAGGGCAGCTACTACGCCTGATATTCAGCGACACGTACTACATTCACACCCCAGAGAATCCTATTGCCCGGTACAAATTCATCAGCGTCTCATTCTCCGAGCGGTCTGCGCTAATGCCAATAGGACTGCGCGCCGGCTGGTTCGGGCTGTACTATGTTCACGCCGATCAGATGTCGGGAATCTCCCTATTGGATTCGAAGATTGAGGATTCGTGGAAAGTTACGTTCCAGCAAGATGGGGTCTCCTGTTCAAACCCGTCACTCGCATTTTCGATTACTAAGAGAACGAACGTTCCGAAGTAGGCGTACACATCCATACTCCTCGAATACTGCTCGCGTAATGCTCCGAACTTTTCTTGCCGATTGATGCCTCCCCCCCCTCCATCCTTCCCCACTCCGCACTCCGCGATCAGCAATCCGCAATCCGGGGCCTCCTCGCCGGCGCCCAACTTCGCCGCCCTTCGCCGCCTGGAGTGGCGGGTGAAACATGCCGTAGAGACGGCGTTGAGCGGAGAGTACCGGTCCACCTTCCGGGGACGCGGCATGGAGTTCGACCAGGTGGTGAAGTATGAATTCGGCGACGATGTGCGCGACATCGACTGGAACGTAACCGCGCGCCTGGGCGAGCCCTACCGCAAGAAGTTCGTGGAGGAGCGCGAGGTATCCGTGCTTATCCTCTTTGAGGATTCACCCTCGCTGCAGTTCGGCTCCGGCGGGCGCACGAAGCGCGACGCCCTGCTCGAACTCGCCGGACTCATCGCGCTGCTGGGCGCAGTAAACCGCGACCGAGTGGGCCTCGTGCATGTGACGCCCGACGGCCACCACCTCGCCCCACCGGTGCGCGGCCGCAGCCCGATCATGCATCTCACCGCCGGCCTGCTGGGCCGGCCCGCCCCGGCCCTCGACGCCCCGGCCGCCGTACCCATCCCCTGGCAGTTCATCGCCCACGCCGCTCCGCGCCACAGCGTCCTGCTCTGGCTGGGCGACTTCCCGCCGCGCCGCGTACCCGAAGGTTGGGGCGTGATCCGCCGCCGGTATCAGCCGATGTGTTTCCGCGTAGACGATCCGTGGGACCGCGAACTGCCCGACTCCGCGCCCTTTGGCGCCTATGATCCGCTCGCCGGGCGCATCGTCGTGCTCTCCCCGCGCAGCGCCGCCGACCGCCGCCAGCACGCCCAGTGGCGCGATTCCCGCGACGCCGCCCTGCGCGAGCTCCAGCCCGATCCCCTCGCCCGCCTGGTCTCGAGCACCCAGGACGACATGCTCGACGCCGTGGTGCGCTTCTTCCGGGCGAGAATGGCTTCCTAACCGAGGAAAATCCCGAAGTTCCTATGGCAAAATCACCAACCGATCCCCGCTTTCCCATGCCACCCGCCGGCCTTCACAGCGGAGCGCACGAGGGTTTGAATTCTGGCGTTTGGAATTTCGCTGCCCGTCCTTGGAGTTTGGGGTTTGGAGTTTGGAATTTCCCTCGATGAGCTGGCCCGATTTCACCCTCAACTCTCCGCACTGGCTCTGGCTGCTGGCCGTACTGCCGTTCATCTGGTGGCTGCGCGCCCATCGCGGCAGCAACGTGCTGGTGGTTCCCTTTGCCGGCGCCTGGCAACACGGCGGCCATGTCGTCCTCAGCCGCTGGCCCATGGCGCTGACCTCCTCCGCCCTCGTGCTTCTGGTCGTGGCGTTGGCACGACCGCAGTTTGTCCAGCAACGCCAGGAGGAGCGCAAGGAGGGCTACGACCTGGTGCTCGCCATCGACATCTCCGGCTCGATGCAGTCGGAGGATTATGAACGCGGCGGCACTCGTATTAACCGTCTGGACGCCGTGCGCCCCGTCATCGACGCCTTCATCCAGCACCGCCCCAACGACCGCATCGGGCTGGTGGTCTTCGCCGGCCGCGCCTACACCCTCTCGCCTCTCACCTTCGACCATGAGTGGCTGCGGCGCCAGACCGACCGGCTTCGCATCGGCCTTATCGAAGACGGCACCGCCATCGGCGACGGGCTGGGCGTGGCCCTCACCCGCCTCGAACAGGCGAAGCGTGAGCAGGCCGGCAAACGCCTGGGCGCCTTCATCGTGCTGCTCACCGACGGGGTGAACAACAAGGGCGCGCTCACCCCGCAGCAGTCCGCAGCCATCGCCAAGGGCCGCAGTATCCCCATCTACACCATTGGGGCGGGCCGCACCGGCCTGGTCCCCTTCCCTGTATTCGACCAAAGCGGCCGCAAGCTCGGCTACGACCGCCAATGGACCGAGATCGACGCGCGCACCTTGCAGACCATCGCCCGCGACACCGCAGGAGAGTTCTTCCGCGCCACCGATTCATCCACCATCGAGAACGCCTTCGCCGCCATCGACCGGGCTCAGAAGATCGAATTCCAGGCCAAGTCGTATCTGCTTACCGAGGAGCTCTTCGCCTGGTTCGCCATCCCTGCCGCGCTCCTGCTGATCGCAGCGGCGCTTGCGGCCAGATCAAGCGCCCGCTAGTCGCGGCAAAGCACACACGCCAATGGCCAAACTCCAAATAGTTGATCGTGGTGGGGCGGGCATTAAACCCGCCCAAGTGGCGGACCCAAGCGAGGGCGAACAGACCTGGGGTAACAACAACAGACCTGTCCCTATACGGGCCTCGGGTGAACCGACAGGCCGCACTTTTTCCGCTTTCCAGCCTCCGGCTTCCCGAAGGGGGCCCAATAATCGACCTGTCCCTATTCAGGCCTCCAATAATCGACCTGTCCCTATTCAGGCCTCCGCTCCAGTCTTCCCGCTTTCCACTTTCCACTTTCCGCTCTGCCGAGCCGGGTCTGCGCACCTGTCCCTATTCGGGTATTCACAGCATCGCGCCGCGGTCATTCCGCATTCCGCACTCCACATTCAGCATTCCGGATGAACCTCGCCCACCCTCATTTCCTCTGGTTGCTCCTGGTCCCGGTGCTGCTGGCCGCCTCAGACCACTTGCGCCGCGCCGCCGCCGAGTCAGCGGCCTGGCCGGGTATCCGCCGCCTGTGGGCCGGCCCGCGAGGACTCGCCCCCAGCCACAACGGCGCTCGCTTGCCCGTGCGCTGGCGCCTCTGGCTGGGCCTCGCCGTCATCGTATTCGCCCTCGCCCGCCCTCAGTGGGGCAAGATCGAGGAACGCGTATTCGACCAGTCGCGCGAGGTGCTCCTGGCCCTCGACCTCTCGCGCAGCATGCTCGCCACCGACGTGAAGCCCACGCGCCTGGCCCGCGCCCGCCTGCTGCTCGAAAGCCTGCTCGACAAGCTCAAGGGCGAGCGCGTGGGCCTGCTCGTGTTTTCCGGCACCGCCTTTCTCCAGTGTCCGCTCAGCCCCGACTACGAGGTGCTGCGCGAGTTCCTGCCCGCCCTCGACCCCGACTACCTCCCCGAAGGCGGCACCGACTACGGGCGCCTGCTCAAGGCCGCGCTCGAAGCGTTCTCCAACGAAGCCGGTGCCGACCGCTACCTCATCATCCTCAGCGATGGCGAGGCCCTCACCGAGGAGTGGCGCACCCAACTTGAAACCCTTAAGCAACGCGGTATCCGCGTAGTGGCGCTAGGGGTGGGCACCGAGGCCGGTTCGGTGGTGCCCGCCAAGGACGGAAGCCTGGTAAAGGACGAGCGCGGTGCCGTGGTCATGTCCAAGCTCAACCCCACCACGCTCAAGCAACTCGCCTCCGCCACCGGCGGCGCCTACGCCGAGTCCTCGGGCTGGGTCGACCTGCCCGCCCTGCTCCAGCAGACTGTCGAACGAGGCAAGCAGGGCGCGATGGCCGAGCGCAAAACAGTGCGCCTGGGCGAGCGTTTCCAGTGGTTCCTGGCCCCGGCGCTATTGCTCCTGCTCTGGAGCTACTGGCATGAGTTTCCAGTAAGCCCGAAGGCCCGCGATCTGCGCAGGGCCCGAGCACGGGCGGCCTGATGCCCGTAGAATACCTACGCAACCCCGGCCACGTATCCCCAACTTCCGATGACCAAACGCCAACTCCGCCGTAGCAGAGCCGTACCGCCCCAAGGCAGCCGGGCCGGGCGGGTTGCCGCAGCCTGCCTGCCCTCGCTTCCGTGCGACGCGCGAGTGCGTCCTGGCTCCTCGATGCGGCCCGGTGCGCAGCACTCCCTCCTGATTCTGGTCCTTGGAGTTTGGAGCTTCGCCGGGCATCCGCTTCACGCAGCCACCCTCACCCCGCCCCTTCCGGTTCCGGCGCGCACCGCCCCGGCGTCTCCACAAAGCACCCAGCCTTCCGCCCCGCCCGCCGAGCCCCAGAGCGAGCTGCCCAAGATCGTCGCCAAACTAGCAGCCCAGCCCGTCCTCTCCGCCGCCGATTGCGCCGCTCTCGCCCAAGAGACGATCACGTACGCGCAAGCAGAGCGCCAGTCCGGCAAACCCTCCAAACCCGGCGTCATCAACGACGGCCTTGCCGCCGTCGACCGGGGCGAAGCCACCGACGCCAAGGCCGCCGATTGGCCGCAACTCCGCGCCAAGCTGCAAGATCTGCTCAAGCCACCGCCGCCCCAGGACAAGCCCAAGGAGGACGAGAAAAAGCAGGACGATAAGAAGGAGGAGAAGAAGGACCAGGATCAGAAATCCAAGGACCAGCAACAGGACCAGCAGAAGTCCCAGGACCAAAACCAGGAGCAGAAGCCCCCGGAGCAACAGCAGCAGTCCGAGCAACAAAAGCAGGAGCAGGAGAAGAAGCAGCAACAGGCGCAACCACAGCAACCCGACAAGTCCGAACCACCCAAGGACACCCAGTCCGTGGGCGGCGAGAAACCCAAGGACGACGAGCGCAAGGAGCATCCCGAGCTCGCCGTGCCGCTGCAGAAGCTCGACCAGGTGCGCGACAAGGATTCGCCCGCCGAGCTCTTCCAACTGCTCCACAACGACGAACCGCCGCCCGCCGGCCAACCCAAGAAGAATTGGTGACCGTTTTCCCGATGATCCGCCTCCTGCGACTTCCCCTCGCCGTCAGTGCCACGCTTGAGCGCGGCGCGCTGCTTCAGCACGCACCCGCCGGCTCCGTGCCCGCTCCCGGTTTGCCTACCACTTGCCACCGTCGCCCCGCAGCGTCGCCCCGCAGCTTCGCCGTGCGCCTCATCCCCGCGCTCTTCGCCTCGCTCGCCGCCGCCATCGGAGCGCTGGCCCAGAGCGTGGCCTGGGATCCGCCCGCCGGCAGCCTCGCACGCGGACAGACCTCAGAAATCGCCCTTGTATTCGAGGACTGCGCTCCCGCCGGTGAGGTCGCCCTGCCCGCCGTCGCAGACCTGCAGTTCAGCCGCCCCTCCCAGCGCTCCCAGACCTCCATCATCAACTTCAAGATGTCGCAGCGTGTCACTCTGGTCTACCCGGTGGCCCCCACCGGAGGCACACGAGTGACCATCCCCGAGTTCGAGATCGAAACCGACAAGGGCAAGCTGCGCGTGGCCGCCGCCGCGTATGAAATCGGTGAAGCCACCGTGGGCCGCAACAACGTGCCCATCGAGCGCGTCGCCTCCGCCCAGATCAGCGCCAATCCCTCCAGCGTGTGGGCCGGCCAAGTATTCGACCTGCGCTACCAACTGCTTGTCTCGCGTCGCTACAACCCCACCGGGGTCGGCCCGCTCGACTGGACCCCGCCGCCCGCCCTCGTCACCGAGCCGATCGGCAAGTTCGAAAACATCGAAGCCACCGTGAGCGGGGAGAACCGCGTGGGCCTCACCACACTGATACGCGCCTTCATCAAGGAGCCCGGCTCCCATTCCATCCCTGTAGCCCGCCAGCCCATCAACCTCTCCAACGGCGGCTCCGCCTTTGATTTCTTCGGCGGCCGGCCCAACAGCGAGCAGTTCCTCATCACCAGCACCGCCCCCACCGTCCAGGTGAAACCCCTGCCCGCACCGGCGCCCGCCGACTTCCTCCTAGCCGTGGGCCAGTTCACATTCACCTCCAAGATCGTGCCAGCCACGGTCGCCGTCGGTGACCCCATCACCTGGACACTCGTACTTGAGGGCACGGGCAACTGGCCCGAGGGGCTCACGCTGCCGCCGCGCGAAGTGTCGCGCGATTTCCGCGCCTTCCAGCCCAACATCCAGCGCAAGATCAAGGACGGTACCCTCTTTGAGGGCACGCTCACCGAGGACATCGTGCTCATCCCGACCAAGCCCGGCACCTACACCCTGGGCCCGGTGAGCTACTCCTACTTCGACCCCAAGGCCGGCACCTACAAGACAGTGCGCTCCGAAGCCGTGAAGGTGACCGTCACCCCGGCCGCCGCCCCCGCCGCCTCGATCACCACGCCCGGTGGCATCGCCCCCGTCTTCCAGTTCACGCCGGAATCGGGCACCACTGCTGCCGCTACCCCTGTCGTCAAATCTCCGGCACCCACCCTCCCCGGCCATCTGCCCATGGAACCCCTCGCCGGCTCCGCTAACGGCCGCCGCCCATGGTCGCACATCGCCCCCGCCGCCCTCCTCGCACCGCTGCCTGCACTGCTGCTGCTCTGGCTCGCTCTCGGTCTACGCCGCGCTCGCCTCACCGATCCCCGCCTCGAGCAACGCGAAGCCCTCGCCGCCCTGCCCGCCGCCCTCACCGCAGTACAGCACGCCCAGTCGCCGGCAGCACGCACCACCACCCTGCGCGAGTGGCAACGCACCGCAGCCCTGGCCTGGGGAACCGGCCACGCCGCCCCCGCGCCCGAAGCCTTCGCCGCCGCCGTGCAAGCCGAGCTGGTGGGTGCAACGCCGGCCGACGTCACCGCGTGGACCCTACTCTGGAGCGAGGCCGACGCCGAGATCTACGGCCGCAAAGTGCAACTGCCCGCCGACTGGGCCCTGCGAGCCCTCGCTGCCCAGCGCAAAGCGCGCCTGCGTCCCCAACCAGTGCTGGCGCTGCTCCGCCCCTCGAATCTCTGGCCGTTGCTGCTGGCCTCGCTGCTGCTCCTGAGCGCGCCCCGCGCCGAAGCCGTAGGAGCCGCCCAAGATTCGTACCAGCGCGGCGAATTCGCCTTGGCCGAACAGGCCTGGCGCGCCGGCCTGGCCGTGAGCCCTGACGACTGGATACTCCGCCACAACCTGGGGCTCGCACTCGCTCAGCAAAGCCGCTGGTCGGAAGCCACCGCCCACTGGAGCACCGCCTTCCTCGCCGCGCCCCGCGATCCGTCTGTGCGCTGGCACCTCGCGCTCGGCCTCAACAATGCCGAGTTCACCCAGCCGGAATTCGCCGAACTCTCCGCCGGCACCGGACTGGCCGGGCTCGCCCGCCTCGCCTCGCCCGCGCAATGGCAGAGCATCGTCGTCGCTGGCAGCATCCTTCTCGCACTCGGCTTCGCAGGAGTGCTCCTGGACCGGCATTATCCGGGCCGCCGCCACGCGCACGTGGCGATCGCCACGCTGGCCCTAAGCGGGGGAGCCGTTCTCGTCACCGGATTTGTGGCACTGCACACATACGGCCCGCTCGCGAACCCCAAGGCGGTACTGGTCTGGCAGGCCACGGAGCTACGCAGCATCCCCACCGAAGCCGGCGAACAGAAGACCGAACCTCTGGCTGCCGGGAGCATCGCCCTCTCCACGAAATCCTACCTTGGGTGGGAGCAGCTCACTTTTCCCAACGGACAGACCGGCTGGATTCGCCGCGAACATCTTCAGTCGCTCTATCCCGAGAAGAAGGAGTGAGGGGCGAGCGTACCAATGAGCAGCGCCGGGTAGCTATCTGGCGTCTGCCCCGCTATATCAACGTTCTCGGCCAACGTCGCAAAAGCCCAAGGAGGCCCCCGCCTTCGCACACGCTCTGCCATGAAACACTGGATCCCCGCCGCCACCTACCACGAGTTCCTCGAGCACATGCCCATCGCTTGTGTCGACATCGCCATCGTGCACCGGGGTGCGGTGCTGTTGGTGCAACGTGAGGACGCGCCGGCCAAGGGGCAATGGTGGGTGCCCGGCGGACGCGTGCACAAGGGCGAGACCATGAGGGAGACCGCCGCCCGGAAGGCACTCGAGGAGGTCGGGCTGGCCTGCCATGTAGGGCCGATCATCCACACGGCCGAGACCATCTTCCCCGACGGACCGGGAGGGGTTGCCGTGCATTCCATCAACACCTGTTTCTTCCTCTATCCGGCCGCGGCCACGATACGCGCGAAACTCGAGGGCCATCACGGCGGCTCGAAATGGGTCCGCACCATCCCCCGCGGGCTGCATCCCTATGTGGTGCGCTGCCTGGAGGGAGCGGGCCTTGAGCGCGCCGCAGTTGAGCGGGCCTGAGGTTCACCGCCCCGCCGCCGTTGCGCGTATGCCAGGCCGGTGGCGACGGCCTCGGTGTAGTGGATAACATGCGCCGCCAGGGCGGTGCACGTTCGGCGTATCCTGCCACGGGCAACCGGCAACCATTTGCCCATACACTGAGCTGATCCCGATGGGCAGCCGTAGGGCCGCCGGAAGGATTGCGTTTGCCGCTCCCCGACTCCGGCAATACGGTGGCGCCGCTATGATCGACCTCATCAAGAAAACCGTTCTCGCCGGCATCGGTGCCACCGTCGTCACCAAGGAGAAGATCGAGGCTGCGCTGCAGGACCTCGTGAAACAAGGCAAGGTCTCGACCGACGAGGCCAAGGTCCTCGCCTCGAAACTCGCAGAAGACGGCCGCAAGGAGTGGGAGACCACCAGCCAGGACCTGGGCGAACGCATCCGCGATCTCCTCGCCAAGGCCGACTACGCTCGCAAGTCCGAGGTCGCCGCCCTCGCCCAGCGCATCCAGTCGCTGGAGGACAAGATCGACGCCCTCACCAGGGTTGCCAACCCCTGAGCGCTTCGGCCTCCTCCCGCCCGCCGGCTCAAACGCCGGCGGTTTGTGCGTTCCCGCCTGCGGCGAAGCGGCGCCACTTCCGCCTCCACTCTACGGTGACGCTTGGCTCCACCCGGCCAGCGGGCGCCCGGGTTCCGTCGTGCGCGGGGAAAGAGGCTCGCGCCTTCGCTCCTCGCGCTCCCGCTTGCCGCTTCCGCCGCGAACCGCTTAGGGAGCGGCTCCGGCCGCCCCCTCCAGCTTCAGCAAGCGCCCACAGTGCTCGATCAACCGATACCGGTCGCGCGCTTCCGCCCTCGGCTTTCAGAATTTCGCCTTTAGCCTCCCCCGCCCACCGGAATGAACCCTTTCGACTTCGTCACCAACGCCGTCCGCGCCAAGGAGATCGCCACGGTCTTCGCCAAGCACGGCTTTGCCGAGGTCATCCACCAGCTCAACCCTCCGCCGGGCTTCCTCCACCGGTTCCTGCCCCAGGGCAAGCACCGCCGCAGCGTGTGGGAACGCTTCCGCCTCGCCGCCGAGGAGCTTGGGCCCACGTTCATCAAGTCCGGCCAGTTGCTGAGCATGAGGCCCGACGTGATACCCGAGCCCCTCGTCTCCGAATTGCGGAAACTGCAGGACTCGGTAAAGCCCCTCCCCTTCGCCGAGATGCGCCCGGTGCTGGTTGAGGAGCTCGGCGAGGATCTCGACGCTGTCTTCTCCGAGTTCGACGAGACTCCGGTCGCATCCGCCTCCCTCGCACAGGTCTACCGCGCCCGGCTGCGCAGCAACGGCCACCTGGTTGCGGTGAAGCTGCAGCGTCCCGGCCTGCGCAAGATGGTCGATTCGGACCTGGACCTCATCTCCTTCTTCGTCACCCAACTCCACCACCGGGTGGCCGCCTTTGCCCCCTACAACCTGCCAGCGGTCGTCGCCGAGATGCGGGTGGCCTTCGGCATGGAGCTCGATTTCCGCAACGAGTCCAAGAATCTCCGTTACTTCAACGCCACCAACCCGTTTGCCGAAACCGTCTTCGCTCCCGCCGCACACGAGGAATACACCCGCGAACGCGTCCTGGTGATGGACTTCATCGAGGGCGTCCGGCTGGGGGGGGCCGCCTTGCCCCCCGAGCAGGCCCGCCGCCTCGCGCTCGACGGCGCCCGCTCGCTCTTCCATCAGATTCTGGTCGGGGGCTTCTTCCACGCCGATCCCCACGGTGGCAACCTTCTGGTGACGCCCGACGGGCGCCTGTGCGCCCTCGACTGGGGCCAGGTAGGCCAGCTCACCCGCCGCATGCGCCATTTCCTCGCCGAGCTCTTCGAGGCCGCCGCCGCGCTCGACGCCGAGCGCATCGTAGCGGCCGCCTCGGTACTCGCCTCCCCTCACCGCCGCCCCGATTTCCGCGCCATGGAGAAGGAGGTCACCTTTGCGCTGCGCGAAAATCTCAACTACGCGATCGGCCACCAGGAGATCGGCCGGGTGATTCTTTCGCTGCTCAATATTTTCGGCCGCAATGGAATCAACATCACGCAGGACTACTGCCTGATGGCCAAGGCCGTACTCTCGATCGAGGAGGCCGCCCGCGCGCTTGATCCGCAGTTCGACCTGCGCCTGGCCGCCGAGCCTATTCTGCGCGATCTGCACCGCGAGCGCTACAGCCCACGGGTGCTCGCCGGGCAACTCCGCCACGGGCTGGCCAGTGCGATCTCCCGGCTGGGAGATCTGCCGGTGGACCTGCACCGCCTCGCGCAACGCATCAGCCAGGACGACCTCACGATCAACTTCCAGCACAGGGGGCTCAACGAGCTCGACGATGCGATCAACAAGGCCAGCAGCCGCCTCACGCTGGCGATCATAGTTGGGGCGCTGATTGTAGGTTCGTCCTTGATCATCCATGCCGGGGTGACGCCCAGGATTCTGGGGGTGTCGGCGCTTGGAATCTTCGGATACCTTCTCTCGATGGTGATCGGGCTGTGGATCGTCTGGGACATCTTCCGATACGGACGCCACAAATAGCCCGGCCCTACCTTCCGCTCCCCCAAGCCGCTTTCCACTCACACCGCAACCACCGACCCGCTCCGGATGCTATCGTTCGCGGCCGCGAACGATAGC
>CAJCBL010000299.1 GCA_903960515.1 uncultured Verrucomicrobiota bacterium
GGACTGGTTAACCAAACGCCGGAACGTGGAGAACGGATGATTGCCGCCAACCGGGTGAATCGTAGGTTCGGCGTATTGGGTTCTTCGAACTCGAATCGCAGCTGGAACAATTGCCGCGCGACGAAGTGATGAAGGCGCTCGCGTTTCTCAAACACCGCCTCCGCCTCGGCGACCCGGCCAACCAGCAGGAACTCGCCCGACTCCACCGCGATCTTGAGCAAGGCCACGGTGTGCCACTTGCCGCCATGTGAGGGCATGTCGGCGAAGCCTGAGTATTCTCCTCTCGTGGAGCCGTACGCTCTTGCCCGACACGATTCCGCCTTTCTGGCCTATTGGGCCGCTCCGGTCCGCGCCCAACGGCAAATCCTATCGGAACTGGAGTTACTGAAGGCCGATCCGTTTCGTCTCGGCGATTGTGAGGAACCGGATACAACTGGCCGCCTGAACCAAGTCCTGCTGATCGACGAAATCCTCCTGACCTTTTGGTCCGATCATGCAGTTCGCGAAGTACGTGTCGTACGCATCGAGCGAGTTGAGGACTAGGCTGTAGGTGGCCGATCATTTCGCGACATCTCTTCCGAGCAGAAACTCCCTCGCCTCGCGCAGATCTTCGACCACCAGGTCCGCTTCCGTCCCTTCGCCGGCGGTGAACCAGCCGAAGCCCGTCTCAATCGCCCGCACAACCCGCACAGAACGCATTCCCAACCCCCGCGGCGCCGCGAAATCCTTCGCGGCATCGTCGCCCACATAGGCCGCATCAGCGGGGGCCACGCCCAAGCGCTCCAAACAAACGCGAAACCCGGTGGCAGCCGGTTTGGCCGCATGCGCCCCCAGGTCTCCGGTACAAACGATGGCGGAAAACCGGTCCGCCAGTCCCAGCGCCGCGATCTTGCCATGCTGGGCGGTGGGATGGCCGTCGGTCACCAATCCCAGCGGCACGCGCAGCTGCCCAAGCAGTTCGGTGGCGTCGACGTGCATCCGCAGGACCGGCACGTGGGTGCGGTAGATGTGCAGCAGCGTATCCGGGGCCACCCGTGCACCCCAACCGTGCCGCTCGCGCAGCAAATCGAAAACCCGTCCGCGCCCCTGCTGCCAGAGGATAGACTCCATCTCCTCGGCCAGCGCAGCCGCCGAGCCGCCACAGCGCTCGGCCAGATGCGCGGCCACCGCCCGGAACCCGCTCCGCACAAAGTCGGACTCGGGGTAGAGCGTCTGGTCGAGATCGAAGATCACCGCGCGCATGGTTTCACCTCCGCGCTCCGCAGGAACTGGTCGGCCGTATGGCGAAACATCCAGAGTCCCTCTTCGTATCGACCGGGCTGTGCCGCAACGATTTCGCCGCTCGCCAGCCGCAGCAGCCACTCCGGGGTCGGGCAACCGGCGGCGAACCCAAGCGCCGCCCCGCCACCAAAGCGCGGATTCACCTCGATGAAACGGATCGGCCCCGGCCCTCGGAAGGCCTGCACGGTGACATGCGCCCGCAGCCCGAGCGCCAGCGCCAGCCGGCCGGCCGACTCGGCCAGTTCATCGTCGCGCACCGTGCGGCCCACAACCGACTCCCCGTCGACAACCCGCACCCGCTCGCGCGGCACGGAGGAAATCAGCCGCCCCTCCCAGTCGACGAATACGTCGATGGTGTACTCGGGGGAGTCCACGAACTCCTGCAATATCTCGCGCTCTGCATCAAAACCGTGGGCTGCCAGCTCCTCCGCCGATCCGATACGCTGCGCCCCCTGCCCGGCTTGCCCAGTGCGCGGTTTAACGAACACAGGAAACGCCGGCACCGCCTTCACATCGAACTTGGCGGGCGTGGCGAAACCCCGCTCGCGGCAAAACTCAGCGAACCGCCGCTTGTCCCTGCAAAGTGCCAGCGCCTCGGCCGGGCTCACCACCAGGCGAACCCCAGCTCGCAAAAATCGCTCCGCAGCGCCGGCCAACAGCGCGAGCTCGCCATCGCGAGTAGGCACCACCAGCGCGATACGCTCGCGCCGGCACCACAGCTCCAGCCAGTCGAGAAACTCCGGCCCATCGCCGCGAGGCGAGAGCTCGGCAGCATCGGCCGCCTGCAACGCAGCAGCGTGCGGGTCGCAATCAAGCGCCCATACTCGCCCGCCCCCCACAGCCGCCAAGCCGCGTTGGAACGCCTGCACCAGCCAAACCTTTTTGGATGCGCTGAGAATCGCCACGTTCATAAGGGGTCCCCCGTCATCGCATCAACCACTCGCGCCGCGCCACGTCCATCGACCACCCCGGCGGCCCGTTCGGCAAGCTCCGCCCGGCCGGCCGCGTCGCCAGCCAACACTACGATCATCCCCGCCAGCGCCTCCGGTCCGGCGTCGGCGTGCCACCCGGCGAATAGCACCGCCCCGGCCGCCGCGAACCGCTCGCAGGTGCGCCGCTGGTTTTCCGCCGTGCACAGAACCAACATCGGGGTGCGCAACAGCGCCAACTCATAGAGCGTCGTGCCTCCGGCCGTCACCGCAAAAGCGGCACGCGCGAAGCGTTCGGCCAAATCCGCCGGGGCCACCACCACCTGCAACCGGGGCTCCAGCACGGCAATCGCGGCCGCCAGCGTGGCCCGCCTCGGGTTGGCCGCCCCTATGATGAATTCCGCCTCCACCCCCTGTGCGCTGGGCTGCAGCAGCGCCGCCAGCACGCGCTCCGTGGCGCAGGCCGGATCCGAACCGCCGAGCGTGACAACAATCCGCCCCGTGCGCGCCGGGCCATTTCCCATCACCCCCATGCGCAAAAACTCCGGCCGCAGCAGCGCATACTCCGGCCCGAGAAGCTGCCGGCACCAACCGGGCTTCGCCGGGTATTCGCCCGCCGAGGCTCCAAGATTTTGATTCAGCAGGATGTCCGCACGAAACGGCCGGCCCAGGCCGTTGTCGTCGATACGCAGTAGCCGAAGCTCGACAGGCCAAGCGGAACCCCAAGCGGCGCCAAACATCGGGCCATCGACGACCACCCAGCACGCTCCGAGCGCCCGCGCCAACGCGGCTGTTTCCGCAGCATCCTCGGCCGAACCAGGAACCGAGTGCGAAACGCTCACGCTCATGCCCGAAGACTCCAACCGGGCCGAGAGCGCAGCATCGCTTCCCCCCATGGCGAAGATCGCACGCCCGCCGCGCCGCACCCACTCCTGGGCCAACGCGAGGCAGCGCATCGCGTGCCCGGTGCCGAGCGCCGGAGTAGCTTCGCAACGAAGAAGCAGCGGGGTCATGTGCCCCTCCCTCCCCGTAGCGGAAGCGCTACGCTTCCACGCGCAACGGAAGCCGTTGCGCTACGCGGCTTGCCGTCGGTGAGCCGGTCGCCAAACCTCCACTCATGCACGTCGTCGGCTCCATCATCGCGCGCTTGGGCAGCAAGCGGCTGCCCTATAAAAACCTGCTCCCCTTCGCCGGCAAACCGCTGGTCGGTCTCGGTATCGAGATTCTGAGGCGCAGCAGGCTCGTCAACCAGATCGTCGTCTCCACCGAGAGCGAACTGATCGCCCGCGTAGCCCGCGACTACGGAGCCACCGTGATCCGGCGCCCCGAGGCGTTGGCCGCCGACAACATCCCCTCGGTGCCCGTGTTCCAGCACATCGTTACACACTTCCCCTGCGACGTGCATGTGAACTTCAACATCAACCTCCCCCGCTGCGCACCCGAGGTGATCGACCGCGCCGTGGAGCTGGCCGCCGAGAAGGGCGAGGCGCTCTCCGTGCCCTACGCCGCCTGGGCGCAGACCAGCGACCGGCTCCTCAACTACGGAGATCCTTGGGCCCCGGAAAAAAAGGCGTTTCTCTTCGACGATCTCCGCGCCGGAACCACCGACGTCCACACCATCGAGGACCTGCTCAGCGTCTACCGCGAGGCCCAGGGGCCGATCGAAGGATGGTAGGAGGCTGAAGGCCGAAAGTTGAAGACCGAAGGCTGAATGCTGAAACCGGAGACCAGGCACCGGAAGTCCGAATGCGAAAACCGGAGACAGGATATCGGAAGCCGGAAACTCAGCGACACCATGGCCAACCGGCGATGGGCCGGGCGTTCCGCCCGTGATCAACTGGGCATTCTTGTCCGCCGTACGCTTGGCGAATACAGGACGCCGGCCAAGCGCGGGCAGATATCCCCTGTAGGAGCGTGCTTGCACGCGATACTCGCCCTGATTCGCGTGAATGCACGCTCCTGCAGATGAAGGGCCGCGGCTCGCACTCGACCCGCTGCGCAATCCGCATTGCGAAATCCGCATGCCGCCGGTCCCGATTTTCATAGCACCCTCTCCTCTCGACACAAGGCGCGGCCAAGCGCCGCCACCACCTCGTCCTGCTGCGAATCGGTGAGACCGTAGTAGAGCGGCAATGTCAGCGTGGCGGCATAACGGGCCTCCGCCCCGGGAAAATCGCCGGTCTTGAAGCCGAGCTGACGATAGTAGGGCTGGAGATAGACAGGGATGTAGTGGACGTTCACCCCAATGCCGGCGGCGCGCAGCGCGGCGAACACCTCAGCCCGCCCGCGCGGACCTTGGGCGCGCTCAAGCAGGATCGGATAAAGATGCCAGCTCGACTCCCGGTCGGGGCGGCGGGCGGGTACCCGCACCGGCAGCCCGCCGAGCAATCGGTCGTAGCGGGCGGCCAGTTCGCGGCGGCGGCGGAGGAACTCGGGCAGCCGCTCCAGTTGAGAGGTGCCCAAGGCGGCTTGGATATCGGTGAGGCGGTAGTGGTATCCGAGCTCCACCTGCTCATAACCCCACGCTCCTTCGGTTGGAGCCATCAACTCGGAGGGCTCTCGGGTGATGCCATGTGTACGCAGGCGCCGAAGACGCGCGGCGAGGTCGTCGCGATTGGTGAGGATCACCCCGCCTTCTCCGGTGGTTGCGATCTTCACGGCGTGGAAACTCAGCACGGTGCACTCGGAGAAGCGCCCGTCGCCCACCGGGCCGCCTCTGTAGGTGGCGCCCAGTGCGTGTGCGGCATCTTCCACCACAGCTACGCCATGGGCGCGCGCCAACTCGGCGATCTCAGCCATATCGCAGGGCAGACCGGCGAAGTGCACGGGAACGAGGACAGTGGGCATGCGATTTGCCCGGGCGGCGCGCTCCAGTTTCACAGCGAGCGCATCCACTGCCATGTTACCGCTGTCGGCCTCGACATCCACGAAATCGACATCGGCCCCGCAGTAGCGGGCACAGTTGGCCGAGGCGACGAACGTGTTGGGGGAGGTCCAGAGCGAGCGGCCCGGCGCGAGACCGAGCGCGATGCCGGCCAGGTGCAGCCCGGCGGTGGCACTGCTCACCGCCACGGCGTGGCGGGCGCCGCAGCGCTCGGCCACGCTCCGCTCAAAGTGGGGAATAGCCGGCCCCTGCGTAAGAAAATCCGACCTCAGCACCGCAACTACGGCGGCAATATCCTCCTCGCTGACGTTCTGTCGGGCGTAAGGGAGCATCACGGAAACGCGGAAGGCGAATTGCAGAGAGCAGATGGGGAAACCGGAACCATGAAAGACTGAAGGCTAAAACAGGGAAACAGGCAGTGAGCGCTGCGCAGCGAACCTCGCTATTGCCGTGAGTTCTTAGAATACGCAATGCCGGCCCTTCAGCCCTCAGTTCCTCAGGCTTTAAGCAGTTCGCGCAGTTGCGCGGCGTCGATCCACTCGGTGTTCTTATCGGAGCTATATTCGAAACCGTCGGCCACCAGCGCCCCCCGCTCACCGAGCAGGTTGTGGCAATAGTCCGGCGGGGAGGTGAAGAGGATCGATGGCTTGATTACCAGATGGTCGGGGAATTCGATGGTGAGGTGGGCGGAGTCGCCCGGGCACATCACCTCGTGAAGTTTCTCGCCGGGCCGGATGCCGATGATCTTCTGCGGGATATTTGGGGCGATGGCGGAGGCCAGATCGGTCATGCGCATCGAGGGGATCTTCGGCACGAAGATCTCTCCGCCGTACATGCGACCGAAGCTCTTCACGACAAACTCCACTCCCTGCTCCAGCGTGATCCAGAAACGCGTCATGCGCGCATCGGTGATGGGGATCTCCTTGGCCTTCTCGCGCACCAACTTCTGGAAGAGCGGCAACACTGACCCACGGGAACCCACGACATTGCCATAGCGCACCACCGAGAAGCGCGTGGGGCGATTGCCGGCGATATTGTTGGCCGCGACAAAGAGCTTGTCGGATACCAACTTGGTGGCTCCGTAGAGGTTGATGGGGTTGGCGGCCTTGTCGGTGGAGAGGGCGATCACGCGCTTCACCTGGTTGGTGAAGGCGGCGTCGATGACATTGTTTGCGCCGTCGATGTTGGTCTTCACGCACTCCATCGGGTTGTATTCGGCTATCGGCACATGCTTCATCGCCGCAGCGTGGATCACGTAGTCTACGTCGCGCATCGCCAGGGTCAGGCGGGGCAGGTCGCGGACATCCCCGATGAAAAAGCGCATCGCGGGATGATCGAACTCCTGCTGCATCTCATAGTGCTTCATCTCGTCGCGGGAGAACACGATGAGCTTGCGCGGGCGGTGGTGCTCAAGGATGTGGCGCACAAACCGACGGCCGAAGGAACCGGTGCCGCCGGTGACGAAGAGGGTGGCGTTGTCGAACATGGGCTTGAGGGGTGGAGCCGAAAGGGGTGCGGCTAATTGTTGAACTTAGGGGAAAATACTGCCGAAAGACCGGGCAGATAGATGAACATCGCAGAGCACCCCGCAAGAAGCATGCCGGAGGTTTGGCC
>CAJCBL010000300.1 GCA_903960515.1 uncultured Verrucomicrobiota bacterium
ACCGTACCCACCAAGCGCGAAGGCCTCCTCGAGCAGGAGAAGACTGACATCGCCTACCGAGTGCTCGCCGACCACGCCCGCTGCGTGTCCTGCGCGATCGCCGACGGCATCCTGCCCGGCAACAAGAACCGCAACTACGTTATCCGCCGCATCCTGCGCCGCGGCATCCTCTACGGCCGCAAGGACCTAGGCCTCTCGGTCGGCTTCTTCGAGAAACTCGTCGCCGCCGTGGTGGCCTCGCTAGGCACCGTCTTCCCCGAGCTCAAGGCGCAGCAGAGCATCATCGAGCGCGTCGTGCGCTCCGAGGAGGAGAGCTTCGGTCGCACGCTGGACCGGGGACTTGCTGTCTTCAATAGGTCCTATGAGACCTATAAGTCCCATTCGGTCATCCCGGGGCCAGTCGCCTTCGAACTCTACGCTACGTACGGCTTCCCGCTCGATATGACCCAACTCCTCGCCTCCGAACGTGGACTGACGGTCGACGTTACCGGTTTCGAAGCCGAGATGGCGAAGCATAAGGAAGTCTCCGACCAAGCCGAAGCGGAGATCATCGTCGCCGCCACCGAAGGCTCCGAAGCCGTCGACCACCAGCCGACCAAGTTCGTCGGTTACACCGAGCTTGAGACCGAGGCCAAGCTCCTCGAGGTCGTGCGTTCCGGCGAGGACACCTTCCTCGTCTTCGACCAGTCCCCGTTCTACGCCGAGATGGGCGGACAAACCGGCGACACCGGCATTGTGACCCTCGCCGGCCAGAGCCTCCAGATTGCGGACACCGTGAAGGACAAAGCCGGCCGCTACCTGCACAAGCTCGCCTCCGAATGTAGGAGCGAGCTTGCTCGCGATTCCGTGGCCACCCTCACGGTTGACCGCGAGCGCCGCCGCGCGATCTCCCGTCACCACTCCGCCGAGCACCTCGTTCACTGGGCGTTGCGCTCGACCCTCGGCACCCATGTGCGCCAGGCCGGCACCTCGAAGACGCCCGACCGCATGCGCTTCGACTTCTCGCACTTCGAGGCCGTCGCCCCGGCGCAGCTCCGCGAGATCGAGCAACTCGTCAACGAGCGCATCCTGGACAACGCCCTGGTCGATACCTACGAGACCGACTTCGACAAGAAACCCGAAGGCACCCTCGCCTTCTTCGGCGAGAAGTACGGCAAGGTCGTGCGCGTAGTCGACATCGGCGGCTACAGCCGCGAGCTCTGCGGCGGCACCCACGTTTCCACCACAGGAGAGATTGGCCTCATCAAGATCGTATCCGAGATGGCCATCGCCGCCGGCACCCGCCGCCTGGAGGTCGTGGCCGGCCAGGCCGCCCTCGATTTCGTCGCCGCCCGCGAAGCCGCCCTTGCGGCCGTGAGCAGCGCGCTCTCCGCCGGCCCGCAGGATGTAGCCAAGAAACTCGACTCGATCCTCGCCCAAAAGGCCGAGCTCGAGAAGAAGCTCAAGGCCTTCGAACAAAAGGCCTCCGCCGGCCTCGCCGACGAACTCGTCGCCAAGGCGGTTGAACGCGACGGCCTCAAGTTCGTATCCGCCGTAGTCACCGCCGACACTCCCGACGCCCTTCGCGCCCTCGGCGCTCAGGTGCTCGCGAAGCTCGGCGAGGGAGTGGTCCAGCTCGGCGCCTCCATTGGCGACAAGGCCTCGGTCGTGGCCCTTTGCTCACCAGCGGCGATCAAGAGCGGCAAGCAGGCCGGCAAGCTCGTAGGTGAACTCTGCGCCAAGCTCGGAGGCAAAGGCGGCGGCAAGCCCGACTTCGCCATGGGCGGCGGCAAGGACACCGCCAAGCTCGCCGAAGTGCTCGCTGGCTGAGGCTTCGAAACGATCCAGTCGCACGCGATTCCTCGCATGGAATCGCGTGACAGCCCGCGCCTGCTACAGGCACGCCCCCCCGACGCACGCGCGCATCGGCATTCTTGATTCGCGCACCGTGGCCGTGACGATTCGGTCACGTTGTAGTGTCGGGCCCTCGGACCGTACCGGTTCGATCGCAGTTGGTGCGTCGTGCCAGCGTTCTTCTCTGCGAAGAATTCCACGGGCGGCGGCACTACACGACCTCCGAGGGGAGGAATGACCAACCTCGTGGCCGCTTGCGCTGTTACAGTTTAGCGGAGCGGCTTCTGTTTCATCGCACCAGCCAAAGCACTGCCGCTACGGGCCGGGCCAAGCAAACTCCCCGTCCTCCGGCCAACAAAAGCGGCGGCGCCTTTCGGGCGCCGCCGCGGATAAACTTGGCCAGGTCAGGCTCGAGCGCCCGACCCAACAGAAACCTCAGGACGAGATGCCGGATTCGGAAGCGGGGTTCTTGATACGGAACTCCAGCTTGCCGTCGCCCCGGAGCACCTCGACAGGCTCCCCCTTCCTTGAAGTCGCCGCGCAGGATGAACTCGGCGAGCGGATCTTCGAGGTGGCGCTCGACCGCGCGGCGCAACGGGCGCGCGCCGTACTTCTCGTCGGTGCCGTTCTCGATGAGATAGAGCTTCGCCTCGGTGCTGACTTCCAGGACGAGTTTCCGCTCGGCCACGCGCTTGACCACCTTGGCGACCTCGAGGTCTACGATCTTGAGCAGGTCGTCGCGCTTGAGGGGACGGAAGACGATGAGCTCGTTGATACGGTTGAGGAACTCCGGCTTGAAGATGCGCTTCGATTCCTCGAGCACCTTCTCCTTGATCTTCTCCATGTCGGCCGCGCCTTCGTTGGCCGCGCCGAAGCCCATCGTCGTCTGCCGCTGGATGAGCGACGCGCCGACGTTGGTGGTCATGATGATGATCGTATTGCGGAAATCGACCTGACGGCCGAGCGAATCGGTGAGGCGTCCGTCCTCCAGAATCTGAAGGAGGAGCTGCACAACGTCGGGGTGGGCCTTCTCGATCTCGTCGAAGAGAATGACCGAATACGGGCGGCGGCGGACCTGCTCGGTGAGCTGGCCTCCCTCCTCGTGGCCTACATAGCCCGGGGGCGAACCGATGAGCCGGGACATGGCGAACTTCTCCATGTATTCGGACATATCGATCTGCACCAGGGCATCCTGGTTGCCGAACATCTGGGCGGCGAGCTGCTTGGCCGTCTCCGTCTTGCCGACACCTGTGGGCCCCAGGAACATGAACGAGCCGATCGGGCGGCGCGGGTCCTTGAGGTCGGCGCGGGAGCGGCGCAGGGCGCGGGCGATGGCGGCGCAGGCGTCGGTCTGGCCGATGATGGTCTTCTGGAGCTCGGACTCGAGGACGAGGAGCTTGTCGCTCTCCTTCTTCTCCATACGGGAGAGCGGGATGCCCGTCCAGTCGGCTACTACCTGCATCATGAGGTCGTCGTCGATGGTGATGCGCTTGTCCTCACGGCTCTTCTTCCAGTCGATGAGGGCCTGCTCGTGCTTGGCGCGGAGCTGTTTCTCCTTGTCGCGGAACTTGGCGGCCTCCTCGAAATGCTGCTTGGCGATGGCCTCCTCCTTCTGCGCACAGACGGTCTCGATCTCCTTGGAGAGCTCTTCGATCTCGGGCGGGCGGTTCAGGGACTGGATGCGGGCGCGGGCGCCGGCCTCGTCCATGACGTCGATGGCCTTGTCGGGGAGGAAGCGGCCGGTGATGTAGCGGTCGGAGAGCTTGGTGGCCACCTCCAGGGACTTGTCGGTGTAGATGGCCTTGTGGTGCTCCTCGTACTTGCAGCGGATACCCTTGAGGATGGTGATGGTGTCCTCCACGGAGGGCGGCTCGACCTTCACGTTCTGGAAACGCCGATCCAACGCGGAGTCCTTCTCGATGTACTTGCGGTACTCGTTGAGGGTGGTGGCGCCGATGCACTGCAGCTCGCCGCGGGAGAGGGCGGGCTTGAAGATGTTGGAGGCGTCCATAGCGCCTTCGGCGGCGCCGGCGCCCACGATGGTATGGAGTTCGTCGATGAAGATCATCACGTTCTTGGCGCGCTTGATCTCGTCCATCACGGCCTTGATACGCTCCTCGAATTGTCCGCGGTACTTGGTGCCTGCGACCATGAGGGCGAGGTCCAGGGTGATGACTTTCTTATCGAGGAGGATCTCGGGGACGTTGCCCCCGGCGATCTCCAGAGCGAGCCCTTCTACGATGGCGGTCTTGCCCACGCCGGCCTCGCCGATGAGCACCGGGTTGTTCTTGGTGCGCCGGCACAGGATTTGGATGACACGGCGGATCTCGTTCTTGCGTCCGATAACCGGGTCGAGCTCACCCTTGCGCGCGAGCTCGGTGAGGTCGCGGCCGAAGGCCTTGAGCGCGGGTGTCTTGAGCTCTTTCTTGTCTCCAGGACCTTCAGCCGCGGAGCGAGGGGAGGACATGGCCTCGTCCCCGCTGGCAGGGGCACCACCGGAGGCGGCGGACGGGCTATCGGCGGTGAACTGGGGATCGAGCTCCTTGAGGATTTCGTTGCGGGTGCGCTCGATGTCGATCTCGAGCGACTTGAGCACGCGGGCGGCCACGCCCTCGCCCTCGCGCAACAGGCCAAGGAGTATGTGTTCGGTACCGACGTAGGAATGGTTGAGGGCCTTGGCCTCCTTGCCGGCGAGCGCCAGGACCTTCTTCACCCGCGGAGTATACGGGATGCTCCCGCCGGACTTCCCTTCCTGGCCAATACCGACCTGCTTCTCTACGGCTCCGCGCACCGTCTCGAGGTCGAGCCCCATTTTCTGGAGCACGCTGACGGCCACGCCCTGGCCCAGCTTGATGAGGCCGAGGAGAAGATGCTCGGTACCCACATAGTTGTGATTGAAGCGGTCGGCTTCCTTGCGGGCGAGCGCGAGCACCTGCTGGGCGCGCGGCGTGAAGTTGTTCATCGGTTCCATGGGCGAGGAAAGGGCGGCGGCGGGGGATGGTTACTCGGCGGCGGGGGCGGCGGAGGGCGGGAAGGTGGGACGAGGGAAATCGGCAAGGGCCGGCCGCAGAAGTGAGGCGCGCAACACATCGCGCTGGGCGGGATCGGCCTCGTTCTCGGCAGAGTGCTGGATGTGCGCGGGCTGGCTGAGGATGAAAAGGCGGTTGATGACCACACGGCGATCCTCGGGGAATCCGCCCAAGTCGATCCCCAGGCGCACGAGGGAGAGCAGGTTGAGCGCCTCGGCGGAGGTGAGCAGGTAGGCGTTCTGCAGCAGGCCGTAGGCGCGCCCGATCTTGTCGAAGAGCTTGGTGGGCTCGGCGGCAAGGAGCTTCTCGCGGGCGTTCATCTCCTGACGAAATACGGTGGTGAGGACACTGTGGAGTCGCTCGATGATCGCCTCCTCGGTCTCCCCCAGCGTGGTCTGGTTGGAGATCTGGAAGATGCTGCCGCTGGCATCGGTGCCCTCGCCATGGAGACCGCGCACGACCAGGCCTAGCTGGTTTACGGCGCGCACTATCTTGTCCATCTGCCCGGTGATAACCAAGGCGGGCAGATGCATCATGGCGCTGGCGCGCAGCCCGGTTCCCAGATTGGTGGGACACGCGGTGAGATAGCCCAGCTCGGGGCTGAAGGCGTAGTCGAGATGCTCTTCCAGCGCGGAATCCAGAGTGTTCATCGTCTTCCACACCCGCTTGAGCTGGAACCCCGGCTTGATCACCTGCATGCGGAGGTGGTCCTCCTCGTTGACCATGATCGAGCAGGTGCAGTCGCGGCTGATCACCACGCCGCTGCCGGCCTTCGAGGCGGAGAGCTCGCGGCTGATGAGATGCCGCTCGACCAGGAGCTGTTTCTCATGGTCGGAAAGCTCCTCCATCGTGAATGTAGTGCCCTTCTTCATCTGCGGCAGGGCCCGCACGGCGTCGATGCACTCCGCCAGTATGTCGCTGCGCTGGGCCTCCTTGGCCCAACCGGTGAAGGGGAAACGGCTCAGGTTGCGCGCCAGGCGCACGCGTGTCATGAGCACGATGGGACCGCTGCCGAGGATCGACTCCCCGGCGCCTTCGCCCGACTCGAGCAAGGCCGCGATGCGCGCCTCGGTGTCGGCACTACGCCCCTGGGGTTTGTTTGATCTGGCGGATTTCATCACGGAAGCGGGCTGCGTCCTCGTAACGCTCTGATTTGATGGCGATATCGAGCTCCATCTCGAGCTTGGTGAGGCGATCGTAGATGGTGCGGCGGTCGAGTGCGCGCTGCGGAACCTTGCCGGTGTGGATGGAGCCCTTGTGCATGCTGGGCAGCATGGGATTCAGCAAAGGCCGGAAGGCCTCGTAGCACATCGGGCAGCCAAAGCGCCCGACTTTCTTAAAATCCTGCTGGGTGAACCCGCATTTCGGGCAAACCAGCTCGGCTCCGCCCTCGGAAGTCGTTTCGGAATTGAGCGCACCCTTGATGAGCAGGTCCGCCAGTGAAAAGCCACTGGGGTCGGTCACGCCCTTGGCCTGCGCGCATTCCTCGCACAAATCCACTTTGTGGACCTTGTTGTTGATGATCTGCGTAAGGTGAACCGTAGCGGGCTTACCGCAGAGGCTGCACTTTATCGGATTGGCCATCGGAGAATGTGGAAGGTGTGAAGGTTAATCGACCGGTACCGAGCGGACCTGAGCGGCGATAGGTGTCAATATTCCTCTTCGCAAGGAACATGCCAGTTGCGCACTTGGGCGCAAGTAAGGTCACCATACGCCGCCGGAAGGGCCCGGACAGTGGAGGAGTCCACCGCGGCAGTCGCCGGGGAAGGCATCAAATGCGTGTCCCTTCGACGATGACTCGACGGTGGAACGCCTCGATGAACCGGGCGGTGAGCGGGCCCGGCTTGCCGGTGCCGATCTCGCGTCCATCAAGTTTGACGACCGGGATGACCTCTGCGGCTGTGCCGGTGAGGAAAAGTTCGTCGGCGATCCAGAGGTCGTAGCGGGTGAGGTCGAGTTCGCGCACGGGCAGCTTGAACTCGGCGGCCAAGTCGATCACCGCATCGCGGGTGATGCCGCGCAAAGCGCCGCTGGAGGGCTTAGGGGTGAGCAACTCGCCCTTGAAGAGGGCGAAAATGTTGTCGCCTGTGCACTCGGCCACGAAGCCCTGGTCGTTGAGAAGGATCGCCTCCTGGTATCCGAGGTTCTCGGCCTCGATCTTGGCCATGATGTTGTTGAGGTAGTTCAACGACTTCACGGCCGGCGGCAGCGCAGCGGCGTTCATGCGGCGCGTGGGCACGGTGATCAGCTCCAGGCCGGTGGCGTAGAGCTCCGGCGGATAAAGCGAGATCTTGTCGGCGATGATGAAGATCGTGGGCTTGGGGCAACGCTTGGGCGAAAGGCCTAGGTTGCCTGCGCCACGAGTAACCACAAGGCGGATGTAGCCGTCGGTGAGTCCGTTCTGGCGGCAGGCCTCGCAGGTCCACTCGGCGATCTCCGCACGCGTCCACGGCAGCTTCAGCGCGATGGCCTTGGCGGAATACTCCAAGCGCTCGAGGTGGGCATCGAGGCGGAAAACGTTCTTCTGGTAGAGGCGGATACCCTCGAAAACGCCGTCGCCGTACAGCAGGCCGTGGTCGAACACGGATACCTTGGCGTCGGCCGCCTCAACGAAGGCACCATCGAGGAAAATCTTCATGGGAAGGAGACGTTGGAAGGAGCCGGCGCACTTGTCCAGCAGGGGAATGGGCAGAACGAGCCATTCCCGCAGCGAGGGAGTTCGGTATAAGACCGCGCGCGCCTCCCCGCCGCCCAACGTCCGCCGGCTCAGCGGTACGCCAGCGCCCGCGCCAACTCGGCGGCGAAGAACGGCCCGCGGTAGATCCAGCCAGAATACACCTGCACCAACGTGGCACCGGCATCCAGCTTCTCGCCGGCAGAGGCCTCGTCGTGGATGCCTCCCACCCCGATGATCGGCAGGCGCCCGCCCGTGGCCCGGGCGATGTAGTTGATGATCTCGGTCGAGCGCCGGCACAGCGGCTTGCCGCTGAGCCCGCCGGCCTCGTTGACCTCCGCAAAAGGCCCGGGGCGCGCCAGTGTGGTATTGGTGGCTATGATGCCATCGAGATGCAGGTCGTGGAGGATCTGCAGGATGTCGTCGATCTGCGGCCACGTGAGATCGGGGGCGATCTTCAGGAAAATGGGACGGCGCCCGCCGATGGCGCGGGCCTCGCGCTCGGCATTGGCCTCCTGCAGCGCACCGAGCAGGGCCACCAGGCGGTCGTGCTCCTGGAGCTTGCGCAGGTCTGGCGTATTGGGGCTGCTCACATTGATGGCAATGTAGTCGGCATGCTCGGCCAGCAGGGCGAAGCTGCCCAGGTAGTCCTCCACCGCCTCGTCGAGGGAGGCCACCTTGGACTTGCCCAGGTTGATGCCCAGCGGGATGCGGCGGTGCCCGCGGGCGGGCTGGCGGGCGAGGCGGCGGGCCATGGCCTCGGCCCCCTCGTTGTTGAAGCCCATCCGGTTGATGATGGCCTCATGGGCGGGAAAACGGAACAGCCGCGGCTTCGGGTTGCCCGGTTGCGCCTGGCGAGTGACCGTACCGATCTCGACATGACCGAAGCCCAGCGCCGCGCCGGCCGTCCAGCAATGCGCGTTCTTGTCGAAACCGGCGGCCAGGCCCACGCGGTTGGGAAACTCCAGTCCGGCGCAGCTCACCGGCCGACGCGCGCTGGCCGGCAAAGCGTTCCACCATTCCAGCAGGCGGCACAACGGCGGCAGATGCCCCAGCACGGAAAGCGCGGTCACCACATTTTCGTGAACCGACTCGGGATCGCCACGAAAGGCGATCGGACGCAGGACTTTTTCGTAAATCAAACCCATGAGTGGTGGCCACATTGGTGACGGGCCCGCGCCACTTCAAGCCCACCGCCGCAGCCAAGCGACGAATTGCGCACCCAACTCGGGGTCGGGGCAAAGCCGGAGCGGCCCAGGAAGTCGGCTACGGCCCGCTGGAAACAGGTGGCAAAACCCAGCCCACCCAACCAGGCCAAAGGCGCACGAGGCTATTTGCCTCCAAAGCCAGGGGACTGCCCCGAGTGGTAGACTCTCAGCGAACCGCACCAAAACGCGGTGACCGAAGGCTTCTCCAAGGGGATACTTCACTTCCACTGCCCCAGCCTCGCACGCCTCAGCGCCCCGCCAGCAACCCCACCGCCAGCAAGGTCCCGAACAGAGCCAGATGCCCGGCGGTGCGCGCCAGCAGGCGGATCAGTTCTGGGGCCGGTGTGCTGGGCCGCAACCGTCGCCAGCAATCAACGCCAAGCGGGAGCGCCCCCAGCGCGAGCAGCGACCACGGGCCGAAACCGCGCCACCAGAGCACCAGCGGCACCGCCGCGCTGAGGAGCACCGCCAGCCCGTATTGCACGCGCCCTGCCCGCTCGCCCAGGCGCACGACCAGCGTGCGCTTGCCGGCAGCGGCGTCGGTGGTGCGGTCGCGATAGTTGTTGGCCACAAGAATGTTTGCCGCCAGCGCCCCCACGGCAGCGGCGGCCACCAGCACATCGCCCGAGAGCGTGTGCGCCTGCACCCAGAACGTGGCGCCCACGGCCACCAACCCGAAGAAGAGAAACACGAAGACGTCGCCCAACCCGTGGTAACCGAGCGGGTACGGGCCGCCGGTGTAGGCGATGCCGCACACGATGCTCAATACGCCCAGCGGCAGCAGCCACCAGCCGCCAAACGGCACCAGGCCCAGGCCCACCACTAGCGCCACCGCAAACACCGCGGCCATCGCCCCGCGCATCGCCGCCGGGCTCACCCAGCCCGAGGCCACCGCCCGCGCCGGGCCTACCCGCTGCGCGGTATCCGCCCCCTGAACAAAATCGAAGTAGTCGTTGGCGAAGTTGGTACCGATCTGCACCAGCAGGGCAAAGCCCAGGCAGAGCGCCGCCGCGCCCAAATTGAAGGCCCCGGCCCGTGCGGCAAAAGCCGAGCCCACCAGCACGGGCACCAGCGCCGCCGGCAGCGTTTTTGGGCGCGACGCCAGCAACCAGATGCGGAAAGTGGAGGGAGGCGGATTCATGTTGGGGCTACGATTGCGCCACAAGAGCCCCGAGCCAAGCCAGGAGGGCGAGGGCCACGTGGCCGGGAGGTGGAGTCGTCACGGCGGGGCCGGGCGCTTCTCAGTTTCGGGGGATTCCAACGAGTGCGCGGCGTGGCGCAGCCGGGCCCGCCCTTTGCCCCCTCACTCCTCCCTCGGCCGGTAGCGGTCCGCCGGTGCGAGACGCAAACTCACCTCCAGTTCGCGGATGCACTCGAGCACGGTGTCGGCCATCGCGTAGGGGTTGCGCGGCGGCAGCGTGGGATGGAGCGCGACCAGATAGCGCAGCGCCTCGCGCTCCCTACCGAGCCGGCGCAGGAGTTCGGCGTGGATTCGGGCGGCGTAGAACGGCGCGGTGGGCTGCACGGCCGCCCGCCGGTAGTGCTCAGCCGCCGCCTCCACATCCCCAAGACGCTGCAACTGGAGGTTCGCGATCTCGATCTCGATAAGCGGATCGCCCGGGTGGGATGCAAACGCCCGCTCCAGATGGGCGATGGCCGCGAGGGCCTGCTCCTCGGCGTAACGGCGGCGCACCACGGCCGGCACAGCCTCGTCACCGCCCAGTGCATCGATACGCCAGACAGGCATGTCGTAGCCGATCATGCGTGCGCCGTTGAGCCAGAAGTCCACCGGCCGCGGATCCACGGCCGCCACCAGCGCAAGGGCGCTACGGGTGCCCGCGATATCACAGCGTTCCCAGCACGCGTTGGCGCGCAGCCAGAGCAGGTCGGCGGCCAGGGAGCGAAAGCCGCCAAGCATCCCGAGAGTTATCCCCTGCCCTTGCG
>CAJCBL010000301.1 GCA_903960515.1 uncultured Verrucomicrobiota bacterium
CAGCCATGCAATCGCACCGCTTTGCGCTCTGGCAGTGCCCGAACTCCGGTGTCCGACGTAGGAGGCGGTTCGGATGTAGGAGCGAGCTTGCTCGCGATGGATTGTGGAGCGGCGCCGCGCTCTGAATCGCGTGCAAGCACGCTCCTACGTCGGACACCGGAGTTCGGGCACTGCCAGAGCGCAAAGCGGTGCGATTGCATGGCTGCGCCCAAGGCCGAGCGGCTGGAAATTTTGATTTTCGATTGCCGATTTGAGATTGAGGAGGGCCCGAGGTTCCCGTCCCCGGTTTCCCGCGCCCCGGCCTTCCGTCAACCGGCCTCCTACGGGAGGCCACTTGGCATGTGGCCTTCCGGTTTCAGGTCGCCGGTTTCCGGTTTCGGTCTTCCGGTTTCGGGTTGCCCTTCAACTTCGTCTTCGCGCTTGGCGACGAAGCGCTCATCCTGCCGCTCCACCCCCGCGATCCTGTCTTCCGTTAAACCATGAATACACGCCTTCGCCTCGCCCTCGTCGTCGCCACGCTTTCCGCACTCTCCGCGCTGCCCGCAGCGCCGCTTGATTCCTCCATCACCGCCGCCACCGTCTATCTCGATCGCGCAGTGGTCACCCGCAGCGCCGCGCTCGATCTCGCCGTAGGCGAACACGAACTCGTATTCGCCAACCTGCCAGCCGGCCTTGTGGACGACTCGCTGCAAGTCGCTGGCCGAGGCACCGCGCGGGCTACCATCCTCGACGTCGCGGCGAAGACCCAGTGGCTGGCCGCCACCGCCAACGACCGAATCCGCACACTGGAACAGGAGATCGAGGGTTTCGAGAAGCAGTTGCGCGTGCTTGCCGACCGCACCGCCACCCTTGACCAGCAGCAGGCGCTGCTCGTGCGCATCGGCAACGCCACCACCACCCCGCCTCCCGCAGGCAAGGACACCGCCCCCGCCCCCCGCCCCAGCACCACCGAGTGGCAGCAGTTGCTCGAGTTCTACGGGGCCGGCTTCGACAGGTTTGCCGTCGAGAAGCAGTCGATCGATCCCCAGCGCGAGGAGCTCAGCCACAAGATCGAGGCCGTGAAGGCCCAGCTCAATGAGCTGCGCTCCGCCTCCGGGAGGAACGTGAAGAACGTGACTGTGCGCGTGCAGGTTGCCGCCGCCGGCCGGCTCGAACTCACCCTCGGCTATGCTCTCGCCGGCGCGGCGTGGTCGCCCGCCTACGACGCCCGTTTGTCCACGGCCGACCGCGCACTGGTGCTCGGCTACTTCGGGGTGATCCACCAGAACACCGGTGAGGAATGGAAGGGGATCGACCTCACCCTCTCCACCGCCCGGCCCTCGCTCGGCGGGGCCGCCCCGGAAATGCAGCCGTGGATCGTGGCCCAGCAGGAAAACCGGATGCGCAAGGTTATGATGGAGGAGCGCGACGAGATGCGCTCCGCCCGTGCCCTCGCCCCCGCCCCGTCGGTCGGCGGCATGGCCTTTGCCGACAAGGAGGAGCGCGAGGCCGTGCAGCAGTCCGCCTCCGTAGATACCCAGGCAACCTCCGCCACTTTCCGCATCCCGACCAAGACTGATGTGCCCAGCGACAACGCCCCGCACAAGGTTGGCATCGCCACCGTGCCGTTGAAGGCCGAGCTCGCCTACCAGTCGGTGCCCAAGCTGCTGCCCGCCGCCTTCCTCAGCGCCGCCGTGAAGAACGACTCCGAGTATCCGCTGCTTGGCGGCAAGATGGCCGTGTTTCTCGATGGCACCTTTGTGGCCAACGCCCCGCTCAAGACGGTGATGCCCGGCGAGAAGTTCGACCTCGCCCTCGGCGCCGACGAGGGCCTGCGCATCGAGCGCAAGCTCGTCAACCGCTTCACCGAGGATCTCGGGATCGTCTCCAAGGAGGTGCGCATCACCTACGATGTGAAGATCACGGTGACGAACAATCGCCGCACCGCCGAGAAGATCACGGTGAAGGACCAGCTCCCGCTCTCCCAGCACGAGAAGATCGAGGTGAAGCAGATCGAGCCCGACGCGAAGACGCTCAAGCCCGATGAGCAGGGAATCCTCACCTGGGTTCTCGATCTCAAGGCCGGAGAGAAGCGCGAACTGTCATTGAAACTCAGTGTCACCTATCCGCGCGACTTCCAAGTCACCGGGATGGAGTAGGGTGGGGCACCGAGGCGCAAGGCTCGCCGTGCTTATCCGCAAGCACTCAGTTGTAGGAGCGTGCTTGCACGCGATCTGCGCTCTGAATCGCGTGCAAGCACGCTCCTACAACAGCATGGTTGCTGAACCGGTACGGACGCTATGGCTGCGCCTACGGCTGGGCGGCGGGGGCGGGCCCGGCATCAGCGCCCCCGAAGGCGGCGCAGTCCTCCATCAGCTTCGCCTGCCAGGGCAGGAGGATTTCGCCGAGCTTCTCCGTCTCCCGCGCGAGCATTGAGAGCTGCGAGCGGCTGGCGATGAGCGTGGGGTCCAGGTTGAGCTGGCGGGCCTGGTGATCGCGGTATTCGCGGATCCGCTCCTGGCGCTCCAGTTCGCGGGAGTTGAGCGGCTGGCGCTCGCCGCCGCTGCCGCGGCGGCGCGGCAGCGTCTCCGGGTCGCGCTCCAGCCCGGCGCGCAGCGCCTGCTCCAAGGTCTCGCGGATACGCTCACGCTTGCCCAGCCGCAGATCCATGAAGGCGTTGTATGCGTCGCCCGCCTCAGCGGCGGCGGCCAGATGCAGGAGCAGTTCGTTGCCCACCACCTTGAACGGAGGGGCGTCGAGGCGCTCGGCCTGTTTCTCGCGCCAATGCCAGAGGTCGTGGAGCACGCACAGCCCGCGGCCGCGCAGTTGCTCGGAACGGCCGATACGCCAGGAGTTTTCGTCGGGCTTGGGGAAGCCCGAGAGTCCCGCGCGGATCTGCCAGTCGCATTTCTGGCGCAGCCAGTCGACGCGACCAAGTTGCTCGAGCTCGGCCATCAGCAGGTCGCGCAGTCGCGGCAGATAGATCACATCCTTGGCTGCGTAGCTGAGGAGCTTTTCCGAGATCGGGCGCTTGGACCAGTTGGCCTTCTGGCCCTCCTTGGAGATCGTCACCCCGAAATAGTCCAGCAGCAGCGAGGCCAGGCCGAAGCGCGGGCGGTTGAGCAGTTGGGCGGCCAGCATGGTGTCGAACATCGACGTGGCCACGAACCCGTACTCCTCATACAGGAGGCGCAGGTCGTAGTCGCTCCCGTGCATGATGATGTGCTTGTGCTTGAGCCGCTCCCACAGCGGCTCCAGCGGCACCCCGGTGAGCAGGTCCAGCAGGAAAGTCTCCCCGGCGGCGTGGATCTGCATGAGGCAGACGCGCGTGCGGTACCGGAAGAGGTTGTCGGCCTCGGTGTCGATCGACACCTCGGGCGAACGGTCGAGCGCAGCGAGCAGGGGGGCGAGCTCCCCGGGCAGGGAGATGAGGGTGGATTGTTCGTTGTGGGACACGGGCAAAACGGGTCAGCGGGGCGGCGGGGGCGGGGAGTCCCACGCGGTGAGAAAGGCGTCGATGAGCAGCGGCAGGTCGGGGCTGTAGCCGCCCTCGAGCACCGCAGCTGCCGGCACGCCGCTCTCGCGTACCCAGCGGCCGAGGATTCCGAAGTCGGCGGCCTCGAGCGTGAGATGCGCCACCGGATCGTGGGCATAGGCGTCGAAGCCGGCGGATACCAGCACGAGATCGGGATGGAAGGCGAGCAGTTCGTTCCAGGAGGTGCGCAGAGTGTCCAGCAAGCCCTCGCGCGGGGTGCGTGGGGCGATGGCGAAGTTGGCGCAGTTGTCCTCCGGGCGCAGGCCGGTGCCGGGATAGCACGGGCTCTGGTGCACCGATACGTAGAGGGTGCCGCCGGCGCCGGCGAGGATCTCGTCGGTGCCGTTGCCGTGGTGGGCGTCGAAATCCCACACCGCCACCCGGTGCACGCCGCGGCGGCGGGCCTCCAGGGCGGCCACCGCCACCTGGTTGAGATAACAGAAGCCCATCGCGCGGCTGCGAGTGGCGTGATGCCCGGGCGGACGCATCAGGGAAAACGCACGACGGCCGGCAAGCGCGTGGTCCATGGCGGCCAGCGCCCCGCCCACGGAGGCGAGCGCGTGATCGATGATCCTGTCGAAGTGGGGCGTGTCGTTGTCGAAATCCTCGGGCTTGCGCAGGCGCGCCAGCAGCGCCGGGTCGTGCGCGAGCAGGACCGTCTCCTCCGCAGCACGCGCGGGCAACTGCCACACCCACTCGGGATGGGCGGTGCGGAGGTGCTCGGCGGACTTGATGACCCGGGCCGGCTGCTCCGGGCGCAAGTAGCTCCCGAAATCCGCACAAGCCGGGTCGTGGATGACGATCATAACGCAGAGAGAAATCGGCCGCTGCGCGCCGGAGTAAACAGCGAAAAGCGCAACACCACGGGCGCACGGCGACGATTTGGCCAGGCAACGGCCCCAGCCCCGCGTTGGCACCGAGGGTTGCCCGGGCGATTGTGGAATGCGGAGTGGGGAATGCGGAGTGGGGAATGCGGAGTGGGGAATGCGGAATGCGGAATGCGGAGTGCGGAGTGCGGAATGGGGAATGCGGATTGCGGCGCAGTCGCACTTCCGCAGCAAAGCACACCGAGCGCTTCGCGCGGGCGAGTGTTGGGTCGTGGGCTGCGGGCCGGCTTCAACATTCACGTCCAACCTTTGCTCCGGCTGGCGCGCCGTTGCGTGCTTGGCGAATACAGCTACGCCTACGGGGGCTCGCCGCTACGCCGCCCCTCCCGCTCCGGCTGGCGAAGCCCGCAAGAACCCTGGGGCGTGTGTTTTCACTGGCCGCACCGGGGGGCTTCGCTACGGTCCGCGCCATGAAGGTGATAGTGCTTTGCAGCGGCGGCATGGACTCGGTGACGGCCCTCCACCGGGCCGCGCGCGAGCATGCCGTACTAGCGGTGTTGAGTTTCGACTACGGCGCCAAGCACAACGCCCGCGAGCTGCCCTTCGCCGCCGAGCACTCGCGGCTGGTGGGCGCGCCGCACACGGTGATCCCACTCGACTTCATCGCGCGCCACTTCACCTCCGACCTGCTTAAGAGCGGCGCCGCCGTACCCGAAGGCCATTACGAGGACCGCACGATGCGCCAGACGGTCGTGCCCTTCCGCAACGGCATCATGCTCGCCGCCGCCGGCGGGCTGGCCGAGAGCGTGGGCGCCGAGGGCCTCGTAATCGCGGCCCATTCCGGCGACCACGCGATCTACCCCGATTGCCGGGAGGATTTCATGCGAGCGATGGGCGACGCACTACGCTTGGGCACCTATGCACAAGTGCAACTGCTGCGGCCGTTCATCGCGATGACCAAGGGCCAGATCGTGGCGGAAGGCGCACGCCTGGGCGTGGACTTCGCCCGCACCTGGTCGTGCTATGTCGGCGGCGACATCCACTGCGGCAAGTGCGGCACCTGCGTGGAGCGTCGCGAAGCCTTCCAGGTCGCCGGCCTTCCCGACCCGACCATCTACGCCGACCACGGGCCGCTGCCGCCGAGGCCGACTAAGCCGAGCTAGCCGCTAGTCCACGCCAACCCAGCCACAGACGACAGAAGGCAACAAAGGATGGGAAGATCCCGGAGCTGAACACGGTCCGTTCCGCCGTAGCTGGGCGGCGCAGCCGTTCAGCCTTCTCGCCCCACTCCCCGCTACCCACTACTTCTGTTTCACCACAGAACACGGAGAGTTGAGGGGGCAAGATAGTATCCCTTGAGGCGATCCGCCCCGGGAACGCTGAGCTCCTGCTCGGCTTCGGTCGGTGAGGCAGCCTCTATGTCCGCATTCTCCCGCGAGACGGAGCGAACGGGCCTGATCAGGCGAAACTAACCAACAACGGCCATCCCACTTGAGATTTCTGATTTCCCTTTGTTCGGAATACCTTCGTTTCCTTCGTTACCTTCTATCGTCTGGGGAATCTTGGCCTACTCACTCCCTGCTACTCGCTACTTTGGTTGCGACGAAGCCGCTCTGGGATCTGCCGTTCCTCGGTCAACACCGCTCAGCAACGTCTTGCCCTCGCTGCGAAGACTTGTTGGCTCGTCCTCGTCGGGCTTGGACGGCTTGGGACGAAGGACAATGCTTCCCCCGCGCACTTCGTGCCCGCCGCAACCCTTTCTCCCCCGGAAATCCTTGACCGTTCCCATGTCCTCCCTCGCCTCTGTGCTTTCCTTCCTCGGTGCCGCGCTGTTCCCGCGCCGCGCCTGGCTCCTGCTGCCGCTCCTCGCCCTGCCCTCCCTCCACGCAGCGACGTACGGCGACTATTCGTACACCGACTCCGGAACGGCCATCACCATCACCGACTACACAGGCAGCGGCGGTGCCATCACCATTCCCAGCACGATCAACGGCAAGACCGTCACCGCGATCGAAGTCAATGCGTTCAACAGCAGTTCAGCACTGACCCAGGTGACGATCCCCGCAAGCGTCACCTCCATCGGAGCCTATGCGTTCAGCAGGTGCTCAGTGCTGAGCAGCTTCACTGTGGCCTCGGCGAATTCAGCTTATGCCAGCATCGATGGGGTGCTTTTCAACAAGTCACAGACGACCTTGATCCAATATCCGGCGGGTAAACCCGAAACCACCTATACTATCCCCAACAGCGTCACCAAAATCCAATACTATGCGTTCGATAGCTGCACAGGACTGACCAGCGTGACGATTCCCGCAAGCGTCACCTCTATCGGAGTCGGTGCGTTCGGTAGCTGCTCAGGTCTCAACAGCGTCACGATTCCCAGCAGCGTCACCTCCATCGGAGAAGATGCGTTCAGCGAATGCGCCGAGCTAACCAGTATCACTGTGGCCACGGCAAATTCTGCGTATGCCAGCATCAACGGGGTGCTGTTCAACAAAACACTGGGGACCTTGCTCCAGTATCCGGCGGGGAAACCTCAAACCTCCTATACTATCCCCAACAGCGTCACCTCCATCGCAAAAGGTGCGTTCAGAGGCTGCTCCGGGCTCACCAGCGTAACGATCCCCAACAACGTCACCGCGATCCTTGCAGGTGCGTTCAGCCGCTGCTCAGGGCTGACCAGCGTGACTATTCCCAATGGCGTCACCTCTAACGGAATCGGTGCGTTCAGTTACTGCTCAGGACTGACCAGCGTGGCGATCCCCAGCAGCGTCACCTCCATCGGATCCCAAGCGTTCCTAAGCTGCACCAAACTAGCCTCTGCCATTTTCCTCGGGAATGCACCAGCGACCTTCGGCACCTATGTTTTCGATCAAACAGCCGGCAGTTTCAGGATCTACTGCAGCAGTACCGCCTCTGGCTTTACGACCCCGACGTGGAAGGGCTACCCCGTCCAGATAGACTTCTCGTCTTTCGACTACACGTACTCGGAGAGCGCAACCGCGATCACCATCACCGGCTACACCGGCAGCGGCGGGACCATCACCATCCCCAGCACGATCGCCGGCAAGCCCGTCTCTGCGATCGGGGACTCTGCGTTCCTGAACCTCTCACTCCTAACCAGCGTGACGATCCCCAACGGCGTCGCCTCTATCGGAATGAATGCGTTCTCTGGCTGCTCAGGCCTGACCAGCGTGACTATCCCCAACGGCGTCACCTTCATCGGAAGCTCTGCGTTCAGCGGCTGCTACAGGCTCACCAGCGTGACAATTCCCAGCAGCGTCACCTTCATCGGAAACTCTGCGTTCAGCGGCTGCTACGGGCTCACCAGCATGACGATCCCCACCAGCGTGACGATCCCCAACACCAGCGTCACCTCCATCGGCAGTTCTGCTTTCCAGGACTGCACAGAGCTCACTAATGTAACTTTCCCCGCCAGCGTCACCTCCATCGGGGACTATGCGTTCAGCGGCTGCACCAAACTGGCTTCTGCCCATTTCCTCGGCAATGCACCAACGACGGTAGGTAGTGATGTTTTCGCACAAACAGCCGGCAGTTTCACGATCTACTGCCGCAGTACCGCCACTGGCTTTACGACCCCGACTTGGAAGGGCTACCCGGTCCAAATCTTCGATTACACGTACTCCGAGAGCGCAACCGCGGTCACCATCACCCGCTACACCGGCAGCGGCGGGGCCATCACCCTCCCCCGCACAATCAACGGCAAGCCCGTCACTGTGATCGGAAACTCTGCGTTCCAGGAATGCGCAGGGCTGACCAGCGTGACTATTCCCAATGGCGTCACCTCCATTGGAGACTCTGTGTTCGAGCGCTGTTCAGGCCTGACCAGCGTGACGATCCCCAATAGCGTCACCTCGATCGGAAACTACGCGTTCTATTACTGCAACGAGCTCACCAGCGTGACGATCCCCGACAGCGTCACCTCCATCGGATACTATGCGCTGAGCGGCTGCTCCCGGCTGACAAGCGTAACTATCCCCAACCGCGTCACCTTTATTGGAGGAGGTGCGTTCTATGACTGCTCAGGGTTGACCGGCTTCATTGTGGCTACGGCAAATTCAGCTTATGCCAGCATCAATGGGGTGCTCTTCAATAAGTCACTGACGACCTTGCTCGCGTATCCCGCGCGTAAACTCCAAACCGCCTATACGATTCCCAGCAGCGCCACCTCCATCGGAGCCGGTGCATTCTATTACTGCTCAGGCCTGACCAGTGTGACGATCCCGAACAGCGTCACCTCCATCGGAGACATCGCATTCAACGGCTGCACCCAACTGGCCTCTGCTATTTTCCTCGACAATGCACCAGCATCGTTCGGCACCTCTGTTTTCTATCAAACAGCCGGCAGTTTCAGGATCTACTGCAGCAGTACCGCCTCTGGCTTTACGACCCCGACCTGGAAGGGTTACCCGGTCCAGCGGAGCTTCCCGTCCCTCGCCCAATGGGCGGCAGGCTTCGGGCTCAGCGCCAGCGACCAGGCCCCCGAGGCCACACCAGCCGGCGATGGCGTGGCGAATCTCGTCAAATACGCGCTCGGGCTCAATCCCACTCAGCCCGCGACCGCCATGCCCGGACTGGTGTCGGAAAACGGCCAGTACGTCTTCCGCTTCACCCGGTCACTACTCGCCACGGGCATCACCTGCACCGTCCAGACGTCCACCGATCTGGTGAACTGGACATCGGCACCGGCCACCATCGAGTCGACCACCAGCACCACCGAGACTGCCGCTGTGGCGCTCGCCACCGATTCTCCCCGCTGCTTCGCACGCCTAGTAGTCACGCAGCCGTAAGGACTGCGAAGACCAGTGACCTGGGATCAGTGATCAGTAACCAGTGATCAGTCGTCCGGGGGCAGTGGCCGGTCCCGTTGGGGATTTGGAGTTCGGGATTTCTCCGTCCGGGCCGCTCCGGCATCCGTGCCCCTCCGTGTGATCCGTGGCTCTTCCGTCCTCGGTGCCCTCAGTGTCCTCTGTGGTGAGAAATCCGGAACGCTGTTCTCCGGCATCCGTGCTCTCCGTGTGATCACAGCGTACTTCGAACGAAGAACGCGAGGTGGTAAAATCCGGTCCGACCTTCGGTCTCTTTGCTGCCTCCCCACCCGGCGTAGTCGGAACCAAAGTGCGCGCGGGGAATCCCGAGCGAAGCCCCGAATTATACACTCACCCAAAATCCACAGACGACAGAAGGTAACGAGGGGACCAAAGACACTTCGGACAAAGGGAGCTCGGTGTCCAAATGCCGTAGATTTCCACTCACCTGCGAGGGAAAGACCGTGCCTCCCGATTTCGTTATCCAACTCATTCACTCTTCGCTACCTTCGTTTCCTTCTGTCGATTCCAACTACGCATTTCTATCCGCTCACCCATAATCGACAGACAACAAAAAGCCGGGTACCCGGCTTCTGTCGGTCCCAACTGCGCTTTTCGGGTTCAATCTCGCAAAACTAACACCATCCCATGCTCATCTCCGAAATCTTCCACTCGCTGCAGGGTGAGGGCTCGTTGGCTGGCGTGCCCTCGGTGTTCGTACGAACGGCCGGCTGCAACTTGCGCTGCACCTGGTGCGACACTCCCTACGCCTCCTGGTCGCCCGAGGGCACGCAGATGGGAGTGGCGGAGATTGTCGCCGAAGTTTCACGCCATCCGGCGCGCCATGTCGTGCTCACCGGCGGCGAGCCGATGCTTGCGCCCGGATTGCCCGAGCTGGCCGCGGCGCTGCACTCCGGCGGCCGGCACATCACCATCGAGACAGCCGCCACCATCGCCCCCGCCGGAATCGCCTGCGACCTCGCCTCGCTCAGTCCCAAACTGCGCAACTCCACACCGCCGTCTGCGCAGTTTGGCCCCGGCTGGAGCGAGCGCCACGAGGCCGCGCGCTGGCAGCCGGAGGTCGTAGCCGCCTGGCTACGCGGGTACGAATTCCAGCTCAAATTTGTGGTGGCGAACGAGGGCGACGTTGCCGAGATCGAGTCGCTGCTCGCCCAATTGCCTGCGCCGCCGCCGCGCCACAAGGTGCTGCTCATGCCCGAGGGCACGACGCGGGAGGCGCTCGCCGCCCGCACCTCATGGCTCACCTCGCTGTGTCGAGATCGCGGTTACCGCTTCGCCCCGCGCCTGCACGTAGAGTGGTTCGGCAACAAGCGGGGGGTGTGATCGGTGAGTAGCGAGTAGCGGGTAGCGGGGAGTGAGTATCCGCAGAGCGCGAAGGTATCGGATGCGGGAATCCACGCCTGCGGTAGGGCGCGGACCGTGTGTACGGACCGTTGCGGTCTGGGAACGGCGCGCCGTGCCGGCGTTCTTCGCTGCGAAGAATGCGAGGTTGGCGCCCCTCCGCATTGGCGCTCGATTTGGGCACATCCCTTCCTCCAAGGACCGCCTCGCCGACACTCTCGTCGCAACCGTGAAACCCCAGGACGAAGGCCGACGCCTCACCGGTACTGCTTGTGGAGCTTGTTGTCCTTTGTGATGAACCCGTATTTGAGCAAAAATGCCCGTGCCGCCTCGGGCGACTTGCTCAGCCTCTCCCCAGCGCGATTCATAATGCGGATTTCCTTCCGCATCTGAGCTTCGCTGGGTCGGGCGATCACGATGGTCATGCGGCCCGGGAACCCGAGAGCGGGATTGATTCAACCCAATCTTGCCGGGCGGCGAGCCTGGTGTTGGAGGGCGGGGGAATTGTTCGTACGTGCCTGCGGTTCCGGATTCCGAAGACCTCGGGGACTGCGGTCATGCACTACGCCAGCCTTCGCCGCTCGACCACAGGGCCCGAACTTTCCACGCTGCCACCGGTCTGATGCCGTCCTCGATGCCCGTTCCTCCCTCAACCGCCCCCGCCGCCTCCACAGTCTGGTCACGCGACCGCTGGCTGGCGCTCGGGCTGCTCGCGTTCACAGCGATGGCCTTCTGGCCGGCGGCGCGCTGGGTTGCCTCCCAGGCCTTCGCCCATGAGCAGCTCAAGCAGTCGTTTTTCATCATGATACTGGCCGGGCTGTGGATCGCCTGGGAACGCCGCGCTGCGCTGCGGCTCGCGCTCCAACTCGACAACACCGGCATGCTGTGGCTGCTCGCCTCCTACGCCTGTATCGCCGGGGCGCTGCTGCTGAAGACCCCGCTTCTGGTGCTCGCCGGGCTGGTGGCGGCGGCCGGCGGCGGGGTGCAGATTGTATTTGGGGCCCAGGCACTGCGGCGCACGGTGCCGCTGCTGGCCGCCTTCGCTCTGGTGATACTTTTCGTGCTGCTCTTCCCCGTGCTCGACTGGCCGCTGCGCAAAATGGCCGGGGTGGAGTCGGCGCGGCTGCTGCAGTCGTTCAACCTCTCCTCCCAACTGGTCGTAGCCACCCAACCCGAGGTGCAGCTACGATTGATCAATGGGCACGGCACCTTCGTGGTGGCCACGGAGTGCAACGGCTTCGGTCTGATCAGCTCCTCGCTGCTGTTGGGCACGATCGGCCTGCTCTACCGGCGGGCGAAATGGTGGACCTTTCCCGGCCTGCTTGCGCTGGGTGTGCTGCTGGCGTTCACGATGAACCTGCTGCGCATCTCCACGATTGTCGGACTGGCGACCTCGTTTCCACAGCACTACCACGCGCTGCACGAGACCGCCGGCCTGATCGCTCTCTACGCCGGGCTCGGCGCGGTGTGGCTGCTCACCGGCTGGCAGCCGAGACCGCGGTCGCCCCGGCGCAGGTGAATCCGCGCCACACTGTTTCGTGAAACCAACTCGATGGTACGCCCATGCTCCCCCAACGGGCTCCCGCGGGGCTTGCCCTTGATCTTCCGATTTCTGCCGTCTGCATTCTTCGCTCTCACGCCTTCTCCTTTGACCCCGCGGCCGATATCGGCCACCGCTAGCACGCCCTGACTGGCGGCCACTATGCCTGCGACACCGAAAACCAGCACGCCCAACACCGGCGACCCGATCCGCCAGTTCTCGCTCTACACCGAGAACAAGTGCGGCACCCTTCACGATCTCGTAGCCATGCTCACCGGCGAGAACGTCCATGTACTCGCCCTGAACGTGATCGACATCACCGAGTCGGCGGTCGTGCGCCTGGTGGTAGATGATCCCGACCGGGCCTACGAGGTGCTCCGCCAGCACGGTTTCTACGTCAACGAGAGCGAGGTGCTCGGGGTGGAGCTCGACAGCGAGGCCGACCTTGGCCGGGTGCTCGCCGCGCTGCTCGAGGCGGAGGTGAACATCCACTACCTGTTCCCCTTCCTGGTGCGCCCGAACGGCAAATACGGCCTGGTGCTCCATGTCGAGGATCGCGAGCTCGCAGCCCAGGCTCTCTCCATCCGCGCCCACCGTGTGCTCGGCCAGCGCGACCTCTCGCGGTGAGTGCGTGGTGACTACTCTCTAGAGTCCGTGGCGAAGCCATGGACTACCGAGCCGTGACCGTGCAAGTGCCCGTGACGGTCAAAGTGGTCCGGCCAAGGTCCGACCCGACAACCGGAGGTGCACAGCCCATGTCTGAACGGTACGGACACGAGGCCCGACCCTGCCGGCCTGCATGGCTACAGCAGAGCGGATAGGGCCCGAAGGCCACCTGCGGTGGCCCGCGCTCCTGGCGAGCCGGCAGCGTCCGGTGCCCCACCCACTACTCGCTTCCCGCTACTGCCTTGCTCACTCCAGCCGGCAATCCAAGGCGTCGATCGCAGGGGCTCCGTTGAAACCCTGTGCCTTCGTGCCTATCTCGCCCACCACTCCGCGTAACCAGAGCGCCGGCACCGCCGGGGCCGCAGCAGCCAGCCAAGCATCGCGCGGGAGGATCTCGGCGGTGTTGCGCAGGCGTTTCCAGTCCGGCAGCCACTCGGTGCCCGCCGGCCCCGTGGGCCAGCGCACGTCGAAATTGGTCACGCGCAACCCCTGCACGTTCTCGGCCACCAGGCCGGCGTTGGCCTGCCGTGCATCCAGGCTTCCGATGCGCTCTTCGATCATCGCTGGCTCGAGATAGCGGGCGGGATTCTCCACCACGGGATAGCGAAGCGTGACGTCGTCGAGGCGCACGTCCTCTACAGTGCCGCCGTTGGCGGCGGCGATGATCATGCGGCCGTCGGTGAGCGCGCGCAGGTTGCGCACGGTTACTCCGCGGATGGCCGGGGTGGCGCCGGAGGCCGGATCGGAGGGGCGGGCGTTGATCACCAGCGGGCGCGCGTCGAGCAACTCGCCCCGGGTATCCACGATGATGTCGTGCACCAGCACCTCCTCGATCGAGCCTGCCTCCACAGCGTGGAGCGCCACTGCGGTGTGGCTGCGGTTCACGATGCAGTCGCTGAAGATGATGTTGCGGATCGGATGCCAGCTCTCCGGCCCACAGACCAGGGCCGAACCGTTGGCCCGCAGAGTGCAGCGGCTCACCGTAACCCGTTCGCAAGGACCGGCATCACGCGCCGCCTTGATGGCGATGGCGTCGGTGCCGGTCACGATGGAGCTGTCGCGCACCCATACGTCGTGGCAACCGTTGAGCACGAGCCCATCGCAATCGGGGGCGCGCAGGTCGTTCTCGATGCGCACACAGTGGATCCAGGCGCGCTCGCAGCGCAGCAGGTGCATCGTCCAGCCGGCGGCGTTGCGCATGAACACATCGGACACGCGCACATCGCGGCAGTCCACGAACTCGATCAAAGGGGTGACCAGGCGGCGCTTCACCTTGATGGGCGCGCGCAGGTCGGAGGCGTCCTCCCAGAATTCGGCGGCGCTGCCGTCGACCACGCCTGGGCCTCGCAAGCCGATGTTCTCACAGCCACGCGCGACGATGAGGTGGTAGGGGTGGCGGTCGCCATGGGATTCGGCGATGGGCCGGTAGTCCTCAAGATCTGGCGATGCGAGCAGCACCGCGCCATGGGTGAGCTCCAGGGTCACGTTGGAGCGCATCTCCAGGGTGCCGCAGCGAAACACGCCGCGGGGGAAGACCACGGTGCCCCCGCCCACGGTGGCGGCCATGTTGATCGCCCGCTGCACAGAACCGGTCGCCTGCGACCAGCCGTCGTTGACGTCGCCAAAATCGGTAACGAGGAATCGGGTATTCACAGCAAGGTCGAGCTAGTGGCATGCCGGGCCGCTGGCGAGGCTGAACAAAGCGCACCAGTGAAAGTTTCCCCGGCTCGGGCCGGCCCCGGCACTGCTCCGGCCGCGGGCGGGCCAGTGTCCCCGCCTTCCCGCGCCGAAATCCAACGACAGGGCAAGGCCCAACCCGACCCCCGAAATCGCGGCCAAAATGGCCGGGACGGTATTGGCAGTGAAAATGCCCTCGCCAAGCTCCGCCGCTGCGCTACCCACGAGCGGTGGGCTTTTTCTCTTCCCTGTTTGGCCTGAAAACCTCCCCTGCGCCGCGTGCTTCGGCCGCCGCTCCCGTAGTCGTCGTCGACGACGCCCCGCCGCGCGGCCGTGCCGCCTCGGGCCCGCTTCCTGGGCAGGATGGCGCCGCTGTGCAAACGGCCGCCGCTCGCGAGCTCGATGTGCCCGCCATGCTCACCGAGGCTCGCGACTATCTCGACCGCCAGGACCTGCCCCCCGCGCTCCTTCTCTACGAGCAGATCGCCCAGTCCGCTCCGGCGCTGGCGAGCGCCATGACAACCATCTCCGGCGACCTGGGCGCCACCGGGCACATCGAGGCCCTCATCGAGTTCGTCGCCCCGCGCTACGAGCCGATGGCGCATGGAGTCACCGCCGGCATCAACCTGCTCCAGGCCTTCCTGCACCAGCGCAACGTCGGCGCCGCCCAGCAATTGCACGACGTGATGCGCCATTTCTCCGCCCCGGGCCTGCGCGCCCGCCTCGACGGTTTCCAGACCGCCATTACCAAGATGAGGGGCGAGATCGCCGCTGAGGCCCCGGCTGCCCCCGCCGGCGCGCCCGAGGCCAATGTCCAGCTCATCAACATCAGCAAGCCCATCTGGGCCTACGGCCTGCAGCAGGAGGGCGACACTGTGCTGCCCACCAAGGCGGGGCGCACCCGCTGTATCGGATTTCTGCCGATCGCGCTCTCCGGTGAGGGCGTGGCCGACAACACGCTGGTCCCCGCCAGCCACCCGCTGGCCTCCCTCGTGCGCGGCCTGCCCCTGGCGCTGGCGGAAGCGTGCTGGTTTGTGCCCACCTACCGGCCGGTGGCCGTCTGCGGCATCGACCCCCAGAAGAGTCTCCTGATCCTCCCCCGGGCCTTCGGCGGAGAACAGGCACGCCAGCTTTTTCCCCAGGAAGTGGAGCCGTTGGACTTCGCCGTAGCCGGCGCTGTGCAGGCGGCGGCCGACGGCACCCTGCGCGCCGTCGAATTCACTCTGTGGGAGGTCCGCAAGGCGCGCTTGATGAAAACCTTTAGCGCCGAAGGGCCCGCCGCCGTAGCCAAGGCATGGTCGCAACTGCTCGGTTATCTGGAGGCGACCAAGCCGGTGAACTCGCTTATGCCCTACGCGGCCCCCGCAGATCCGGCCGCCCACGCCGTGGTGCTCGACCAGGTGCTGCACTTCTTCCTGGCCGAGAAAAAGGTGCTGCCGCTGGAGCGGCTCGCCCCGCATGCCCCTCGTCTGGCCGCACTGGCCACCTACGCCCAGGCGCACCCCGAGGCCACTGTACCGCGGCTGACCTTCTTCAGCGCGCTGCATCACTGCCAAGCCATGGGATTGGCGGTGCCGCCCGAGTTGGTGGCCGCCGCCGAGAAGCTCTCGGCTGGCTGAGGCGTAATTCTGGGGAGCGTGCCTGCACGCGATTCAGGGCGCAGCTCGCGTGCAAGCACGCATCTGCGGCGGACAAGCACTTGCACGCAGGAGAGTGAAAACCGCCTCAACGGCATGGTCGTTGAGGCGTAACCATTTCTCGCATCGGGGAGCGTTCGATCTTCGGTGCGTTCGTGCAGTGGCGCTTCCGCTGCAGTGGCTACCCTCGCTCCGAGCCGAAGGTTTCTCGCGCAAAGTGCATCGGCATTTTCTTCGCCTGTCCGATGCGCTGAAGCGGGCTCCTCCCGCCAATTTTCGCTACAGGACGGGGTGCGACGCCCGAGTAGATGGCGGGGCGCAGCCGTAGCTGGCGTGGCGACTCCCTTCCGCCTTCGCTTCGCGCAACGCCCGAGCTCATACCATGTTTCTCCGTTTTCTGTTCCCGCTGGCCCTGGGCGCCACTCTGGCGGCGCCCCTGCACGCCGGCAATCCGCTCATCCCCACCGTGTATTCTGCGGATCCATCCGCGCATGTGTGGCCTGGCGACGACCGGCTCTGGCTCTACGCCTCACACGACCAGCCCGGCACCAATACCCACGACACGATGCTCAGCTATCACGTGTTCTCGTCGGCCGATCTGGTGAACTGGACCGACTACGGTGTCGTGCTCCATCTCAAGGACGTGAAGTGGGCAATCAGCCACATGTGGGCGATCGACTGTGTCCTGCGCCACGATACCTACACCCTCGTCTACTGCGCCAAGCAGAAGGGCTCGGGCATCTTTCGCACCGGCCTGGCGACCAGCGCGCGGCCCGAGGGACCGTTTACCGACATCGGGTTCATCGAGGGCGTCGAGCAGGGCCAGGACCCCGCGCTCTTCGTCGGCGACGACAACACCCCCTATCTGTTCTGGGGCGCGGGAGGCACCTGCCATGCCGTGCGCCTCACCGATGATCTGCGCGCCGCAGTCCCCGGCACCCAGGTGGAGCTTTCCTCGCAGCTCCGCTACGTATTCGAGGGGCCGTGGGTGCACAAGTACCAGGGCAAATACATCCTGAGCTACCCCGGGCTGCCGGGCGGCCAGTGGCCGGAGAATATGTACTACGCCAGCGCCGACAAACCGCTCGGCCCGTATACGTTCCAAGGATGCTACATCCCCCAGTTCAAGGGCCAGGCCGGCACCAACCACGGCTCGATCATCCGCTACCGGGAGCGCTGGCTAGCCTTCCACCACAGCGCCTGGCTCTCCGGCGGCCTGAGTGAAGTGCGCAACCTCATGTGCGACTACCTCACCGTGAATGCCGACGGCACCTTCCTGCCGATCGAGCCCACCCGGGAGGGCGTAGCGGTGGGCACAGCCCCACCCGGCCCGTCGCGTGTCAGCGTGCTGTTGGAGGCCGAGAACGGACCGGCCGCCTGCGGCCAGTTGCGGGAGACCCACGTGGCCCACGCCCGCCCCGGCTTCAGCGGCTCCGGCTATGTCGAGGGCTTTGGCGCACCGGGCAACGCGGTCATCGTGATGGTGCAAGCGGCACAGGCCCGCGCCGCGCGCCTGAAGATTCGCTACGTCGCGCCACTGGTCGCCGAGGTGCATAAGGTCATGGTCAATACCGCCCTGCTGCCCGACCCGGTGCACGGCTTCCGCACCTGGGAGAAGCTCATCGATTTTCCGGCGACGGCCGACTGGGCCGAACTCGACCTCGGAGAGGTGCAGCTCAAGGAGGGTGACAACACCCTGATGCTCTCCTCAGTGGGGGCGTCGAACCTGGCCGTCGACTGCTTCAAGCTCGAGCCTGTGCCGTGACCTGCGCGGCGCGCGCCGCCGATCGCGTTTGGGTCGTAGCGAGGTTCACCGAGAGAGTAGTGGCAGGGGGCCGGAGCGGCGGGTACCGGAGGCAGGCCGCTGCCCAAGCCGAGCTACCCCGCTACTTCTCTACCCCGCTACCCGCTACTCGCTACTGCTTTTCTGATGCAGATAGGTGTGGAGCTCGGCGGCGAGCTTGGGGCCGAAGCCTTCCACCTCGGCAATCTTCTCGGGGCTCGCGGCGCGTAACCGCTCGATGGAGCCGAAGTGCTCAAGGAGAACCGCGCGCCGCTTGGCGCCCAGGCCTTCGAACCCGTCGAGCACCGACTCGCGGATTTTGCGCGAGCGCAGGTCGGCATTGTAGGTGTTGGCGAAACGGTGGGCCTCGTCGCGTATGCGCTGCAGCAGGTTGAGGCCGGGGTGGTTGAGCGGGAGGTTCAGCGGCTCGCGTTCGTCGGCGAAGATGATGGTCTCGTGTTTCTTCGCCAGGCCGATGAGCGCGGGTGGCTTGAGGTCGAGCGCGAGGAAGGCCTTCAGTGCCGCGCCCACCTGGCCGCGGCCGCCGTCGATCACGATGAGCTCGGGTAGTGTTTTCCCCTCGTGGACGAGGCGCTGGTAGCGGCGGCCCACGACCTCCTCCATCGCCCGAAAATCGTCGTTGCCGATGAAACTGCGGATCTGGAAACGGCGGTATTCGTTCTTGTCGGGCCGGCCGTCGTGGAAATGCACCATCGAGGCGACCACGAAGGTGCCGCTGATGTGGGAAATGTCGAAGCACTCCATACGGGCCGGCAACGCGGACAGGTGGAGCACCTCGCGCAACGACTCGAGGGCCACGGTATCGGTGCGGAACACATCGGGCGCGCGCTCGAAGTGGCGCGTTTTCAGCAAGGTCTTCTCGAGGGCGAAGACTACATCGCGCAGCTCGGCGGCCTTCTCGTACTCCTGGGCGGCGGCGGAGGCCTGCATCTCGGCGCGCAGCGACTCCAGCCACTCGCGCGACTTGCCCTCGAGGAAGGTGGCGGCGGCCTCGACGCGGGCGCGGTAAGCCTGCGCGGTTACGAGGTTTTCGTGGCCGTAGAGCTCGGCGCGCACGTCGTCGTAGAGCTGCCAGCGGCCGTCGGGCATGGGCTGCGGGCGGGCGTCGCCCAGGAGCACGCCGTACTGGCGGCGCATCTGGGCGAGGGTTTTGCGGAGCATGCCGCTGTGCGGAAACGGGCCGAAGTAGCGCGCGGTGTCCTCTTTGCGGAGTCGGGTGAGGGCGAAGCGCGGCAGTTCGGAGGCGACGTCCACGCGCACGAGCAGGAAGCGCTTGTCGTCGACAAAGTCGGTGTTGTAGCGAGGTTTCCACTCCTTGATGAGCTTGCCCTCCAGCAGGAGAGCCTCGGGCTCGGAGCGCACCTCGATGATGTCGAAATCGTAGATGAGGTCGATGAGCGCGCGGATCTTGGGCTGGGCCACGGCGGCGCGCGAGCGTATGAAATAGGAGGCTACGCGCCGCTTCAGGCTCTTGGCCTTGCCCACGTAGATGATCTGCCCGAGGCGGTCCTTCATCAGGTAGACGCCGGGTTTGTCGGGCAGGGCGCGGACCTTGGCCTTGAGATCGGGGGCGGACATCGAGAAGGAAGGCTGAAGGCTGAACGCGGAAGGCTGAAGACGGAAGAATGAAACCGGAGACCGGAAGGCGGAAGCTGGAGATCGGATACCGCGGGCCGGGAGACCGGAAGGCAGAAGTGGGCGGGCCCGAGTGGTGTTCGTTGGCTTCTGAACGCGGTCCAGTGACCGGTTACGGGGCGGCTGGGGCGCGATGGGGACTGCACCCTAATAGGTTGCTCCGGCGCGGCGGGAGGGCGCGGATTTGGGGTTTGCTTCGCTGAGGCCGCAGGGAAGGGTGGCCCCATGTCGCCCGCCCGCCCGCTGCTTCGCCGATACGGACTGCGCCTGGGCGCTTTGGTGGTTGGGGCAGGCTTTCTCCTCGCTGCCGGTAATATGGCCGCTGGTACACCGATGATTGGGCGCGGCACCTGGTGGTGGTGGGGCGGCACCAGCCCGCTGCAGGTCGGCACCGCCGTGGGCAATCCGGCCCTCGAAGATCGGGCGCTGGGCACTCTGCTGGCCTACCACTTCACATGGCTCTACGAGTCCTCGGGCACGCTGCCGACCACAGCGCCGGCCAAGCTGATCGCGTGGCACCGGCGCCTCGAGGCCAATGGCATAGGCGTGCAACTGCTGCTTTCCGAGAATACGTGGATTTTTCCGAGCAAGCGCGCCGGGCTGCTCGCGCTGGTCCAGCAGCGTCTCCTGGATTTCAATGCCGCCTGCCCTGACCCAGCCGGCCGCTACTCGGGGCTGCACCTCGACATCGAGCCCCACGCGCTGCCGGAGTGGAGCACTAGCGACGCCGCCGGCAAACGCGCGCTGCTCATCCAGCTCTCGGACACGTACTGCGCCGTGCGCCAGTATCTCGACACCCATGGCGGCGCCGCGCTCACCGTGCAGGCCGACCTGCCTGTGTGGTTCGACAACTTCGGAGGCACCTCGGTGTGGCCCGATGCCGGCCAGCGCGACTCGTGGTTCGCCACCCTGGGCACCGCCCTCAATGCGATCTCGCTGATGGCCTACGAGCGCACGACCATCTCTTCGATACAGAACGGGATCGCTTGGGAACTGGCCAACTTCGCCGGGCAGACGCGCTGCGCGCTTGAGTTCGATGCTGGTGCCGGGCTCACCTGGCCCACGCTCGATGCATGCTTTGCCGCCGCCGCCACCATCGAGGCCAACAACGGCCCGGCCATCGGCACCGACCTGCACAGCTTCAACCACCTCTCCGATCTCGCACCGGAGCCGGCGCTGCCGCCCTGGCTTTCTCGCCGGGCCTGGCGTCTCCACCACTTCGCCACAGAGGTGAACGCTGGCGACGCTGCCGATGCCGCCGACCCGGACGGCGACGGGTTGGCCAATCTGGTCGAGTATTCGCTCGGTTCGGATCCGCATGAGCCCACCGCCCCGCCGGCCGTCGCGCTCGTGGGCGGCCAGCTCGCGCTGGCATTCACCCGGATGCGGCCGGCCACCGACATCACCTATGTGGTGGAGCGTTCCGGCGATTTGCTCACGTGGACGCCGATCTGGAGCAGCGTGGAGCATCCGTATGCTGGAGGCAGCGAGCTCTCGGCGCTGGAGACGGTTGCCGATACCGAGCCGCTGGTCGGGGTGGCGCGGCGTTTCCTGCGGCTGCGTGTGTCGGCGCCCTGAATGCAGAGCTGCAGTGGGCGCGGGCGTGGTGGCCGGAGCTCCGAGGAATG
>CAJCBL010000302.1 GCA_903960515.1 uncultured Verrucomicrobiota bacterium
CGATTGATTCTTGGCCGTTATTGAGATGCAATGTCGGCTTCACCGGTGGTGGGAGCGGGTTTATGCCCGAGACGGGTTTAAGTTTCATCACCACCAGTCACTTCCATCACCGGTGCTTTGGCCAATTGAATGGTTACGGCTTAGTTTGAACATACTCGCTCCGCCCTAGTCCCACCGAACACTCCCATGCGCGCCTCATCTCTGCTCGCCCTCACCGCCTCGCTCTTCGCCGCCTCGCTTTATGCAGGCGACACACAGCGTTTCTCCCAGTCGCTCACCGCCGAGCAGCGCACCACCGCCGGTATCGACCAACTTAACTCCGACCAAGTGGCAGCACTCGATGCCTTGGTGCGCCTCGACGCCCACCAGGCGGCAGCCGCCACGAAGAAGGCCGCGGCCACAGCATCCAAACCCGCCGCCGGGATGGCCTCCCCCGCACAGGCCGCCCGCCCCCCCTTTACCCGCTCGCTTTCGGTAGACCAGCGCCGTGCCGCCGGCCTGGACACTCTCACCGCCGGGCAGCAGGGCGCAGTGGACACCCTCGTGGCCGGGCAACTCGCCAGCGCCAGCGTTCGCTACGAACCGTCGGCCTCCCCGGCGGTCGAGGCGGTCGAGTTCTTCCCCAACCGTTACGAAGTGCACGGCGAGATGGGCCTCAGTTTTGGCGGCGGCAGCGGCTACAGTTCGCGCGAAGCGTGGATGTCCACCACCCTGCTCGACACCAAGACGGGCACCGCATTCAGCGTCGGCGTTTCCTCCGGTCGGGAGAAGTGGAAAGGGCCCTACCGGTACCGCAACACGTGGGAAGAAGTGGGCATCGGCATCGGGGCCCCTCTCTTCAGCACGCACTGAAACCAAAGCCCGGACTGAACGGCTCCGCCGTTCAGCTACGCGGAAGAAGGCTGAAGAACGGAAGTCTGATCCTTCGACCGCCGAACACGGAACCCGGATGCGCCGGGGACCCTGAACGGCTCCGCCGTTCAGCTACGCTGAGGAAGGCTGACGCACTGACGGCTGAAGGCGTAACAGGGGTGTTAGATCGTCGGGCGAACGGCTCGGCCGGAGCGGCTCGGCTGTAGGAGCGAGCTTGCTCGCGATGGATTGGGAAAGCGTCGACGACCGATTGCCAACATCGCGTGCAAGCACTCTCCTACGACGCGCCGCCAGCGGCGGTCGGCCCGGAGGCTGAACGACTTCGTCGTCCGGCTACGCGGAATCGCCCGGGCTGAACGGCTCCGCCGTCCGGCTACGCGGAATCGACCCGGAGGCTGAACGGCTCCGCCGCCCAGCTACGGGAAATCGCCCCGGGCTGTACGACTTCGTCGTCCAGCTACACGGAAGGTAGGCGGGCTCGGGGGCACCGGGCCTCTTCGGCCCTATTTGTGCAGGCTCTGGCTCACCGTGGCCACGCCGGCGCGCGCCACCTCGATCATCTTGTGGACCATCGCAGGCTCGAGCCTGTTGGCCTCCATAAACGGATGCGCGGCCACCAACTCCTCGGCCGCGGCCAGAGCATAGCCCAGGTGTGCGCTCTCGCTGCCGGGGGGCAGCAGCGCCGCGGAGAAATCCAGAGCTCCGGCCAGCCAGTTGGGCTGCGGCGCCTCAGCGGGCCGATGCTGCCACTCGACAGCCTGCACCGTGACGTCGGGGAATTGCCAATGCCGCAGCAGGATCGCCCCGGCCTGCGCCTGGGTGACTCCCACATTGTCCAGCTCCCACTGCTCCACGGGCTCGTTGTCGTTCCAGAACAGCCCGCCACCGAGGTCGTCGATGCTCTGGTTGATCGCCAGCCGCCCGATGTAGCGCAACAGCCCGGCGGTGTGCGCATCGTCGGGCGAAACCGCACCGGTGTGCGTGGCCAGCTCCTCCAACAACAGTCCGTGGAAAAGGCTCTCGGCCCAAAAGTCCTCGGCGGCGATGCCATAGCTGCCCAGGTGGCGGCCCGCGGCCAGATGCGCCACGGCATGGTTGAGCAGGCGTATACTTTCGCGGAAACCGATCTTCTGGAGCGCGCGGTCGAGCGACGCCACCCTCTCGCCCGCCCCGTAGAAGGCGCTGTTGGAGCCGCGTATGATGTCCGCGGTGAGAGCGGCATCGGTGCGGATGAGCGCCACGATGTCGTCGAGATCCGAATTCGGGTTGCGCAGCAGCCCCATCGCCTTGCTGAGCACGCGCGGCGCCGGCGAGAAACGCTCGATCTTGAGGATCGCCGCGAGGAATTGGTCCTTGGTCGGTTTCATGGGAAGAGTCATGCCGCAGTGGTGTCGATGGCGTATTCGACGCCCGAGCCCAGGCCGTTGCTCTGGGGGATGCGCGCGGCGTCGTAGGCCACCAGGCCGGAGACGTCGATGATCATGGCCACCTTGCCATCGCCCAGCACCGTGGCCCCGGTGAAGATGTCCACATGCTGCCCCAGCCAGCCCAGCGACTTGAGCACGGTCTGGTGGTTGCCCAGCACCTCGTCCACGGCGAAGCCGATACGCTTGTCCTCCAGCTCCACCACGACGATGCGCTCGATCTCCGGCGGCTCGCCCGGGTAGTCGAAAAGTTCGCGCAGGCGCAGGTACGGCAGCAGTTCGCCGCGAAGCGCCACTACATTGCGGCCGTTGGCCGGCAGGCGCTCGCCGCGCTTCTGCTCGATGGTCTCCAGGGCGCAACTAAGCGGCAGGATGTAGCGGTCGTTGGCCACCCGCACCATCAGCCCCTCGATGATCGCCAGGGTGAGCGGCAGCGAGAGGCGGATCTCCGCGCCTCGGCCCGGCTGGCTGCGCAGCTCCACGGTGCCGCGCAACTGCTCGATGCTGCGCTTGACGACGTCGAGCCCCACACCGCGGCCCGAGATCTCGGAGATTTTGTCGGCGGTGGAGAAGCCCGGCAGCATGATAAACTGGTAGATCTCCTGCTCGCTGGGCGTGGCGGCGGGATCGAGCAGGCCGCGAGCTATGGCCTTGGCGCGGATACGCTCGGCGTTGAGCCCGCGCCCATCGTCGGCCACCACGATCCACACACGATCGCCGCGCTGTTCGGCGCGCAGGGTGAGGGTGGCGGCGCGCGGCTTGCCGGCGCGCTCGCGCTCCTCGGGCGGCTCGCAGCCGTGATCGAGGCAGTTGCGCACCAGGTGCATCAACGGGTCGTTGAGCTGGTCGAGCACGGTCTTGTCCATCTCCGTCTCCGCTCCCTCGATCACCAACTCCACCTCCTTGCCGAGGTCGCGGGAGAGGTCCCGGGTGAGGCGGCGGAACTTCGAGAAAGTCTCCCCGATGGGCATCATGCGCACGCCAAGCACTACGTCGCGCAGCTCGAAGGCGAGCCGCTGCAAGCCCTCGGCGGCGCCCTGCAACGCAGGCGGCAGATTGGGCACCAGCGCGCAGCCCTCGCTCACCTGGGATTTGAGGATCACCAACTCGCCCACCAGATTGACCAGCCGGTCGAGCTTGTCGGCGGATACGCGCAACATCTCGTGCTTGGCGTTCACTGCCGCGGCGGAAGCTCCGGGTTTGCGCGCGGCGCCAACCCTGGGTGCTGTGGCCGCCTTGGGCACGGCGGGCCCCACCGCTGAGGCCGACCCGGGTGCGGCAGTTCCAGTGGTCGCTTCGGAGCCCATCGCGGCAGCGGCCACCTCGGGCTGGTCGGCCGGGGTGATGAGCGGGGCGGCATCGATGGCGAAGGCGAAGGCGTCGCCGATACGTTCGCGGGTCGCGTCGGTCTCCAGCCGCATGCGCCAGCGGCCAGGCTGGGGCTCGTCGCCGGCAGGCGGAGACTCCACAATGCGGTGCTCACCGAGCATGCTCAGCTCGAGGAAGATGGCGTCGAGCGCACCGGGGGCGTCGAGCAGGGCTGCAGTGGCCTGGAACTCCACCAGCCAGGCCCGCACGGCCACCGGAGCCTCAGCCGGTGCCGAAGTGGCGGATACCGCCAGGGCAATCTCCAGGTCGCAGTCGTCGGCGATGAAACAGAAAACGTCGCGCACGGACTCCAGCGACATGGCCGTCTGCAGGGCGATGTCCCAGCCCAGGTAGCACTGCTCGGCATCAAGCTCGGCCAAGCTGGGCAGGGCGGAGTCCACCACCCGCACCTCGCAGGCGCCCAGCGCGCGCAGCCCATCGAGGAACATCCCGGGGTCCACGCCCTGCTGGAACACTCCAGCATGGGGGCGGAAAGCGATCTTGTAACTAAATAGCGGTGGCGCCTCCGGGGCTACGGGAACAGGCGCGGCGGCGGGAGCGACCTGAGCGGCTGCCCGGGCGACGGGCTCGCCGGGGCAGGCGTGCGCGGGCTTGGCGGCGGACTTTGCCGCGGGCAGGTGGCGCAGGAGTGCCTGCAGGTCGGCATCGGCCCCCTGGAGCACGGCGGAGGCGTCGGCCGGGGCGGCGGCCAGGTAGCGGGCGATCACATCGCACAGGCGCAGGGTGATATCGACGATCTCGGAGTTCACGGCCACCCGGCCCTCGCGGGCGGCGTTGAAGAGGTCCTCTACGTGGTGGAGGAAGCCGGACAGGTCGGTGAAGCCGCTGGTGGCCCCGGAGCCCTTGAGGGTGTGCATCGCGCGAAACACGCGGTCGATGGCGTCGGTATTGGCCGGCTGGTGCTCGAGTTCGAGCAGGGCGGCCTCCAACTCGGTGAGCACATCGGCGGCCTCCAGCCGGAAGATTTCCCGGCTGCGGCGTTGGATCTCGTCGAAATTCATAACGGGGGCGGTGTAGGGTTCATACCCGCACGGCGGCGGCCTGCGGGCAGACCATCTGGGCCACGCCGATGAGGCGCGCCGGGTCGAAGGGTTTCACCACCCAGCCGGTGGCCCCGGCCCTCTTGCCGGCCACCTTCTTGTCGTCCTGCGACTCGGTGGTGAGCATCACGATGGGGGTAAACTTGTACTGGGGCAGCGCACGCAGACGCGTGATCAGGGTTATGCCGTCCATGTTCGGCATGTTGAGGTCGGTGATGATGAGGTCGGCCTTGCGCTGCTCGGCCAGCCGCAGGCCGGCCACCCCGTCCTCGGCGGCGAACACCGTGTAGCCGGCGCTGCTGAGGACCATCTTCACGGTTTCGCGGATACTCATCGAGTCGTCCACGGTGATCACAATCTTGCTCATGTTTGGCGGAGGGTCGGGCGGTTCAAGAGGAGGCGAATTCCGAGGTGAGGCCGTAGCGGTCCAGCGCATCCGCCCACGACGGGGCGGCGCCGGGGGCCACACAGGTGCGGGCGCCGCGGGCGGCGGCCAGCAGCACCTGCAGGCCGGCCATGTCGACGCGCGCCAGGGCAGAGGCGTCGATAGTGAGGCTGCGGGGCCGCAGCAGGGCGGTGCGCAGGGCGAACTGCAGAGCGCGCGCCTCCTCCACCGTCAGCTCGCCGTCGAGGCGCACCGTTGCCACCGTGTCGGTTGTCTCCACCAGGAATGCACTCATGGGATGGTTACGTTGGCGGCGGGGTGCCGCTTGTCAGGACTGGGGAGCGATGGCGACGGGGGGCACACCGGTCTCCAGTTCTTCGAGATAGCAGGACATCTCCACAGCCGACAGGTCGTGGAGGCGCTGGAGGTCGGGGCCGAAGGTGGCCCAGTCCTCGAACTGGCCGGCCCTCGCCTGGGTGATGGCGGCCGCGCAGAAGGCGGCCAGGCGCGCCCAGCCCAGCATGGTGAAGCAGCCCTTGAGCCCGTGGGCGGTCTCGGCGAGGCGCTCCATGTTGCGGTTGGCGCAGGCCTCGCCCAGGCGGGGCCAGGCGGTGGCGAGGTCTCGGCCGGCGGAGGCCTGCAACTGGCGCAGCACCTCGGCCACCTGACCGCCGGGCAGTCCGGGGAAGAGGGCGGCCAACTGGTTGCGGTCTACCAACTCGGGCTCGGAGGCCGGGCCTGCGGGCTGGGCGGGGCCGGCGGTCGTCACCCGGCGGAACAGGCGCAGGAAACACGTCTCGATGTGGGTGGGCAGCACCGGCTTGCTGAGGTATTCGTCCATGCCGGCCGCGAGGCATTTCTCGCGGTCGCCGCTCATGGTGTTGGCGGTGAGGGCCACCAGCTTGGGCCGGTTGGCGGCGTCGGGGTGGCGGCGCACGATCTCGCGGGCTGCGGCCAGGCCGTTCATCACCGGCATCTCTACGTCGAGCACGACCAGGTCGAAGGGCTGCAGGAGCAGCGCTTCCACGGCCTCGGCACCATTGGTGACGAGCTGCGCCTTGTAGCCGAGATGTTGGAACAGGCGCTTGAGCATCTCGCGGTTGGTGGGGATGTCGTCGGCCACCAGCAGGCGCAGCGGGAGGCGCTCGCCCAGCTTGAGTACGGGGGCGGCCTCGCCCGGGGCGCTGGCCGGGGTGAGCAGGCCGGCCACAGTGCGCGCCAACTCGGTGAGATCGGTGGGCAGGGGCACGCTGGCGGCGCGCGCCGCCGGGGGCACCGGCCAATGGTGGCTGGGGCTGGTTAGCCAGACCACGGATACCGACTTCTCCTTGGTGCGGCTTTGCAGGTGGCGGCCGAGCATGGCGCCCAGGCTGCGGGCCAGGGAGGCCTCGACGATGGCCACATCGAAGGGTTCGTCGTTGTCGGGGGCGATATTCTGGCCGGGGCCACCCCAGACGGTGGGCTGCAGCCCCCAGGCGCAAAGGGTGTTGGCAAGGAATTCGCGGGTACGGGGATCCGAGCAGACCAGCAAGGCCCTACGGCCGGAGGCGGCCGGCGGTGCCACCTCCACGAGGGCGGTGCCGCCATCGGCCTCGCCCAACTCCACGGAGCAGCGGAAGATGCTCCCCTTGCCCACCCGGCTACGCACCGCGATGGAGCCGCCCATGAGTTGGGCAAAGGCCTGTGCAATGGCCAGCCCGAGGCCGGTGCCGTGGTGGCTGCGTGTGGTGCCGAACTCGGCGCGGGCGAAGGACTGGAAGAGCTTGGGCAGGTCGCAGGCCGGGATGCCCATGCCGGTATCGACCACGGTGAAGGCGATGCGCCAGCAGCCGTCGTGGCGGCGGGCGGCCACATCCAGGTGAACCCCGCCCGTCTGGGTGTAGGTGACGGCGTTGTCGAGGAGGTTGAGCAGCACCTGCTGGAGGCGTCGCGGATCGCCCACCACGCGGGCTGGGACATTGCGGCGCACCCTGTAGGTGAGCGGCATCGACTTGGCCCGCACCTTGTGGCCTACGCTGCGCAGCGCCTGGGTGACGAGCCCGAGCAGGTCGAAGGTCCGCGGCTCCAGGGCCACCTTGCCGGCCTGCAGGCCGGAGAAATCGATGAGCTCCTCGATGATGCCCAGCAGGTTCTGGCCGCTGTCGAGGATGAGCGTGGCGGCGTGCACGTCGTCGGGGGCCTTCGCGGTTTCCGCCAGGGTGGCGGCCAGGCCGTTGATGACGTTGAGGGGGGTGCGCAGCTCGTGGCCCATGCTGGCCAGGAAGGCGCTCTTGGCGCGATTGGCCGCCTCCGCTCCGTAGGCCAGTTCGGCGGCCTGGCGTGCGGCGGACTCCAACTGGTCGTTGGCCGCCTCCAGTTCCGCCTGCGAGAGGCTAAGGGCGGACTGCTGGCGGTTGCGCTCGGTGAGATCGTGCAGGAAGCAGAAGATCAGCGGGCTCACCCCGGGCTCGCGGCTGGCGCTCACCTCCACAGCGCGCAGCGAGCCGCCCTTGTGGCGCAGGTGGCAGTGGCACTGGGCCGCCCCGCCGGAAGTGAGCTGGTCGCGCAGGCGGGCGAAGACCGGGCCTTCACCCGGGCCATGCAGCTGCTGCACGCTCATCGCCAGAAGATCCTCACCAGAGCAGCCGGTGAGGCGGCAGCCTGCGGCGTTGGTGGCAAGGATACGGCCGGAGGAATCGAGCACGAGCAGGCCGTCGGGCGAATGGGCCAGGAGGGCCACCAGCTCGCGCTCGCGCTCCCCGAGTGCCTGGGCGGCCGGCGGGGGTGAGTTGGGGCTTGGGGTGAGTGGTTCGTTCATAACAGAATATTCGTGACGGGAGTCGTTTTAGAAAAGTTCGATACCCGGGCCGAGATCGGCCGGGGGCTTGGGCGGGGGCGCTGCGGAATCGCCGGCGGAGGGCGCGGCCGGGGGCTCCTCCGGGAAGCCGAAGAGCTCCACTGTGGAGGCGGAAGGGGCTACGGCTGCGGCGGAGGCGGCACTGGCGGCACCGAGGGCGGCGGCGTGCGCCCGGCGTTCCTCCTCCATGGTGTAGCGCTCGCGGTGGGTGGCCAGTTTGGCGGCGGCGGCGGGCTCCAGCCGCGCCGTGGCGTAGGGTGCGGTGATTTCATGGAGACGCTCGCAGAGCTCCTCCGCTGGCGTAAAGCAGGAGTCGATGAGCGCCGGGAAACCCAGCCGCTCCAGCAGCGATCTGGTTTCGCCGAAGAGCCTGGAGAAATCCTGGCTGGCCTGGGCGGCGTCGGCCTGCAATTGCACGCCCAGGTGATCGAGCAGCCCGCCGATTTTCACCGCTCCCTTTTCCAGCGAGAGCTTCTCCTGGCCGACGATCTGCAGGAACATGTCGGCCTGGCCGGCGATGCCCTGGAGCGAGCCCAGCACCTTGTCGAGCTGCCCGGAGAGCGTGCCGGTGACCTCCGCGATCTGGCCGGACACTCGGCTGCACTCCTCGGAGAGTTTGTTGAGCGCCTCCGCCGAGCTCATACGAGCGGCGGCCACCTGGGAGTTGAGGGCGACCAGCTTCACGTCGAACTCCTGGCGGGCGATCTCCAGGGAGAAGAACTTCACGACCTCCTCGATGCGGCCCACCGATCTGGATACCTTCGAGTTGGTCACCTGGCCCTGGTCGGCCACCGACGCCAGTTCGGAGATCTGGGCACGGTAGAGCTCGGCCAGCCGGCAGTCGCGGAAGGTGGCGGTTACGGCCGTCTCCATCGAAGTAAAGCAGGCCATCAGCCCCTCGCCGTGCTGGAGGAGTTGGGCCATGCCCTCGGTGACCTCGTGGCCGGCGCGCTCGATCTCGGCGCGGGCGGCGGCGAGCTGGGCTCGCTGGATCTTGGCGGCCTGGTGCACGAAGGCGGCATCGGCGGGCCGGCCGGAGTCTACGCCGGCGATGTAGCCGGCGATGTCGTCGAAGCCCACAGCGATGTGTTCAAGTTTCTGGCGCACGATATCCTGGTGCTGGAGGGCCATGACCATGCCCAACGTGATCGGGCCGGTCTGGGCGAGCTGCTCCTCGATGCCCTGGTTCTGCGCTCCGCAGGGCTCCAGGGCCAGGCGCACCTTCTCCAACTCCCGGAAGATGGTATCCACGCTGGTGTGCGCGCGCTGGTGGAGAGTCTCCTCCAGGCGGCGCAACTCGGAGCGCTCGAGGCCGGACTCCTCCACGATGGCCTCGATGCGGGCGAAGGCGCCCACGGAGGTTGTCATGATCTTCTGGGCGATCTCGCCGATGTTGGCCGCCACGTTGATGAACACGCTCTGGTGCTCGGGCTCCAGCCGCACGGCCTCCATGCGGATGTTCAACGTCAAGATACGCAGCATCATGTCGCTGCGCTCAAACTGGTCGCGGGCCGCGCAGGCCAGCAGCAGCTCCTGCTCCACGGCGTGCATCGCCTCCTGCTCGGATACGGCCATGCCGATGCTGGCGTGCACCAGGTCCACGGAGCTCTTGTAGAGGGAATACGCCGCGGAGAGGGCGCGGTCCTCGTCGCGGTCCTGCACCACGGAGGTGAGCTGGGAGGTCTGCCGGCGCACCTCGCCCAGTTCGCTGCTGAAACGCCCCAACTCCTGGGCCAGCTCGGTGAACTCCCGGTCGGAGTCGCCGCCGAAGCGCATGAGCTCGGAGCGACAGCGCCGCAACTCCGCCCCGAGAGCGGCGGCGGTGGGCTGCGCCGGCCCCGCGGTGACCTTCGAACGGAGACCGCGCAGCCGCGCCAAGCCCCGGTACAGGGGGGCAGTCCAGGTGTCGGGCTGGAGGGGACTTGGCATGATGCTCAGCGGGCGGTGGTCGGAGTGCCTTCGATACCCAGCATCGCGCGCACTTGGGCGATGAGAGTGTCGGGCATCACCGGCTTGAGCAGGAAGCGCAGGTTGTGCGCGTGGCTGCCGAACTGCTCCTCGGCGTGCTTGGCCTCGGAGGTGATGGCCAGGATGGGCAGGTGGGCGAACTCGGGCTGAGCGCGCAGGTGGCGGATGAGGTCGGCCCCGCTCATGTTGGGCATCACCATGTCGAGCAGCACCAGATCCACGGGCTGCTGTTTGAGCAGGGTGAGGGCCTCCTTGCCATCGCAAGCGGGCACGCAGCGGAAGCCCTTCTGGGTTAGAAACATCGAGTGGTAGAGGCGCACGATCTCGTAATCGTCGACGACAAGGATGGTTTTCATTTTCGCTTTCTTTAGGTACGCCGCACCCGGCGCGCTGGGTAGGCCGATCCGTTGCGGGCGCGGCTGAGGAGTTTCATGGACAAGAGGGAGAGTCGCCTACTCATCGGCCGCGTAGCAGGGCAGTTGAGATAAGTTCGAGAGAACAAACACGCACGGCCCCCCCGCGTTTGATCGCCTCCTTGGGCATGCCGAAGACCACGGACGAATCCTCGTCCTGGGCCACGGTGAAGGCGCCGGCATCGCGAAGCTCCTTGAGGCCGAGCGCGCCGTCGTCGCCCATGCCGGTGAGGATGGCGGCGGAGGCGTTGGCCCCGGCATAGCGGGCGGCCGAGCGAAAAAGCACATCCACCGAGGGGCGGTGGCGGCTCACCAGCGGACCGTCGCGCACCTCCACGGCGTAACCAGCCCCTTGACGCCGGATGAGGGTGTGGCGGCCCCCGGGGGCGATGAGGGCCTGGCCGGGGATGACCAGATCGCCATCGGCGGCCTCCTTGACCTTGAGCCGGCAGAAGGCGTCGAGACTGTTCGCAAAGGAGCGGGTGAAGCCCTCGGGCATGTGCTGCACCACCACGATTCCAGGACACTCGGCGGGCAGCGACTCCAGCACCAGTCCCACCGCCTCGGTGCCGCCGGTGGAGGCGCCGATGACGATGAGGCGTTCGGTGCCCACCCGGGAGGAGGAAGAGGCGGTGGCCTTGGCCAGCATGGCATCGGCGGTGAGTTTCTTCTGGGCCGGGGCGCGAGGGGCCAGGCGGCTGGCCTGCACGCCGGCGGCGGCCTTCACCGCATCGCAGATGACGATCTGCGACTCGGCCAGGAAAGTCTCGGTGCCCAGGCGGGGCTTGGTGATGATGTCCACCGCGCCGTATTCGAAGACCCGGGTGGTGACATCCGACCCCTCGGTGGTGTGGCTGGAGCACACCACCACGGGGATGGGGTGCTGGGCCATGATCTTCTTGAGGAAGGTGAGCCCGTCCATGCGCGGCATCTCGATGTCGAGGGTGATCACATCGGGGGTGTTGGTGCGCATGATCGCCACCGCCTCGTAGGGGTCGGCGGCAGCACCGATCACCTCGATGTCGGGGTCGGAGCTGAGCACGGCGGTCATCGCCTGTCGCACGACGGGCGAATCGTCCACCACCAGCACTTTGATTGGATTGCTCATGAGAATGTTTTGGGGCGCTTCAGGTCTTTTGGCCGTGCAGCTTGAGCCACACTGTGCCGGTCCAGCTTTCGAAAAACAGGCGCAGGCCGCCGCTATGTTCCACCTTTTCGGCGACGATCGGGATGCGGTGCGCGGCCAGAATCTCGTGGGCGACCAGCACATTGGCCCGGCCCACGGCGAACTCCTCGTTGGCTAGGCGCAGCGGGCTGCCCCCGCCAAAGATCTTGGCCTTGAGCTGGCGGGGCGAACTGCCCAGCGCGCACATGCGCCGCACCAGCTCCTCGTTGGCCCAGTCGCCATGGATCGCGGACTTGCCGCCGCGCGGCACCAGGTAGTGGTTCATGCCGCCCATCTGCATCGAGGCGTCGAAGAGGCACACCGCCACACAGGAGCCGAGCACGGTGGACATCCGGATGCGACCGGCTTCCGCCACGATGTCGCCAGCCCAAAGCACGGCCTCGCCGAAGACGATACCCTCGGCTGCCGCAGGCGGGGCGATGAATTCGGAGTCACGCATGGGGGAGCGCCTCCGGGGGCACAGCGCAGAGAGGCCCGGGGCCAAAGGCCGGGGCGGAGGGGGGGATCGACAAGAGAACAGCCTTCATGACGGCGGAGCCCCCGCTTCGCGCCGATACACGGAGGGCCCCACCGTGCGCAACGGCAGCGGCAGGCCCTGCAACGTCTCGGCGTGGGCTATGAAAAGGGTGCCGCCCACCCGCAGGTTGTGGCACATCCGCCCGACCACCTCCTGCTGCGTGGCGCGGTCGAAGTAAATCATCACGTTGCGAAAGAAGATGACGTCGAACATCTCCCGTATCCCGAAGTCGGGTGCCAGGAAGTTGAGCTGGCCAAACTGCACACAGGCGCGCACCTCGGGGGCGATGCGCACCACCGGATGCTTGGGGTCGCGGCTGCGCAACAGGTATCTGGACTTCAACGCCTCCGGGATGGGCGTCGCCTGCTCGGGCGAGTAGATGGCCTGCTTGGCGATGCCCAGCACCCGGGTGCACACATCGGTGGCCAGCAGCGAGAACTCGAAGGGCTGGAGCCGGCGCTGTTCGAGCAGAGTCATCGCCAGGGTGTAGGCCTCCTCGCCCGACGAGCAGCCTGCGCACCACACCCGGAATACGGGTGAAGGCGGACGTTTGCGCCAGGCGGGCAGCACGTCGTCCACGAGCCGGTCGAAATGCGCCGGCTCGCGGAAAAAGTCGGTCTTGTTGGTGGTGGCCAGGTTGAGCAGGTGCTCGAGCTCGTCGGCCTGCATCTGCGGGTCGGAGAAGAAGAGGCGGTGGTACTCGTCCACGGTTTCCATGCCCAATTCCCGGACACGGCGGTGCAGCCGGCTCTGCAGGAGCACGCGTTTGCCCTCCGGCATCTTGATCCCCAGGCGGGTGGTGATCAGGGTGCTGAAGTCGGCGAATTGCTCAGCGGTGAGGGCGGCTGCTTCTGAGATCATGAGGAGAAACGGGGCATGCGGAACCGATCCGATGTAGGAGCGTGCTTGCACGCCAATCCGAGGCTTGGTTTCCGAATCCGTGGTAGGAGCGTGCTGGCACGCGATTCCGTGGTTGGTTTCCGATTCCGTTGTAGGAGCGAGCTTGCTCGCGATGGCCCGGGGCGGGCGTCGCCAAACATCGCGTGCAAGCACGCTCCTACAAGGAAACCTGCGGCCGAGGCCGCCGGAATCGCGTGCACGCACGCTCCTGCTACATCCGGAAGCGAAAAAGATAGTGTATCCGATTGCATGGGCATGACGCCTTAGCGGGCGAAGGCGGGGGCGCGGGAAGCCGAGGCGCTGCGCGCGCCAGCGATGGTTTTCGTGCGGCGGGCGGCGGCGGCGCGGCCGTCGTCGTTGACCTTGAAAAACTCGATGGCGCTCTGGAGCTGCTCGGCCTGGCTGGCGAGCTCCTCGGAGGAGGAGGCCATCTCTTCGGAGGCGGAGGCGTTCTGCTGGATCACCTTATCCAGTTCCTGGACGGCCTTGTTCACCTGCCCGGCGCCGCTGGCCTGCTCCTCGCTGGCGCTGGTGATGTCCTTCACCAGGTCGGCGGTCTTGCGGATGTCGGGCACCAGTTTGGTGAGCATCTCACCGGCGGCCTCGGCGATCTCCACCGAGGAGGCTGAGAGCTTGCTGATCTCACCGGCGGCGGTGGAGCTGCGCTCGGCCAGCTTGCGTACTTCGGAAGCCACCACCGCGAAGCCCTTGCCGTGCTCTCCGGCGCGGGCGGCCTCGATGGCGGCGTTGAGCGCGAGCAGGTCGGTCTGGCGGGCGATCTCCTCGATGATGGAGATGCGCTGCGCGATCTCCTTCATCGCCTTCACCGTCTGCGCCACGGATTGGCCGGCCTCGGCCGCATCGGTGGCTGCCTTGGTGGAGATCTTCTCGGTCTGGCGGGCGTTCTCGGTGTTCTGCTGGATGGAGGCGGTGGACTGCTCCATGGAAGCGGATACCTCCTCCACGGAGGCGGCCTGCTCGGAGGAGCCGGTGGAAAGCGTTTGGGCGGTGCTGGTCATCTCCTCGCTGCCGGAGGAGACGTTCTCGGCGGCCGAGCGCACGTTGGCCACCACGTCGCGCAGGTTGGTCACCATCTTTTGGAGAGCGAGGCCGAGGGTGTCCTTTGCTGAGGCCAGTTTTACCTCGTGGCGCAGGTCGCCGTCGCCGATTTGCACGGCCAACGCGGCCTTGGCGTCGAGCGCCTCAGCCATGCTGTTGGCGGCGGTCGAGAGTTCGCCGATCTCGTCAGTGGTTTCCACCACCACTCGGGCGCTGAGGTCGCCGAGGGCGATCTGGCCCAGGCCATCCATCAGTTGGCGCACGGGCCGCACGATCACTCGGGTGAGTCCCACGGTGAGCACCACCGAAAGCGCGAGCCCCACGAGAGTGGCTCCCACGGAGAGCGACTTGATCGTGGTGCCGAAGCGCTCACTCGCCTGGGAGCGGGCCTCGATGGTGGTGGCGTTGCTCACGAGCAACTTGGCCAGCAACGTTTCGGCCTTGAGCTGGGCGTCCCGGGTGGCGACGAGCGCCTGTTGTTGCAACGCGGCGGTGAGCTCGTTGGCCCGAGTAGTCAGTTTCTGCATCTCGTCGAACTTCGCCATGACGAACTTGGCGTGATCGCCGAGGGGATGTTCAAGGTAGTCGATGGAGTCGGCCACATGGCCGTCGCGCACCAGTTCCTTGCAACGCTTGATGCTCTCGTGGAAGGACTGGTGCAAAGGAGCAAGCTCAGCCAAAGCACGGGCCAGTTCCAGGTTCTCCAGGGTGTTGGCTGCCGCCCAACGGCCGAAGCTGCAGGTGCGGGCATCCTCCCCTCCTTCGAACACTTTGCCCTGAGCGCACATGTCCTGGGCGCTAACGAGCAACTGGAAAGTGTCTCCACGGAAGCGCGAGAGGTCGCGCTCCAGGCGCGTCGGATCGCCGATCTTCAAGGCGTCCAGTTCGCGCGCCAGCTCGAAGAACTTGTTGTTCTGGATGCGCAGAACCTCCCAGGCGGCGGAGAACTCCAGCCACAACGCATCCTCCTCGGCCTGCCGAGGGATCGACTCGTAGCTCTTCCACGCGGAGGCGATATCATCGCGAGCCTTCGCCACCAGCGCATATTGCCGGGTGCGGACGGCGACGGGGATGCTGAGGTTGAGCAGCGTGCGGGTACAGCACTTCAACACATTGGCGCGATCCTGGAAGACCAGTAGCGCATGCTGGGCGGGCAAGGACTGCTCGGCCAGTTCGTCGATGTTACGGGAATTTGCCGACGCGCCGTAGTAGCTGATCGCCCCAAGGATCAAGGCGATGAGGGCGATGCAACCAAAGCCCAAGGTGAGTTTGCTACCGAGTTTCATAGGACTAGCGAAAGGCCGAGGCTGGCGAAGTCATTGTAGGAGCGTGCTTGCACGCGATGCCGAGGTTTGGTTTCCGATTCCGACGTAGGAGCGTGCTTGCACGCGATGCCGCGAGCTGGGTTTCCGAATCCGGTGTAGGAGCGAGCTTGCTCGCGATGGCTCGTGGCGGGCGTCGCCAGAAATCGCGTGCAAGCACGCTCCTACAAGGAAACCTGCGGCCGGCGTCCCCGGAGGAGCGTGCACGCACGCTCCTACATCCGGAAACGGCGGCCATCACTTGGCCACGGCGCCGGACCCCGCCGGCCTCCCGGTCGACTCGGTGAGGGCCACAAGATCCTCAGTGGAGAACACCCGCTCGATATCCAGAATGATGGTGAAGCGGTCGTTGCGCCGTCCCATGCCCAGGATGAGGTCGGTGCGCCAGCGCATGCCGATGGAGGGCGGCTCGTTGATCTCGTTGGGCTCCAATTCGAGCACCTCGTGCACGGCGTCGGCCAGGCCGCCTACGACCACACTCTCGCCGTCGATGAGCAGGTCCATGACAATGATGCGGGTGGTGAGCGTATCGGCGGTCTGGGGCAGGCCGAACTTGTGGCGCAGGTCGACCACGGGGATGGCGTTGCCTCGCACGTTTACGACTCCGCGCAGGTAGCTGGGCGCTGTGGGCACCCGGGTGATATGGCTGAGGTCGAGGACCTCGCGCGCCTTGGCCACGTTGATGGCGAAGAGCTCGTCGCCCAGGCGGAAGGTGAGGTAGCGGGCGGTCTCGGTGATTTTGGAGGTGCTCATGAAAAGCTGGAGTAAGGTTTCGTTTTTGAAATTCTGAGGAGTGAGGTCACAGAAGCCGGATCGCTTCGCGCTTCAGCTACGGCTGGGGGGGCGGGGTGTAGCGCTTAGGTCTCAGTCGTAGGAGCGAGCTTGCTCGCGATTTTGTCTTGGTCCGGCGGTGGCCGGAATCGCGCGCAAGCACGCTCCTACTGGCCTCTGTGACGAATGATCGGGCTCAATACCGCTCGAAGTTGGTGTCGTCGGTTCCGGCACCGAGATCGATCGATACCCCCGAGGAGGGCTTGCCCTTGGCGGCCGGCCGGTTGAGGTCGGCCAGAGCCGCCTTGGCTACATGAGCCGGGGCGGGCTTGCCAAGATGCACCGTGGAGTGCGCCACCTGCACATGAGCCGGGGCTGAAGCGCTTCGCGCTCCAGCTACACGCCGGGCGGCGGCGGCGCGGCCGTCGTCGTTGACCTTGAAGAACTCGATGGCGCTCTGGAGCTGCTCGGCCTGGCTGGCGAGCTCCTCGGATGAGGAGGCCATCTCTTCGGAGGCGGAGGCGTTCTGCTGGATCACCTTATCCAGTTCCTGGATCGCCTTGTTGACCTGCCCGGCGCCGCTGGCCTGCTCCTCGCTGGCGGTGGTGATGTCCTTGACCAGGTCGGCTGTCTTGCGGATGTCGGGCACCAGTTTGTTGAGCATCTCACCGGCGGCCTCGGCGATCTCCACCGAGGAGGCGGAGAGCTTGCTGATCTCACCGGCGGCGGTGGAGCTGCGCTCGGCCAGCTTGCGTACTTCTGAAGCCACCACCGCGAAGCCCTTGCCGTGTTCGCCGGCGCGGGCGGCCTCGATTGCGGCGTTGAGCGCCAGAAGGTCGGTCTGGCGGGCGATCTCCTCGATGATGGAGATGCGCTGGGCGATCTCCTTCATCGCCTTCACCGTCTGCGCCACGGACTGGCCCGCCTCGGCCGCATCGGTGGCGGCCTTGGTGGAGATCTTCTCCGTCTGGCGGGCGTTCTCGGTGTTCTGCTGGATGGAGGCGGTGGACTGCTCCATGGAAGCGGATACCTCCTCCACGGAGGCGGCCTGCTCGGAGGAGCCGGACGAAAGGGTCTGGGCGGTGCTGGTCATCTCCTCGCTGCCGGAGGAGACGTTCTCGGCGGCCGAGCGCACATTGGCCACGACATCGCGCAGATTTGTCACCATCTTTTGGAGTGCGAGGCCGAGGGTGTCCTTGTCGGAGGAGAGTTTCACCTCGTGGCGCAGGTCGCCGTCGCCGATCTGCACAGCCAGCTTGGCCTTGGCGTCGAGGGCCTCGGCCATGCCGTTGGCGGCCACGGAGAGGGCGCCAATCTCGTCGGTGGACTCGACCACCACGCGGGCGGTGAGATCGCCAATGGCGATCTGGCCCAGGCCGCTGACCAGCTTGGACACCGGGCCGGTGATCATGCGGGTGATGATCATTCCTAGCGCAAGGGCCAAGCCCACGCAGATGATGCAACCGGCGATTAGGACGTTCGAAGAGGTGGCCAGCGAAGTGGCGGCCTCCTGGGCGGAGGTCGCGGTGGCCTTCATATTGAACTCGGAGGTGCTTCTCGCGGCATCGGTCACTCCATTCCCTGCAACCAAGCGCCTCTTGCCGAGTTCTTCGCGGGCAAACCATTGGGCGAGGAAGCGCTCCATGTTGCCGAGGTAGGCTTGGCCGGCGGCGCGGCAGTCCTCGATCTGGCGCAAATTCACTTCCTGATGGGTGATCGGCTTCAGTTCAGCGAGTTTCCGGTTCACCTCATCGAACTTCTTCATGGTCGCCTTGAATAGGTCGGGGTCGCGAGTGGCGATGGCCTGCCAAGTGCCCAGGCGGATCGTATTACCAATGTCGATAATGTCGTTGCAGATCACCGTCTTCTTGATGCGCTCCTGCACCTTGTCCTCGGTCAGCTTACCGCCGATGGCCGTGCCGATGTCGGCGTCGAGCGAGCGCATCTGGCCTGCGAGGAACTCGTTGCAGGCCTTCATGAAGGCAGCGGCGGCCACCAGCGAGCCGTCCTTCTCCTTCTGCATCGCCTCGGTGGCCTTCACCGTGTCGTTGAGCAGTCGCTCGTACTCGGAGGCCTTCTCGTCGGCGTTCTTGGCATTATCGGCCAGCACCTTGAGGTCGTACTTCTCGGCATGGGCGGCGGCGTCGCGGAGAAACTTCTTCACGCTGACCAGTTCGGCGCGAGCCTTCTCGAGGAACTGGTTCTCCTCGGTGTAGGAATAGCCACGCACCTCAAGCATGACATTCTGAGCAGAGCGCTCGACGTCATTGGCCACGGACACGGCCGGGACATTTTCCTGTGAGAGCGTAGTGGCGACAGTTTTCACCTTCAGCATGCTGAAGATGGCGAGAGCCCCCAGTATGAGGGTGAGCCCAGCGACTCCGATGAACGAGCCGTTCAACTTCACTCCGAGTTTCAGATTCTTGAACATAATGAACTTCTTTCGTTGGTTGTTGCTTTAGGAAAGCTGCCAGCCGGCTGAGGGAACCGAACGTGCGACAGTGCAAAGCACTCCGCCGACCCGATGCCGCCCCGCCCCACCGCGCCCGATCCGCTGCCGACCGATCCCGGTGTGTCCGTTTCTGGAAACTGCCGCTTGCATGTGAGCCCCATCTATCGGCACCGCGCGCCGAAACTTGCGGGGTAATACCACCACTTTGCGTCGGGCAAATCCCTACGCCGTCGGAGCCCCCGACTTCCGAGAAACCTTACAAGCAGTAGCGAGCAGCGGGTAGTGAGTAGCGAGTAGACGGAAGCGGAACGCGGAGGCTTGAGGAGCGCGAGGGCGGGTATCGGGGAGTGAGAAGCGGGAGGAGGGAAGCACCGCGCGCGGCCCTCTCGCGTAGCTGAAGCACGAAGCGCTTCAGGGCATTGCGGGTTCAGCCGACCGCTCCGTCCGCTCTGCTCCCGCCGCTCTCCGCCTTCCGCTTTCCCAAATCTGCGCTCAACCTCGCGCTGGGCAGTCCGATAAATGGCTCTCGCCCCCGCCTGCTGCCCCCCAGCGCTCGGGTCGATGTGGAGCATGCCTACCCCAACACCCCTTCCCCTCACCACGCCCGCTGCCCCCCTGCCCGGGCTCAACGCCATCGCTTGGGCCGCCGCCTTGGGCTGGACCGCCCTGATCACCGCATCCCTCGCGTACGGGCTCCACCAAAAGCATACCGAGGCCATCGCCTTCGCCCGCAGCGAGGCGGGCATCAGCATCGACAAGGATGTGCTCTTCCGCCGCTGGATCGCGCTGCAGGGAGGCGTGTATGTACCACCATCCGACTACACTCCACCCAACCCCTATCTCGACTTGCCCGAGCGCGATGTGGTTACCACCACCGGCAAGGTGCTCACCCTGATCAATCCGGCTTACGCCACCCGGCAGGTCCACGAACTCGAGGCCGCCAACCCGTCCGGCCTACGTGGACACATCACCAGCCTCAAGCCCATCCGCCCCGAGAACGCCGCCGACGCATGGGAGACCCGCGCCCTGCATTCCTTCGAAACCGGCACTCGTGAGGTCGCCGAGGCGTTGACCCCTGCCGAGGGGCCCAAGGTGTTCCGGATCATGCGCCCCTTTATCACCGATACGTCCTGCCTGAAATGCCACGCATCTCAGGGCTACAAGGTGGGCGACATCCGCGGAGGTATCAGCACCACCGTGGCGCTGGCTCCCTTCCTCTCCGCCGCCCACCGCGACGATTTCCGCCAGTGCGCCACCCACGGCGTCTTTCTGCTGCTGGGCCTGGGGGGCATCGCCTTCGCCCGGCGCCACATCACCCGCGCCTTCACCGAGCGCCAGCGGGCCTATAGCGCGCTCTTCGAAAGCGAGAACCGCAATCACCAGATCTTCGAGAAGCTTCCGCTCTACATTGTCACCTGCTCGCCCCGGGGCACCCTCGCCTACTGCAACCCTGCGCTGCTCGACCTTTGCGGTCGCAGCTCGGCGGACACGATAGGCCAGAACTGGTTCGAGGTCTTCATCCCCCGCGAGCAGCGCGCTGCGGACGAGGCAACCTTCCGCCAGGCCCTGCAAGCTGGCACCGCACCAGCCCGCGCCATAGGAGAAATCGTTACCCGCGACGGCCAGCGCCGCACCGTGGCATGGGTCTCCACCCTCATCACCGATGAGAACGGCCAGCCAGTAGGAGTAACCAGCCTGGGCGAGGACATCACTGAGCGCCGAGCCGAGGACCTGCGCCTGCGCCTGCTTGAGCGCGCCGTCGAACACAGCCCCGTATCGATCGTCGTCACCGACCGTGAAGGGCGCATCGAATACGTTAACGAAAAGTTCACCCAACTCACCGGCTACACCCGCGCCGAAGCGCTGGGGCAAAACCCGAGAGTGCTCAACTCGGGCAGAAACCCGCCCGAGCTCTTCCGCGAACTCTGGACGGCCCTTCTTGCCGGCAGTGAGTGGCACGGCGAGTTCCACAACCGCAAGAAGAACGGCGAACTCTTCTGGGAGGACGCCCGTATCAGCCCGATCAAGGACGATGCCGGTGCGATCGTGCGCTTCATCGCCCTTAAGGAGGACATCACCGAGCGCAAACGCAGCGCCCAGGCCGCCGCCGAAAGCGAGCAACGCTTCCGTGCCCTAGTCGAAAACGCCCCCGCCGCCGTCATCGTCCACCGCGCCCACCGCTGCATCTACGCCAACTTGGCCGCACTGCGCCTCTTCGGCTACGACGACAACGCCTCCACCTCCGGCCTCGACATCTGGTTACATCTGCAACCCGAATCGATCGCGGTAGTGGCCGACCGCGAGAGCCGCCTGCTCGCCGGCGAGCACCTCGCCCCTGTAGAGCTGCATCTGCGCCAGCGCGACGGCACTCCCATCGTGTGCGAATCCACCGTCACCGCCATCGCCTACGACGGGGCGCCCGCCGCCCTGGCCATCCTCAGCGACATCACCGAGCGCCGCCAGATGACCGCCGCCCTAGAGGAGAGCGAGGAGCGCTTCCGCAGCTTCGTGGAGGCTGCGCCCTTGGCCATCTTCACCCTGGTGAACGGCCGTTTCACCTACGCCAACCCCGCCACCGCTGCGCTCTTTGGCTTCGCCCACGCTTCAGACCTCGTAGGCCAAAGCCTCTGGAGCCGGGTGCATGCCGACTGTCTCCACTGCACCACCGCACTGGTGGCCGGCACCGAGGCCGGCTGCAAGGGGCAAGCCGTAGAGCTCAAACTGCTGCGCCGCGACTCCTCCATCGTGCTCGGGGAAACCGTGGGCGTGCCCATCACCTTCGGTAGTCAACCCGCGGTGATGGCCATCGTCACCGACGTCACCGAGAGCAAACACCTTGAGCAGGCCCTGCTAGAGAACGAAGCCCGCATGCAGGAGACCCTCGAAAGCACCAGCGCGGGCTATTTCCGCCTCGATTCCCAGGACCGCCTCCAGCACGCCAACAGCGCCTGGCTCCAACTCTTCGACCAGATCGACGCGGCCTCGGCCACCGGCCGGCCGTTCACCGACCTGCTGCCCGAACCAGAACGCGATTACACCCGGGAAGTACTGCGCCGGCTCGCCTGCGGCGAGGAGTATGTGGCGGGAGAGTTCAACCACACCCGCCCCGACGGCTCCCCCGGCTTCTACAGTTTCACCGCCCACCTCGTGCGCGAAGGCGACCGCTTGGCCGGCTGCGAGGGCTTCTGCCTGGACACCACCGCCATCCGCACCAGCCAAGAGCGCTACCAGATGCTCTTTGAGCAGATGCTGGACGGCTTCGCCCTGCACGAGATCGTGTGCAATGCCGAAGGGCGGCCCACCGACTACCGCTACCTCGCGGTCAACCCGGCCTTCGAGAAGCTCATGGGCCGGCCCGCCGCCGCTATGATCGGGCGGCGAGTGCGAGAAGTGCTGCCCTCCATCGAGGAGAAATGGATTACCCGTTACGGCCAGCTCGCCTTGGGCGGCGAGCCCCTGCGCATCGAGGACTACTCGCGCGAACTCGACCGCCATTTCGAGATCCTCGCCTTCCGCCCCAGTCCCGGCCGCTTCGCCACCCTGGTGCGCGATGTCACCGCCCGCCACCGCCTCGAAAGCCAGCTCCAGCAGGCCCAGAAAATGGATGCCGTGGGCCAGCTCGCCGGCGGGGTGGCTCACGACTTCAACAACATCCTGGTGGCCATCCTCATGAACCTCTCGCTGCTGCGCAGCGAGGCCAACCTAAGCGAGGAGACCGTCGAGTCGCTCAAGGCCCTGGAGCAGGAGGCCAAGCGCGCCACCACCCTCACCCGCCAGCTCCTGGTATTCAGTCGCCGGAGGGCTGTGGAGTCCCGCCCTGTGGACCTCAACGACCTGCTCGAGGCGATGGTGAAGATGCTGCGCCGCCTCTTGGGCGAGCACGTAACCATCGCTACCGTCTTCGCGCCCGGGCTGCCCCCCATCCAGGCCGACCCCGGCATGATCGACCAGATCGTGATGAACCTCTGCGTGAACGCCCGCGACGCCATGCCCAAGGGCGGTCTCCTCCAGCTCACCACTACGCGCATGTGCTTCACCGAAGCCGACCACCTCTCCCGCCCCGTACGCCGCCCCGGGGACTTCCTGCGCCTCAGCGTATCCGATACAGGCTGCGGCATGGATGCCGCCACACTCAGCCATCTTTTCGAGCCGTTCTTCACCACCAAGGAGGTGGGCCAGGGCACCGGCATGGGCCTCTCCACCGTCTTTGGCATAGTAGCACAGCACGGGGGCTGGCTGGAGGCGGAAAGCATCGCAGGCCAAGGCAGCACGTTCCACGCATACCTGCCTGTAGCCCACATCGCTGCCTGCGAGGCTCCAGCCTCCGCCCACCCAGCCACTCCCACTGGCGGCACGGAGACCATCCTCTTGGTCGAGGACGACACCTTCGCCCGCCAAACCGTGAGCCTCGCACTGCGCCGCGACGGCTACACTGTGATCGAGGCCGACAACTTCGCCGGCGCACGCACCGCTTGGCAGCAGCACCGGGCCGCCATCGCCGCACTGGTCACCGATGTGGTGATGCCCGGCGGGCAGAGCGGAATCGAACTGGCCCGCGGCCTGCGCGCCGAAAGCCCACAGCTAAGCATCGTGATCGTCTCCGGCTATAACGCGGACACCGGCGACATCCAGCCCCCGGTAGAGCGGGCGACCTATCTGCCCAAGCCCTTCGACTACACAACGCTCACAGGAGTGCTGCGTGCGAGTTTTGCGCGGAAGGTGTAGGAGCGCGCGTCCCGCCACGCGCTCCAGTTACCACTACTTGACTGATTCAGACGATCAGGCGGATCTGCCTGATCGGGCACCTCGGCCCTCTGCCGTAGATCCACCGTCTTCTGCACTCTGCACTATTCACTTGGCACCGGGAGGCTTCGGCTCTGTCACAGCCCACGTGAGATCCACCACCAACTCCATGCTGCCCGCCGCCGCCGCCCTGCTGCTGGCAACCGCAGCCCTGCCAGGCGCCACCTCCACCATGAAATCAACCTCCGCTGCCCCCTCCCCAGCCGTCTGCGCCCTCGGCAAAATGTCCGCCTGCGGCCTGCCCTCCAGTGTCGTCATCGACATGAGCAAAGTGCGCATCCAGCGCACCGATGCCGAGTGGCGCTCCCGACTCACCGCAGACCAGTACCGCGTAGCCCGCAAACAGGGCACCGAGCCGCCCTTCGAAAACCAGTACTGGGATTCCCACGGCGATGGAGTCTTCTTCTGCGTAGGCTGCGACACGCCCCTCTTCGACTCGAAGCACAAGTTCAACTCCGGCACCGGATGGCCCAGCTACTGGCAACCGCTCGAGCCCGCCTTCGTGGCGGAGACCGTCGACACCAGTCATGGAATGAGCCGCACCGAGGTGCACTGCGCCGTGTGCGGCTCGCACTTGGGCCACCTCTTCAACGACGGCCCGCAGCCGACGGGGCAGCGCTACTGCATCAACTCGGCCTCGTTGAAAATCATGCCTCGCGGCGAGTACGAAGCGTGGCTGCTCAAGGGCGGAACGACTGGCCCGGCCCGGTAGTGACCATTCCGCCGTAGGAGCGTGCTTGCACGCGATTCAGAGGGCAGATCGCGTGCAAGCACGCTCCTGCATCTACACTGGATCGGAATTCTTCCCGTCTCGAACGCGACGTGGAATCACTCGGCCTCAGTCCCCGGCCCACGGCGCCATTCGTGCCGGGTCTTCGTTTACGAGATTTTTGTTTACTCGATACAGATCCCGAAGCAAAAGGTCGGACGTCAGTTAATTCCTAAACATGAAAACTACTCGTCTACTGATTGCACTCACTGTGGCTGCCGCACTCTCCGTGGCCGCCTCGGCACAGATCCGCTCGCTCACCGGCTTCAGCGCTCAAACGCTGGCGGCCAATGACGACGGCTCTACTGGCCTCGTTAACCTCGGGTTCACCGCGAACTTCTTCGGTGAAAATTACTCGCAGACCTACGTCAACAACAACGGCAATCTGACCTTCGACGCAGCGATGGAGACTTTCACCCCGTTCAGTCTCTCCAATACCAACCGGGTGATCATCGCTCCGTTCTTTGGTGATGTGGACACACGCGCTGCTGGCTCCGGGCTTACGACCTACGGCACCGGTACGCTCGGCGGGCACAACGCCTTTGCGGCCAACTATCTCAATGTCGGCGTTTTCGGACAGATCCCGATCTTCAACAGCTTCCAGGTTGTCTTGATTGATCGTGCCGACACCGGCGCGGGCAATTTCGACTTCGAATTCAACTTCACCAAGATCATTTGGGAAACCGGAACGGCCAGCGACGGCAACAGCCAGGGCCTCGGCGGCTACTCGGCCCGGTCCGGCTATTCGAATGGCTCGGCCACCCACTCCTTCGAACTCGCCGGCTCAGCCGTAAACGGTGGATTGCTCGATTCCAACGCCACCACCGGCCTGATCCATAATAGCTTCGGAACCCCCTTCGACGGTGTCGTTGCTGACGGGCGCTATGACTTCCAGGTTCGCACCGGTCAGGTCATCCCCCCCACCGGCGCCGTTCCGGAGCCGTCCACCTACGGGCTGATGGGTGCCGGAATGCTGGCGGCGATCGTCGCCTTCCGCCGCTTCCGCAAGGCAGCCTAAGGCATTCGCTAGTTACTACTTCAACGGGCTCCCTTTCGAGGGGGCCCGTTTTGTTTTTGGCGAGGGGCAAAACAGCCTCCGCATCGAATGCCTTGCGATGCAGCGTGGGTGCGTAGTCAGCGAGCACAACGGCCCGATTGGGTTTCCTCGGTGCGAAGGTCGAGCCCCTATCGCGTGCAAGCACGCTCACGCATCTACACGGGATCGGAATTCATTCTCATCTTGAGCGCGACGTGGAATCTACTCGGCCGCAGTCCCCGGCCCGCGCCGGCCTCCTGCCGGGAATCCCTGAGCGCTAAAACAGGTGCCCCCCGGCGCCCGTATGCTGGTCGGCCAGCGCCGAGTGCATTCCTTGAGCGCCATGCCTACTTCGCCCTCCCTTATCGAAGCTTCGCTAGCGGCTGCATCGTCCTCGCGCTTCGCCGCCTCGCATTACCCCAGCGGGACGGTTTGCAGTGCTTTGGCCGCGAATACCGACCGCGAACACCTGCTGCGTTCGTTGCCTGCTCAACTGGGCTACCCTGGGGCACCCGAACTGATCGCGGCGCTGGAACAGGCTTTCGGCCTCCCCTCATCCCGCTCAAGCGAGCACTCGCAAGCCCAAGACAAGCCGCCCCCCTCCCCCCCCAACCCCGGCGAGGAGTCCGGCACCGCCGCACGGGCTCCGGCCACTCCGTTGGCCCCGGATGACAATGCGAGCGCTGAGCGCGATGAAGTGAGCGCAGTGATCCCGTACGCAGCCCAGGTAATCCACGCCGTAATCAATCGCCGGCTCGGTCCGGTGCTATCGATCGTGCCAGAAGCCCGGCGGAGGGAGATAGCCGAGCGAGAAACAGTGGCCGACTCCGTTCACCGGTTGTACCAGATTGGGCAGGACCGCACGCCGGGGCACCGCAACCGAGCCGTGTGCGAAAGCGACGTTGAGTGGGTGACCACAATCCTGCGGCGGCTCTCGCTCATTCGCTTTGCGCCGCTACCGGAGTTGATCGCCTATGCAGCGGAAAAGTCGGCGGCCGACACCAACGAATTCGCGCATCTTGCCGACCCTTTTCTGATCCGCCACGTGCTCACCTGCCAGAAGGCTATACCAAATGAGGTGCTTACGCTTTCCGCCGTCGAGGGAATCCAGCACGCCCTCGACCGCCGCGACCCCGCCGCTGTGCGTGCGTGGTTCACCTCCCTGCCGTGGCCAAAGAGCCAGCTGCCAAGGGAGACCCCAGCCTTCCTCAAGCGAGTGGTGCTGGATCGGGTGATGGCCGGCGAGAGCGACCACGCCCCTCTGGTCTTCGAGCAGGCCGTGCTAGACGTGCGCCTCTACGGGGTGCTGGGCTGGGAAAACACCCGCTCCTTCTATGTGCTGCTCAAACGGCTCACTGGAGCTGCCACTACGATCTTCGACGCCTATCTGGACACCACCGACCTCGATTCATGCGTACGCATGCACGAGGAATTCGGCGACCAGCGGCAACTGGCGCACTTCGTCAATCTGCGCAGCAAGCGCACCCCGGCGACCTTGGCCCGGCTTGAGCGCATGGTCGCCGCCGCCGCCCTAATCCGCGATGCCACGAGGCCTCCGATCAATGGGAGTGCAACGCCGCTGCGCGAAGGGCACCACAAGGCCAGTGATCAAACAGGCGGGGCGGCGCTGGTTAGCGATCGTACTCCCGCCAACCCCATACCGGCCCCACACGAATCGGCGCGGTAACTACCGCACTTGATCCGCAGGTACAGGGTTCAGAGCCCCCGAACGCGGAAGTCCCAGAATCCGAGGTGGGGAAGAGCGGCGGTTCCTGCCGCCAATGAGAAACGGCGGGGGCCCGCAGGCCCCAAGCCGATACGAACTTGGGGCGTGCGCGGATCTGGCCCTGGGCAAGCACGGGCAGAGGCTGCAAAGCGGCCCCCTGCCCTCGCCACGGCGCAAGCGCCTCACTCCCACTCGATGGTGGCTGGGGGCTTGGAGCTGATGTCGTAGACAACGCGATTCACGCCCTTCACCTCGTTGATGATACGGGTGGAGATCTTCTGCAGCAGATCGTGGGGAAGGCGCGCCCAGTCGGCGGTCATGGCATCGACGCTCTCGACCACGCGGATGGCGATCACGTAGTCGTAGGTGCGCTCGTCGCCCATCACGCCCACGGTTTGCACGGGCAGGAAGACGGCGAAGGACTGCCACACCTTGTAGTAGTAGCCGGACTCAACCATCTCCTCCTGCAAGACGAGATCGGCGTTGCGCAGGATCTCGAGGCGCTCGGGGGTGATATCGCCCATGATGCGCACGGCCAGGCCGGGACCCGGGAAGGGCTGGCGCCAGACGACTTCGCGCGGCAGGCCTAGCTCGGTGCCCAGGGCGCGCACCTCGTCCTTGAAAAGTTCACGCAGGGGCTCAAGCAGCTTGAGGCGCATGCGGGCGGGCAGACCGCCCACGTTGTGGTGACTCTTGATCACAGCGGCCGGGTTGCCGTCGATGGATACGCTCTCGATGACGTCGGGGTAGAGGGTGCCCTGGGCGAGATACTCGGTGTGGCCGATGGTTTTGATGGCGGTTTCGAATACCTCGATGAAAGTCTTGCCGATGATCTTCCGCTTCTTCTCAGGGTCGCTGACCTTCTTGAGCTTCTTGAGGAAGAGCGCGCCGGCGTCGACCACTCGCAGATCGATCTTGAAGTTGCGCTTGTAGAGGGCGACTACGGCGTCGCGCTCATTTTTGCGCAACAGGCCGTTGTCGACAAAGACGCAGGTGAGTTGCTTGCCGATGGCCTTGTGTATGAGCGCTGCGGCGACCGACGAATCTACGCCCCCGGAAAGGCCGAGGGTAACGCGGCCTTCGCCCACCTTCTCGCGGATGTCAGAGATCGCACGGTCCACAAAGTTGGCCATGGACCAGTCGCCTTTACAGCCGCAGACGTTGTAGAGGAAATTGCGGATGATCTGGGTGCCGTTCTCGGTGTGGTGCACCTCGGGGTGGAACTGCAGGCCGAAGAACTTCTTCTCGGCATTCTCGATGGCGGCGTAGGGCGAGTTCTCGGTGCGGGCGGTGGCGGAGAACCCGCGAGGCAACTGGGTGAGCTTGTCGCCGTGGGAGTTCCACACGCGCACGACATGCCCGAGGCCGGCGAAGAGGGTTCCTTGGCGAAGAATCTGGAGACGGCCGTGGCCATACTCGCGCTCTTCGCTGTGGGCGACCTTGCCCCCGAGGAACTGGCCCATGAGCTGCACGCCATAGCAGATGCCCAGCACGGGCAGGCCCAGGGTGAAGATGGCGCGATCGGGCAGCGGTGCGTTCTTGGCCAGCACGCTGGAGGGGCCGCCGGAGAGGATGATGCCCAGCACGCCATCCTTCTTGAGAGTCTCGGCCGGCGTGGAGTAGTGGTAGATCTTCGAGTAGACCTGACACTCGCGGATACGGCGGGCGATGACCTGGGTGTACTGGGAACCGAAGTCCAGGACGGCGATGGTTTGTGTCATGGCGGTAAAGTGGAGAAGATGGCGAACGAGGAAGTGATCAGTCGATACGAAACGGGGCGCAGCCGCAGAATTGGTGCCGAGCGCTTAGAAATGAAGCTGCGGATTGGGATGGCGGCAGTTGGGGCAAGGCACCGGGCCGGCTTGGGGCTGAGCAGTGTAGACCCGATTGCATTTTAGGCAGTGGTAGGTCGTGCGGCAGCGGGTGCGATCGTAGAAAGAGCGGTCGCGGCGGTCGTAATAGACCCACAACCCGAGAAGCAGCGCAACGGCCACGCCGACTGGGAGGACCACAAAGGAAGTGAAGTCGAACGCGGGCACAGTTGCGGGTGAAGCGAGCTGGGAAAGCGCAAGACGCGCCCCGGGGAATCGGGACGCGTCTTGGTAAACTGGACCTAAACGGGCGGAAGAGCCCTAAGGCAACACGAGGACTCAGGCCTGGGGCTGCTCAGCGGCGGGGGCCGCAGCGGCAGGAGCCTCGGCAGCTACCGCAGCCTTCTTGGCAGCTTTGCGGGGGCGGCTGGTCTTCTTATAGCCGGGATCGTCGGCGCTGACGAACTCGATGAGAGCCATCTCGGCGGCATCACCCAAGCGCTGGTTGCCCAGCTTGTAGATGCGGGAGTAGCCACCGTTGCGCTTGGCGAACTGCGCAACCTTCTCGTTGAAAAGAAGGCTGATGGCGTCCTCGTTGCGCACCTCGGCCATGGCGAGACGGCGCAGATGCAGAGCGGCGGGCTGAACCTTGCCGTCCTTGCGCTCGATGGCCGCGGCCTTCTTGGCCTTGGTGATGATCTTCTCGATGAACGGACGCAGCGCGCGGGCTTTCGCGAGGGTGGTCTTGATACGACCACTCGTGATGAGCGACGCGGCGAGGTTGGCAAGGAGCGCCGAGCGATGCTCCTTGGTGAGTCCGAGCTGGTGATTGTGTTTGCAGTGACGCATTGTCGTAAAACTTAGATTGGGGGCCGGGCTCCGGGTAGCTCAACGGGCGGCGCGAGTGGCGCGCTGCCCGTGGAAGCGGGAATCGGGGGGCCGGAGTCGGTTCAGGCTTCCTTCTTGGAGTCGAGGAGGCGTTCGTCGAACTTCATGCCCAGCGACAGGCCGAGTGCTTCGAGCTTCTCCTTGATTTCGTTGAGCGACTTCTTGCCGAAGTTGCGGTACTTGAGCATCTCCTGCTCGGTCTTCATAGCCAACTCGCCCACGGTGGTGATGTTGGCGTTGTTGAGGCAGTTGGCGGCGCGCACCGAGAGTTCGATCTCGTTGACGGACATGTTGAGCAGCTTGCGCAACTTGTTCTGCTCTTCGCTGACCTCAGGCTGGATGCTCTCGAACTCGAAGTGCTCCTGCGACACACGGTCGAAGACGTCGAGGTGGTGCTTGAGGATCGAGGCGGACTGCTTGAGGGCGTCGTCCGGGTTGATGCGCCCGTCGGTCCAGACTTCGAGTACGAGTTTGTCGTAATCGGTGATCTGGCCCACGCGGGTAGCTTCGACCGAATACTTCACCAAGCGCACGGGAGAGAAGAGGGAATCGATCGGAATAACGCCGATGGGTTGGTCCTCCTTCTTGTTCTCGGAGCCGGGGCAGTAACCGCGACCAGTCTTGATCTCGATCTCGGCCTCGAAGGTGCGAACACGGTCGAGGGTGCAGATGAGCTGCTCGGGATTGATGATCTCGATGTTGGAGTCGGCACTGATGTCGGCGGCGGTGATCGCCCCCTCCTTGTGCACCTTGATACTGAGAGCGATCGGCTCGCGTTTATGCGAGATGATCAGGATCTTCTTGAGGTTGAGCACGACGTCGGTGACGTCCTCGACGACTCCGTCGATGCTCTGGAACTCGTGGTTGACGCCATCAATCCGGATGGAGGAGATGGCGGCTCCCTCGATGGAGCTGAGGAGGACACGGCGCAGCGAATTGCCAACGGTGTGTCCATAGCCGGCCTCGAACGGTTCGGCGATGAATTTGGCGTAGGTGGGCGTGGAGCCTTCCTCGACCTTCACCAGCTTGTTGGGCAGTTCGAACTTACCGAGACGCTTGGGCATGGCGCAAAAAGATGAGGGTTGCGATAGGTAATGAGGTTGATCAGCGGAGGCGGGTTCAACGAGCCGATTAGCGGCTGTAGAACTCGACGATCAACTGCTCATTGATGCTCGGGTCCATCTCCTCACGGGTGGGGAGGCGGACGACGCCGGCCTTAAGGCCCTCGGCGTTGAGGGTGAGCCACGGCGGGGGCGTGCGCAGGCGGTTCTCCTCGAGATTGCGCACGACGACCTGGCGGGAGCCGGGGTTGGCGCGCACCTCGATCTCGTCGCCAGCAGCCAAGGTGTAGGACGGGATGTCCACCTTGTGTCCGTTGATACGGATATGGCCGTGGTTTACGAACTGGCGTGCTGCGCGGCGGGTCTTGGCGAAGCCGAGCAGGTACACCACGCTGTCGAGACGGGTTTCCAGCAATTGCAGGAAACGCGAGCCGGTGACGCCGCGCTCGTGCTTGGCGATGGCGAAGATGCGGCGGAACTGGCGCTCGAGCAGGCCGTAGGTGTAACGGAGCTTCTGCTTCTCGATGAGGCCTTTGGAGTACTCGCTCGTCTTGCGACGGGCGGCTTTGGGGCCGTGCTGGCCAGGGGGGAAGTTGCGTTTCTCAAGCGCCTTGGTGAAGCCCATGATGGGCGCACCGAAACGGCGGTTAATTCTGGCAACAGGACCGGTATAACGAGCCATGGAAAAGGAACGGTCGAAAGTGAAAAGTGGTGGTGATGGCGCGCGCGATTAGACGCGGCGTGCCTTGCGGGGACGGCACCCGTTGTGCGGGATGGGCGTCACGTCGATGATGGCGGTCACTTCCAAGCCTACGGCCTGGAGGGCGCGCACTGCGGAATCACGACCGAGGCCGGGACCGGCCACGCGGATGGTGATGTCCTTGAGACCGTGGGCCATGGCGCCGCGAGCGGCTTCCTGGGCTACGATCTGGGCAGCATAGGCGGTGGACTTGCGCGAACCGCGGAAATTGCACTTCCCGGCGCTGGCCCAGGAGATGACATTACCCTTCAGATCGGTGATCGAAACGATCGTGTTGTTGAAGGAGGCGGTCACGAAGGCGATGCCTGTCGTGATATTCTTGGCGCCCTTGGCCTTGCGGACCTTGAGGGCGACAATCTCGTCCTTAAGGAGGTCGGCACCGGTCGCAACCTTGGGAGCTTCGGCCACAGCGGCTTCGGCGCCGGCAGCGGCGGATTTATCGGCGGCGGGTGCGCCCTTGGTCTTGGTCTCCTCAACGGAAGCCTCGACGGGTTTGGCCTCTTTCTTCGGGGCCTTCTTGGAAACGGATTTCTCTTCAGCCATGGTGGTACGTGTTACTCGGCTTTCTTAGCGACACCAACGGTCTTGCGGGGGCCCTTACGGGTACGCGCGTTGGTCTTGGTGCGCTGGCCGCGCACGGGCAGGCTGCGACGATGACGCATGCCTCGGTAGCAGTTGATCGCCTGGAGGCGGCGGATGTTGGTGGTGATCTCACGACGGAGATCGCCCTCAACCACCCACTTCTTCTCAGCAATGAGGGTCATGATCTTGTTGAGCTGCTCTTCCGAAAGGTCGGAAGCGCGCATGTTGGGATCGATGCCGATTTGTGCGACGATCAGGTCGGCCCGGTCGGGACCGATACCGTAGATGTAGCGCAAGGCGTACGGGACTTTTTTCTTAGCGGGGATTTCCACCCCAAGGAGGCGAGGCATGGTATGAGTTTAGATTATTAGGAAAGGGAAGATGGAGCTTAGGCACCCTGGATCGTGAGGATCTCGGGGCCGTTCTCTGTGGTGAGCACGGTATGTTCGAAGTGGGCGGAAGGGCGGCGGTCGGCGCTGACGACGGTCCATCCGTCGGAGAGAGTCTCTATGCGGTGAGTGCCCGTGTTGACCATCGGTTCGATTGCGAGTGTCATGCCGGGGCGGATCTTGTCGCCGGTGCCTTTGCGTCCGAAGTTTGGAATCTGCGGTTCCTCATGCATCGAGCGGCCGACCCCGTGGCCAACCATGTCGCGCACCACGCTGAAACCCTCGGCTTCTACGAAGCTTTGGACTGCGTGGGAGATGTCGCCTATGCGATTCCCTACCTTGGCGAAGCTGATCCCGTGGTAAAGCGCTGCTTCGGTCACCTTGAGGAGTCGCTCGACGGCCGGTGAAACCGGGTCGATGCGCACCGTGGTGGCGTTGTCGCCTATCCAACCTTCGTATTCGAGAACAACGTCTAGCGAGACGATGTCGCCGGGGCGAAGGATGCGCTTGATCGTGCCGATCCCGTGAACGACCTCCTCGTTGACCGAGATACAGGTGTAAGCGGGATAGGCGCGATGGCTGCGGCTAGGGCGATAGTTGAAGCAGGCACTGCGGGCTCCGAACGACTCCATGAGTCGCTTCGCTTCCTGGTCGAGGTCGTAGGTGCTCACACCCGGGAGGGCTAGCGTGCGCATCTTGGCCAACACAGTGGCGGCGATGCGGCAAGCTTCGCGCATTCCAGCAATCCCCTCCTGGTTCTTGATCGGAATCATGATTGGGTGGGGATCGTTTCGATGCCAGCATCGACAGTCAGCAGCACTCCCATTGAACGGTAGTGATCGGCGACCGGCGAGGCCTGTGGGTTCGGTACTCCAAACAGCACACAGGCGTCGAGTGATTCACCGCGAGCTTCGAGCCACTCGTCAAAGACGAGCGACTGGCGCAGATTGCGGGGGAATCCCAGGAGCCGGAAGCCGGAGTCGGAGCGGCGGGCGAAGTACCAGCGGCGCAGAAGCGCGAGGAGCGTGTCATCGGCGGGCGGAGTTAGCGCCTTGGCCGAGCGGCGCAGCGCAGCGCCCAAGGGCGTCTGGCGGGCCGACTCATCGCGGAGAAGAGCTTCGGTTGATACGTGCTCAGAAATCAAAGAACGGACAAATGCGGGAACCGAACCTGAGCATTCGGCTCCCGATTGGAGAATCAGGAGTTTGGATTTGTCGGATCCAAGGAGGGAAAAGAGTTCAGCAATGGCAACCATCCCAACAAAGTAAAGAACTATGTTTGGGAAAAGTAGCGCACGGCCCAAGCGACCAGTCCGATGAGCAGCAAACTGCCGCAAGCCAAGAGCAAGGGCTGGATGTTGCGCGCCTCTGCCGCATCCGAGAATCCGGGGAGCGAGGTGCTACGGGAGCGCAGACGACCCTTCTTGAGGAAACCGTCGTAGTGGCGCTGAAGCAGGAAAGTCTCGAGCTGGCGCATCGTGTCGAGCATTACGCCCACGGTGATCAGCATGCCGGTGCCGCCGAAGAAGTAGGCCACGCGCGGGGCCACCTTCATGTTATAGAGCAACAGATCGGGCATTACGGCGATGGCGGTGAGCGCGAGGGCTCCGAAGAGCGTCAGGCGCGTCATAATGAAATCAAGGAACTTGGCGGTGGGTTCGCCGGGGCGCACTCCGGGGATGTAGCCACCGTACTTCTTGAGGTCATCGGCGATCTGGATGGGCTTGAACATTACAGACACCCAGAAGTAGCTGAAGAAGAGGATCAGCACGCCGTCCAAGGTGTAGTAGATCCAGTCGCCGCGCAGCAGCTTGCCGGCGAGATCTGAGAGGAAGGGCAAGTTGAAGGTCGCTCCCACCCAAGCCAAGATCTGCTGGGGGAAAAGGAGGATGGCGCTGGCGAAGATCACGGGCATGACGCCCGAGTAATTGATCTTCAAGGGCAGGAAGGAGCTCTGGCCGCCGTAGACGCGCTGGCCGATCACGCGCTTGGCGTACTGGACCGGAATCTTGCGCTGCGCCTGGGTGATGGCGACGATGAAGGCCGTGACGCCGAAGAACAGGGTGAGCATCACCACCGCATGGATCAGGCCGAAGCTCTGGCCCGTGCCGACAGGAGCGAAGAACAACTGCCAGGTCTGCACTGCTGCGTTGGGGATATCGGCGAGAATGCCGATGGTGATCAGGATCGAGATACCGTTGCCGATACCGCGCTGGGTGATCTGCTCGCCCAACCACATCATCAAGAGTGTTCCGGCGGTGAGGAAAATCGTGGAGGTGACCAGGAACCAGCCCTTGCTGGCGATCACGATGCTGCCGTACTGGGCCTCGTTGTATCCAGGGAAGAGGCGGCTGGGGTTCTCAAGGGCGCCCAAGAGCAGCAGGCCCTGGACGATGCAGATCACCACAGTGAGATACCGGGTGTACTGCTGCACCTTCTGGCGGCCCACGTCGCCCTCCTGCTGGAGGCGGGCGAGCTGGGGCACCACGGCGACCATCAACTGCATGATGATCGAAGCGCTCACATTGGGCATGATGCCCATGGCGCAGATGGCGCCCTTGAGGAGCGCGCCACCGGTGAACATGTTGTACAGACCCATCACGGCTCCTGCCGCCGATCCCGACTGTTGCCGGAAGAATTCCTGCAACGGTGCCGGGTCGATGCCCGGCAGCGGGATGTGGGCGCCAACGCGCGCCACGAAGATAAGGGCCAGCGTGAAGAAGATCCGTTGCCGGAGCTCCGGTATCTTCAGGCAGTTCGCAAAGGCGGAGAACACGGGATGGAGTGGTCGGGATGTAAAATGGGTAGGCGCGCCCGAAGGCGCGCCTGCTCAGGCAACGATCAGGCTACGATAGCCTGGCCGCCAGCCTTCTCGATCTTCTCCTGGGCGGACCCGGAGAATTTCGAGGCGGTAATCTTGAAGATGCGGGTAACCTCACCCACACCGAGAATCTTCAACGGCAGTTCGGCGTAGCGGATAAGGCCAGCCTGGACCAGAACCTCGGAGTTCACTTCAACCACCGAATCCTCGAGGCAATCGAGATCGCCTACGTTGATGATGGAGAATACCGTCTTGAAGTTCTTGTTGTTGAAACCGCGGTGCGGGAGCTTGCGGTACAGGGGCATCTGGCCGCCTTCGAAGCCGGGGCGAATGCCCGAGCCCGAACGGGCGGTCTGGCCCTTGCCTCCCCTACCCGAGGTTTTGCCATGTCCGCTGCCTTCGCCGCAACCCACGCGCTTGCGGCGGTGGACGGCTCCGGGAGTGTTCTTGAGATCGTGTAGCTTCATATGCGCTGTGTGGTTGGTGCCTGCGATCAACCCTGAACCTGGCGGACTTGTTGGAACTGCTCGGCCGTGCGCAATTGGCGCAGACCGCTCAGGGTGGCATTGACAACCGCGATATGGTTGCTGGAGCCCATCGACTTGGAGAGCACGTTGTGGATGCCGGCCGCCTCGAGCACAGCGCGCACGCCGCCACCAGCAATGATGCCGGTACCGGGGCTGGCTGGGCGCAGGAGAACCTTGCCGCCATCGCACACGCCAAGCACTTCATGGGGGATGGTATCACCCTTGAGCTTGACGGGAACCATGTTCTTGCGGGCGTTTTCAGTGCCCTTCTTGATGGAATCGGGCACTTCGTTGGCCTTGCCGTAGCCGATGCCCACGCTGCCCTTACCGTCGCCTACGACGACGAGAGCGGAGAAGCTGAAGCGCCGGCCGCCCTTCACAACCTTGGAGCATCGGTTGATGAACACGACTTTTTCGATCAAGCCGGATTCTGGGGGCGGAGGGCCGCCGCGGCCGGAGGAGGAGGAACGGGAGTCTTTATAGGTCGCCATGGTCGCGGTGTTAGAACTTCAGGCCGGCCTCACGGACGGCTTCAGCGAAGATTTTGACCTTACCGTGGTAACGGAGGCCGTTGCGGTCGAAGACCACAGTGTTGATCCCGGCAGCGGTGGCTTTGGCGGCGAAAGTGCCGGCCAAGGTCTTGGCGCTGTTGCCGTTGGCGGCGAGCTTCTGGGCCCGCAGATCGGGGGTGAGCGTCGAGACGGCGACAAGGGTGGTGCCCAAGACGTCGTCGATGGCCTGGGCGTAAATGTGCTTGCCACTGAAGTGCACGCAGAGACGGGGGCGAACGGCGGTGCCGGTAACCTTCTTGCGGATGCGCCACTTGCGCTTCTGGAGCAGCTGGGCTTTGCGAATGGTGTTCATCGCTGGATTGGTGTTCTGGTGTCGCGCGCTTAGGCGACAGTCTTGCCTTCCTTGCGGCGGACGCGTTCGCCAACAATGCGGACGCCTTTGCCCTTGTAGGGTTCCGGCGGATAATAGGCGCGAATTTCTGAGGCTACCTTGCCGACGAGTTGCTTGTCGCAGCCCTCGATCTTGACCTTGGTCTGGTCGGCGACCACGACCTTGATGCCTTCGGGGATCTCGTACTTGATGGGGTGCGAGTAGCCGAGAGCGAGGTCGACAAATTTGCCGACGACGGCGGCCTTGAAACCGACGCCTTGGATCTCGAGATCCTTGACGTAGGGGGCGACCACTCCGTTGACCATGCCGTTCACGATGGAACGGGCGGTGCCGTACATCGCCTTGGCGAAACGGCTCTCGGAGGTGGGGCTGAAGATCAGCTTGCCGTCGATCTGTTCGATCTTTACGGCGGAAGCGAAGGAGTGCTGGACCTTGCCCTTGGGGCCTTCCACCAGGACGTTGCCGTCCTTGATGGTAACCTTGACTTTGGCAGGGACAGGGATGGGAAGTTTTCCGATTCGGCTCATGGTGGGCGGCTCCTTACCAGATGCTGCAGAGGAGTTCGCCGCCGAGCTTCTGGCGCCGGGCGTCCTGATCTTTCATCGGCCCCTTGGAGGTCGAGACGATCGAGATGCCCAGGCCATTGAGCACACGGGGAATTTCACGGTAGCCGTAGTAGAGACGGCAGCCGGGCGTGCTGTTGCGGCGGAGGTTGGTGATGGCGGGGGTGTTGTCGACGTACTTGAGCTTGAGAACGACGGTCTTGTGACCGGCCTCGTCGCGCCCTTCAGTGCTGTCGAGGATGTACCCCTCGTTCTTGAGGATGCCGGCGATGGCAGCCTTCAAAATGCTATGCGGCACAACGCACTCGGCCTGACCGGCCTTGAGTGAGTTGCGAACTCGCGTGAGAAAATCGCTGATTGGATCTGTCATGATGCTTGCTGTTGTGGGCCGACCGATATCCGACTGCCGGCCCGAAAATGTTTACCAGGAACTCTTAGTGACGCCGGGGATTTTTCCGTTCAGCGCGAGTTCACGGAAAGTGATACGCGAGACGCGGAAGCGGCGGAGGTAGCCACGGGGGCGACCACTTAGCAAGCAGCGATTGCGCACGCGAATCGCCGAAGCGTCGCGGGGCTGCTTGGCCAAGGCCTTCTGGGCCGCGAAGAACTCTTCGTCGGTGGCCTTCGGGTTGGCGAGGATGGCCTTGAGCTCAGCACGCTTGACCGCGAATTTCTCGACGGTGGCGATGCGGCGTTTGTTCTTCTCGATGGCGGAAGTTTTCGGCATGGCAGTATCAGGCGGCTGCGGTGGGAGTCTTGGCGTGGACCACTTCCACGCGGCGGAAGGGGAATCCGAGCAGCTTGAGCAGCTCGCGTCCTTCGTCGTCGGTGCCGGCGGTGGTGACCAGGGAAATATCGAGACCCATGGTGCGCTTGGTGTTCTCCAACGAGATCTCGGGGAAGATCGAGTAGTCGGAAACGCCCAAGTTGTAGTTGCCGTTGCCGTCAAACTTGGTGGGCACGCCGCGGAAATCGCGGATGGCCGGCAAAGCGACCACGAGCAGGCGGGAGAGGAAGTGCCACATATTGTCGCTGCGAAGAGTGACGGTGGCACCCACGACCTGGCCGGCGCGGAGCTTGAAGTTGGCGATGTCCTTGCGGGCCTTCGTGAGCACGGCCTTCTGGCCGGCGATCGACGAGAGGTCGCGCTGGCTGTCGGCGATGACATTCTTGTCGGCGCCAGCATTGATGCCAGTGTTGAGAACCACCTTGACAATGCGAGGCAGTTGATGCGGGTTCGTGTATCCACGGCTCTGTTTAAGAGCGGGAATGACGACCTCGAGATAGTGTTTCTTAAGTTGCGGAACGTTCTTCATGGGTGTGCGCCGGATTACCGACCCGGCAGCGTGGTAAGTTGGTCAGACTGACAACTCAGGACGCAGCTTTACCAGCTTTTTTTGAAGCGGGTTTGTCGGCTGCGGTCACCACCTTAAGGTTGGAGACATGTACAGAGCCTTCGCGCTCTACGATACGGCCCTGGGGATTCGCCTGCGATTTCTTCTCGTGGCGCTTGATCATGGCGACTCCTTCAACAATGGCGCGCTGCTTGATGGGCAGGATATCGAGTACCTTGCCCTGCTTGCCAGTGTGGGAGCCGGAGATAACGGTGACAGCGTCGCCGCGTTTGATGTGGAATTTCTGCTTCATCAGAGAACCTCCGGAGCCAACGAGACGATCTTCATGAAATTTTTCGCACGCAGTTCGCGAGCGACGGGCCCGAAGATACGGGTGCCCTTCGGGTTGCCATCGGCGTCGATGATGACGACGGCGTTGCTGTCGAAGCGCAGATAGCTGCCATCGGCGCGATGCAAGGCGGCGCGAGTGCGAACGATGACGGCCTTTACGACCTCACCCTTCTTCACGGTCGCATCCGGAGTGCTTTCCTTGATGTGGATAGTGATGGTATCACCCACACCCGCAGTGCGGGTGTTTTGGCCCATGCGACTAATCATCATCGCCCTGCGGGCGCCGGTGTTGTCGGCAACATCTACCCATGAACGCATTTGGATCATAGTATGTTACTCCTTGGGGGCTTCGAGGTTGGCTTCGACCGCGACGACTGCGTCGGTGTGGACGATCTTGATCAAGCGCCAGCGCTTGAGGCGGCTGAGCGGACGAGTCTCCATGATCTGGACCTGATCACCGATCTTGGTCTCGTTCTTTTCGTCGTGCACGTGCAGAACGGTCTTGCGATTGATGACCTTCCGATAACGCGGGTGCGGGATCTTGTAGGCGATGGTGACCTTGACGGACTTGTCACCCATGCGGCTTGTGACAAAGCCCAGCAGGGTTTTCCGTTGGGTACGAATGGCGGCTTCCATAGTCTGGGGCGCTCCGGGTTATCGGGCGGCCGCGGGAGCCGCGGCGACCTGCTTCTTTTCGGTGAGGATGGTTTCCAGCCGGGCGATGTCCTTGCGATACGCCTTGAACGTATGCGGCTTCTCGACCTGACCGGTGTGCTTGCGCAGGTTGGACTGCAGCAAAGTCTCGCGGGTCTCGCTGAGCTTTTTTTCAATCTCCTTTACGGAGAGCTCGCGGATGTCCTTGGGTTTCATGGCGTATCTATAGGTGGCTGCTGTGGGGGGCGCGCTTAGGCCGCAACGCCCTCACGGGCGATGAAACGGCAACGGCAGGGCAGCTTGGTGTCAGCCAAGCGCATGGCCTCGCGGGCGATGGTGAGAGAAACACCGGCGACCTCGAAGAGGATCGCGCCGGGCTTGATGAGGGCAACGTAGAACTCGACCGGGCCCTTACCGCGACCCATGCGGGTCTCGGCAGGCTTCTTGGTCACCGGAGTGTGCGGGAACACCCGGATCCAGACTTTGCCCTTACGCTTGAGGTGGCGGTTGATGGCCACACGAGCGGCTTCGAGTTGCTTGCCGTCCATACGGACGCGAGACATTGCCTGGATGCCGAATTCGCCGAAGGCGAGCGTGTTACCGCGTTTGGCATTGCCAGCGTTGCTACCCTTCTGGGCGCGACGGTATTTGGTGCGTGCAGGTTGGAGCGCCATGGCGAAATCAGTTGTTGTTGTCGGTATCCTTCTTGCAGATCCAGCACTTCACGCCGATCTTGCCATATACGGTGTGGGCCTCGGCGAAACCATAGTCAATGTTTTCGCGGAGGGTGTGGAGCGGCACGCGGCCGATGCGCTGAAGTTCGCGACGGGCGATTTCCGAACCGCCCAAGCGGCCGGAGGCCTGAATCTTGATGCCGTCGGCGCCGATGCTCATGGCCATCTGCATGGCCTTCTTCATGGCGCGGCGGTAGGAGATGCGGCGCTCGATTTGCAGAGCTACGTTCTCGGCCACGAGCTGCGCTTCGATCTCCGGCTTCTTGACCTCCTGAATGTCGAGGAGGATCTCCTTACCGGTGAGCTTGGCGAGGTCTTCTTTGATCTTCTCGACCTCCTGGCCCTTGCGTCCGATGACGATGCCGGGGCGGGCGGTGAAGATCTTGACACGCACGCGGTTTGCGGCGCGCTCGATAAAGATGCGCGGCACGGAGGCAAGCTTAAGCTTCTCCATGAGCTGAGCGCGGATCTTGTGGTCCTCAATGATGAGGAGGCCGAATTCCTTCTTGCGTGCGAACCAGCGCGACTGCCAGTTGCGGCGGACGGCCAGGCGGAACCCGATCGGATTGGTCTTTTGTCCCATGGCGTTACTTAGTTGCAGCGACTTCGGAGACGATGATGCGGATGTGCGACATCTTCTTACGGCGGGGCATCGCGGTACCGCGAGCTCCGGCCTTGAAGCGCTTAAGCACGGGGCCATTCTCAATCACGGCGCTGGACACGATGAGATTATCGGCGGAGAGGTTGTTGTTGTTTTCGGCATTGGCGATGGCCGACTTCAACGTCTTGGCAATGAGGCGGGCGGACTTGCGCGGGACCAGTGTCACCAGTGCGAGGGCCTCGGGCGCGGGCATTCCCTGGATTTCGCGAGCGACCTCGCGCATCTTCTTGGGGGACATCCGGGCGAACCGGGTAATGGCTTGGACTTCCATGTTTGTGGTGTTTTGGGGGTGGCCGCCGGGCCCGCTTTGGCGGGCTTAGGCGGCGCGTCCAGTTACATCAGGCGACCTTGGCGGTGTGGGAGCCGTGCGCTTTGAAGAAGCGCGTCGGGGCGAATTCGCCAAGTTTGTGGCCGACCATGTTTTCCGTCACGAAGACGGGGACGAAGGCCTTGCCATTATGGACGTTGAAGGTGACACCGACAAAGTCGGGAGTAATGGTCGAGCGGCGCGACCACGTCTGGATGGGCTTCTTGTTGCCCGACTTCTTCGCTTTCTCGAATTTCTCGAGAACGTGAGCATCTACGAAGAAGCCTTTCTTGATTGAACGAGCCATGGCGTGAAAACGTTTGGGTTACGCGGCGACGGGGTTTACTTTTTGCCGCGCGGCGGACGGCCGTTCTTGCGGGTGATAATTTGCGAACTGGTGGTCTTGGAGCGCTTGCGCGTCGGGAAACCCTTGCACAATTGACCCCACGGGGAGACGAGATGCTGGCGACCGCCACCACCCTTGGATTTGCCCTGGCCACCACCGTTGGGGTGATCGCAAGGATTCATCGCCACACCGCGAACGCGGGGGCGGATGCCCAGCCAACGAGCGCGGCCGGCCTTGCCGAGGGACTGGTTCATATGGTCACCGTTGCCGACTTCACCGATGGTGGCGCGGCAGCGTTTGTTGACCATGCGGATTTCACCGCTGGGGAGGCGAATGATGGCGTTGTCGCCTTCGATATTCACCAACTGAGCGCTATTGCCAGCCGAGCGGGCGAGCACAGCACGCTGGCCGGGCTTGAGCTCCACGCAGTGGATGTAGGTGGAAGCCGGGATCATCGACAGCGGGTAGGAGCAGCCAACGAGAAACTCGTCGGGCACCTTGTTGCTGGAAATCACCTTGGCTCCGACCTTCAGCCCCTTGGGGGCGATGATGTAGCGCTTCTCGCCATCGACATAGGCGAGCAGGGCCAGATTGGCCGAGCGATTGGGATCGTACTCGAGCGCCTGGACGGCTGCCGGAATATCGAGCTTGTCGCGACGGAAATCGATGATGCGATAGCGGCGCTTGTGGCCACCGCCGCGGCGGAAGGAGGTCGCGCGACCGTGGCAGTTGCGACCGCCGGATTTGCGAGCTGCCTCGGTGAGGCGGGGCTCGGGGCGCTTCTTCGAGAGCTCCTGATCCACATTGAGGATCGTGAAGCGCAGCGAGGGCGTGAGAGGACGGAATGACTTGAGAGGCATGGTGGTGTCTCCAGGGTGCGGCTCAAATGAGCTCGATCTTGTCGCCCTGTTTGAGGGTCACGATAGCCTTCTTGTAGTCCGAGCGAACGCTGGGGCGACCGGCGCGGGACTTCTTGGGCTTTCCTTTGATGTTCATGGTGTTCACCCGTGTGACGGTCACCTTGAACGTGGCTTCGACGGCGGAGCGGATGTGCTGCTTCGTGGCGTCGCGAAAGACCTCGAAAGTATATTGGCCAAAATCGGAAGAGAGCTTGTTGGTCTTCTCCGTGAGGCGAACGGTTTTAAGAACTTCGTAGGCGGGTTTCATCAATTGCCTCCCTTTGTCATGCGGGCGAGGACGTTCTCGAGGGCCTTCTCGGAAAGAATCAACTTCCGGTATTGGCACAGATCGAGGGTGTTGAGCAACGCTGCGTCCTGGGTGGACACGCGGTCAATATTGCGGGCAGCCAAGCGTACTTCCTTGGCGAACGGGGCGTCGACGATGAGGATCTTGCCCTCGGGGGCGATCGCACCCATGAGTTGGCTGATCACCTTGGTCTTGGAGGCCTTGGCCTCAAAACGCTCGATGATCTCGATCTCGCCGGCTACGGCGCGATCGAAGAACGCGCGCTTCAGCGCGAGGCTCTTCACCTTCTCGTTAATCTTCTGGGAGAAGTCGCGGGGACGCGGGCCGAAAACGACGCCGCCACCCGACCAAAGCGGGGAACGAGTCGAGCCAGCACGAGCGCGGCCGGTGCCCTTCTGCTTGAAAGGCTTCTTGCCGCCGCCGCGCACTTCACCCTTGGTCTTGGTGCTGCGCGTGCCCTGACGGGCGTTGGCTCGGTGGGCAACGACGACCTGCTTGACTGCCTGCAGGCCCTTATCGCCTTCGAAAACCTCGATGCCGTCGAATTCCTTTTCGACCGACTGCGAGCCATCAACTGTATAAACTTTTAGCTTCATGTCTTGGCGCTCCTTATAGCGGTTCAGGCTTTGACCGCCTTGATGGCGGAGCGGATGATGACGTCGGAGCCATTGGCACCGGGAATCGCGCCGCGGACGAGCAGCAGATTCTTGTCGGCCAAGACCTTGACGACTTTGAGGTTTTGCACGGTACGGCTCACCGAGCCCATGTGTCCGGGCATCTTCTGGTTCTTGAAGACGCGGCCGGGGGTCTGGCGCATGCCGATGGCACCGATACGGCGATGGAACATCGAACCGTGGGAGGCGGGACCGCCTGCAACCCGGAAACGACGTACTACGCCTTGGAAGCCCTTGCCCTTGGTGACGCCGATGACGTCCACAAGCTGGCCTTCCTTGAAAATTTCGACGGTGACTACATCGCCGGCCTTGGCTGTGGGAGCGGCCGGGAGGCGCACTTCGGACAGACGGCTGACGGGTGCAACACCGGCCTTCTTAAGATGACCGAGCTCAGGCTGGCTGAGACGGCTCTCTTTTTGGGGGCCGAAACCGAGCTGGACGGCATTATAGCCATCGCTAGCCACGGTCTTGACCTGGACTACCGGGCAGGGACCGGCTTCGACTACGGTGACGGGGATGAGGGCGTTGTCGCCATCATACACCTGCGTCATCCCTACTTTCTTACCTAGGAGTGTTTGGATCATGTTTCTAAGCGGTAGGTGGAGGTTATCCGTTTACGTGACCTACATTAGACGCGGCGCCCGCGAGGGCGGGCCGTCGCCTAAAGATTGGAAGGTTCAGACCGTCATACGTTGATCGTGATGTCAACGCCAGAAGGGAGGTTTAATTTTTTAAGTTCGTCGACCGTCTGCGCCGTCGGCTCGATGATGTCGAGCAGACGCTTGTGCGTACGGATTTCGAACTGCTCCATGGACTTCTTGTCCACGTGGGGCGAGCGATTGACCGAGAGCTTCTCGATGCGTGTGGGGAGCGGGATCGGGCCGGACACGCGGGCGCCGGAGCGCTTCGCGGTCTCTACGATCTCGGCGGCCGACTGATCGATGATACGATAGTCGTAGCCCTGAAGTTTGATGCGGATGCGTTGACCTTTCATGGGAGCGTCGGGCTTACGTGCGCGCAGGTGCGCGGGTGGACGTTTCAACGATGCGGGTAAGAACCTGGTTGGGCACTTGATCGAAGTGCGAAGGTTCCATCGAGTAAGAGGCACGGCCCTTGGACAGGGAGCGAATGTCGGTTGCGTAACCGAACATGGTTTCGAGCGGCACAATGGCGGTGATGATGCAGGCGCCGTCGCGCATCTCTTGGCCTTGGATCTGGCCGCGGCGACGGTTGATGTCGCCCATGATGTCGCCCTGGTATTCTTCCGGGACGGTCACTTCGACCTTCATGTTGGGCTCGAGCAGGATGGGAGCAGCGGTCTTCATCGCCTCCTTGAAGGCGAAAATACCGGCCATCTTAAAGGCGATTTCCGAGCTATCAACCGGATGGAAGGAACCGTCGACCAAGCGGGCGCAGATATCGACCACCGGGTAACCGGCGATCGTGCCGTTCTTGGCACCTTCGTGGATGCCTTCGATCGAGGGCTTGATGAATTCCTTCGGGATAACGCCGCCTACGGTGTCGTTGACGACCTCGTTGCCCTTGCCCTTTTCGTTGGGCTCCAGCGTGATGCACACGTGTCCGTACTGGCCCTTACCACCGGTCTGGCGGATGAACTTTCCTTCGCCTTCGGCCTTCTTGGTAATGGTTTCGCGGTACGCGATCTGGGGCTTGCCGGCTTCGGCATCAACCTTGAATTCGCGCAACATACGATCGCGGATGATCTCCAGATGCAACTCGCCCATGCCGGCGATGATGGTCTGACCGGTTTCGGCATCGGTGGAGACGCGGAAGGTCGGATCCTCGGCGGCGAGGCGGGCCAACGCGGTACCCATCTTCTCCTGGTCGGCCTTGGTCTTGGGCTCGATCGACATGGAGATAACGGTTTCCGGGAAGGACGGCGGCTCGAGGCGGATATCGACATCCTCGTCACGCAGCGTGTCGCCGGTGATGACATCCTTGATGCCAACCACCGCGCAGATGTCGCCGGCGTAGGCGATATCGATCTCTTCCTTGTCCATGGCGCGCATCAGCAGCAGGCGCGAAACGCGTTCGCTGCGGCGGGTGCGGGGGTTGTACATCGACTGCCCCTTCTTGAGCTGGCCCTGGTAGACGCGGCAGAAAACCAAACGTCCGACAAAGGGATCGCTCCAAAGCTTGAAGGCGATGGCCACGGTCTTCTCGCGATCGTCAGCCTTGGCAACAACGGGCTCGCCGTCGCTGTTCTGGGCCTTGCACTCAGGAATATCGGTGGGGGCCGGGAGATAGTTGACCACGCAGTCGAGGAGGCGCTGCACGCCCTTCTTCTTGAAAGCGGAGCCGGGGATCACACCGACGATCTTCATCGCAACGGTGGCCTTGCGGATACCGATGGCGAGCTCAGCGGCGCTGATTTCGCCGCCGGCGAGATACTTCTCGGCGATGGCGTCATCGCTGTCGGCCACGGCTTCGATCAGGGCATCGCGATATTGCTTCGCGTCGTCCTTCATATCGGCCGGGATCTCGACGATCTTCGGAATCATGCCCAGCGGGTCGGCGGCATTCTCTTCGAAGAGATAGGCGACACCGTGCACCAGATCGACCAAACCGGCGAAGTTTTCCTCGGCACCGATCGGCAAATAGAGCGGATGGGCGTTGGCCTTCAGCTTGGAACGCATCTCATCGACGCAAGCCAAGAAGTTGGCGCCCACGCGATCCATCTTATTGACGAACGCCAAACGCGGCACGCGGTACTTGTTGGCCTGGCGCCAGACCGTCTCGGACTGGGGCTGCACACGACCTACGGCGCAGAAAACGGCAACTGCACCATCGAGCACGCGCAGGGAGCGCTCCACCTCGGCCGTGAAATCCACGTGTCCGGGGGTGTCGATGATATTGATGCGGGTCTTGATGCCCTTGAAGGCGCCCACGGAGGGCACCCAAGCGCAGGAAATAGCGGCGGAGGTGATCGTGATACCACGCTCGCGCTCCTGCTCCATCCAGTCGGTTACGGTGCTACCTTCATGCACCTCGCCCATCTTGTGGACGGCGCCGGTGTAGAAAAGGATGCGCTCGGTGCAGGTGGTTTTACCTGCATCGATGTGGGCCGCGATGCCGATATTGCGCGTCCACTCCATAGGAGCGGGACGAGCGGGGGCATTGACTGCGGACAGTTGGGATTTCTCCGTGACGATCGAGAGTGACATGTCGGTCGAGGGAGTGCGGCTCACCAGCGCAGGTGGGCGAAGGCGCGATTGGCCTGCGCCATCTTGTGGGTGTCTTCCTTCTTCTTCACCACGGTGCCCGTATTGTTATAGGCATCGACGATCTCGGCGGCCAAGGCGTCGCGCATCGTCGTGCCCTTGCGGGAGTAGGCGGCGTCGACCACCCAGCGAATCCCGAGGGATTCCTGGCGCTCGAAAGAAAGTTCTACCGGCACCTGGTAGGTGGCGCCACCAACGCGGCGGCTCTTCACCTCGATGCGGGGGCGGGCGTTTTCCAACGCACCGGTGAGAATTTCGACGGGGTTGCCCTTTTCGAGCTTCTCCGAGGCCTTCTCGAAGGCACCGTAAACGATGCGCTGCGCGAGGCTCTTCTTGCCGCTCACCATGATCGCGTTGATCAGGTGGGAGACGAGGGTATTCTGGTAGCGGATGTCCGGAGTTACCGGCCGCTTGGTTGCTCTACGACGGCGTGACATGGCGGAGGTTAGGCTTTCTTGGCTTCCTTGGGACGTTTCACGCCGTACTTGGAACGGCTGCGGCGGCGCTTCTCCACACCCACGGCATCAAGGGCGCCGCGGACGATATGGTAACGCACGCCAGGGAGATCCTTCACGCGGCCGCCGCGCACGAGCACAATTGAATGCTCCTGCAGGTTATGGCCCTCGTCAGGGATGTAGGAAATCACCTCGGTGCCGTTGGTGAGACGCACCTTCGCCACCTTACGGATGGCCGAATTCGGCTTCTTCGGGGTGCGGGTCATGACCTGCACGCAGACTCCACGGCGAAAAGGGTTACAGGCCAGAGCCGGCGACTTGGATTTCGCGCGGACTTTCTGGCGACCTTTTCTCACTAGTTGGTTGATCGTAGGCATGGACGAAGAAGGAGGAGAATGATGGAAAAGAGGCAGAAGCTGGGGAAGGCCCCAAACCCGTGCAAGCAGTTTTTTGGCAACCTGCACTAATTGTTGTTTTCAGAGGTGAAATACCCGTCCGGGGCACTGGTCTGGACTGGGGCCCCGGCGCCGAAAACAGGCTACGAGGTCGAAAAATACGAAGCCGGCAGATACGCCAGCGCCCGGGGGTGTTGTCAACACCGCTGTCGGGACTTTTTTGTGCGCGGCCCGTTTTCCCCTATGAAACGCGCCACAAACACCCGGTAATCCGATACACTCACCGGGGCCCTCCCGGCCGTGGCCAGCCGTGTCTCCGCAAGCTGCCCACACTCCCCGCCCCTCCCGCCCGCACCCGCGCTCACCACGGGCGTCCACAAACGGTAAGCACAATTCCGGCGAGCACGCCCAGCACCGCCGGCAGCTTGCGCAGGCCGTTGCCCTCTGCGAAGAGCAGCAGCCCCCCGGCGAAGGCCACCAGCGTGCTGCCGCGGCGCAGGCTCGACACCAGCGACACCAGAGAATGGGGATCGCGCAGCGCCCCGAAGTACAGGTAGTCGGATACCAACAGCATCAGCGCTATGCACGGTATGCTCCAGCGCCAGTGGAACTCGTTGCGCACCCACCAGCGCCGCTTCCACCCCAGGGCCAGCGGCAGGAACAGCACCGCCAGGTAGATGGAGAACCACGCCTGCACCGTGGGCACCGTGAAGCCGGCCCGGGCGAGCAGGAACTTGTCGTAGAGCGAGCTCACCGCCCCCAGCAGCGTGCCGCCCACCATGTAGCCGATCCACCGATCCCGGTGAAAACGGATACCCTCCGCCCTTCCCGCCAGCGAGAGCCCCACAAACGACGCCAGCGTGGTGGCTATGCCCGCCCACTCCAGCGCCGTGGGCCGCTCGGCCAGCACCACCAGCGCCCCCGCCAGCGTCCAGATCGGCCCCGTGGCCCGGATGGGCGAGGTGATGGAGAGAGGCAGGTGCTTCATGGCGAAGTAGGTGAACATCCACGAACTTGCGACGATGGCCGACTTCAGCGCCAGCAGCAGGTGCTCGCCCCAGGTGAGCGGTGCCACCCGCAGCCCTGCCGGCAGCGCCCCCGGGGCCGCGGCATCCAGCGCCATCAGCGCCAGCCACACGCTGGCCGCGCACACCGTGCTCAGGCACAGCACAGGCACCACGGCATTCTCGCGCACCGCGTGTTTGGTGCAGAGCTCATAGATGCCGAGGAACACTGCCGCTAGCAGGCTGGCTGCGATCCAGTTCATGGAGGCATGTGTTGTGCCCCACCGTGGGCCCCGTAGCGAGTGGGGATTGTCCCCGCCCGTCGGACCTGTCGGACCCGTCGGACCTGTCCGACTCGTCCGACCCGTCCGACTCGTCCGACCCGTCCCCCTCCCCTCAAAAATCCGTTTGCTTGTCCCCCACCCCGCATCCGGGTTTGCACGCCACTGCACCACAGCCGATCCTGCCCGCATCCCCATCTCGGGTACCCCAGGCTCCAATGAACACACTACTTACAGGCATCTTCGGCTACGGGCTGCTGCTCTCCACGGCCAGCGCAGCCCTCTTTCATTGGCGGATCCGCTCGCGGCACCGCCGGCCACCGGTGGAGTTCAGGCTCCTGCGCGGCCCCGGCGAGCTCACCCTGCGCACCCTGCGCGGCCTTGAGGCCCAAATGCCCGTTCTCCTGCTGGGCAGCGTAGCCCTGCCCCTCTTCACCGGGCTGGCCCTTATCCTTTACGTGGGCGCCCTCTCCGGCCCCACCTTTGTCACCACCGCGCTGCTCGGCAGCCTGCTTACCCTCGCCCTCATCTTCCTCTGCGGCCGACACCTGCTCAAGCAGCTCAACCTGCGCCGCGACCTCGAACTGCGCTACCTGGGCGAGCGCGCCGTGGCCGAAGAGCTCGCCCCGCTCATCCCCTTGGGCTATCGAATGTTCCACGACGTCGCCATCCACGGCGTGGACTCCCACCTCGACCTCGACCACGTGCTCGTAGGCCCCAACGGCGTAACCGTAATCGAGGCCGAAACCCGCCGCCGCGAGACCAAGAAGGCCACCGCCCACCAGCACGAGGTCTCCTTCGACGGCAAACAGTTGTTCTGGCCGTGGGGCCCCGACCGCGACAGCGTGGCCGACGTGGAGACCGAGGCGGTCCACTTCACCAGGTGGCTCATGCAGACCACCGGCTTCCGGGTGCAGGCGATGGCGGTGCTCACCCTGCCGGGCTGGTGGATCAACATCACCGGCCGTGGCCTCGTCACCGTGGTCAACCACAAGCAGGTGTTCTCCGCGGTCACCGAGCGCAGCACAGCGATGCTCACCGCCGAGCAGGTTGAAAAGATCTGCAAGGAGCTCGAGTCGCACTGCCGCGACGTCGAGGCCTGAGCCGGCGGCGTTCACTCTCGCTGGTCTTCGCCCCGCTACCCGCCCCTCCACCCGGCGCCCCCGTTGTAGGCGCCGGGGGCACCCGCTCAACCCGCACCGGCTTGGGGGCTCCCGGTACCATCAATTTTCACACCAGGGCTCGCGATTTGTGTCGCACTTCGGGCGTTACCGTTTCACCGTCCCAGCGCTCCGAAACGTCATCGAAGGTGCCCGGGCTGCGGGGGAAAATGGATGTGAGCGTAACTTAGCCGGGCATACAACAAACCCCAAGGGACCACTATCGCCATGCCCCGGAAAAAGATCGCTGCCGCCGCGCCCAAGCGCCCACCGCTCCCCGCCTCCCCGGCGCCCGCCTCGCCCGCCCAGGATCCGACTTGCCCCGAAGCCGCCTGCGTGTCGCCCGATGCCCCTTCCCTTTGCGCGGCCGCCCCTTCGCCCCCTTCCGCTTTCCCCGCTCTCGACCCCGACTCTTTTCCTCCCCCGACCGGCTTCCCCATCGTGGGTATCGGCGCCTCCGCTGGAGGGTTGGCGGCCTTCGAGGCCTTCTTCTCCGGCATGCCGGCGGTCACCGATACTGACATGGCCTTCGTGCTGGTGCAGCACCTGGCTCCGGACCACAAAAGCATCCTCGCCGAGCTCATCCGCCGCTACACCCGCATGCAGGTCTTCGAGGTCGAGGACGGCATGGTGGTGAAACCCAACTGCGCCTACATCATCCCGCCGGGCCACGACATGGCCTTCCTCAACGGCGCCCTGCAGTTGCTGGATCCTTCCGAGCCTCGAGGCCAGCGCCTGCCCATCGACTTCTTCTTCCGCTCCCTCGCGCAGGACCAGCATGAGCGCGCCATCGGTATCATACTTTCCGGCACCGGCAGCGACGGCACCCTGGGCGTGCGCGCCATCAAGGGCGAGGGCGGCATGGTCATGGCCCAGAACCCCGTCACCACCGAGTTCGGCGGCATGCCCCGCAGCGCCATCGCCACCGGCATGGTCGACTTCCAACTGCCTCCGGCCGAGATGCCCGCCCAGCTCGTAGCCTACGCCATCCACGCCTTCGGCAAGCCGCCCAAGCCGGGCACTGTGCAACCACCCAAGAGCGAGAACGCCCTCAAGAAGGTCTTCATCCTCCTGCGCGACCATACCGGCCACGATTTCTCCCAATACAAGCCCAGCACCATCCACCGCCGTATCGATCGGCGCATGGCCGTGCACCAGATCGAGTCGCTGGAGAGCTATGTGCGCTACCTCCAGCAGACTCCCGCCGAGGTGGAGGCGCTCTTCCGCGACCTGTTGATCGGCGTCACCAACTTCTTCCGCGACCCGGCTGTCTACACGGTGCTGGTGGAGCGGGCGATCCCAAGGCTCTTCGATGGCCGGCCCACCGGCGCTCCGGTGCGCGTGTGGTCGGCGGGCTGTTCCACCGGCGAGGAGGCCTACTCCCTCGCCATCCTGCTGGTGGAGCACATGGAGCTGCTCAAACGCAACTACGCCGTGCAGGTGTTCGCCACCGACATCGACAGCGCAGCCATCGCCTCTGCCCGCACCGGACTCTACCCGGCCAGCATCGCAGCCGACATCTCCCCCGAGCGCCTGGCTCGCTTCTTCACCCCCGAGGCCGACGGCAGCGCCTACCGCATCCACAAAAGCATCCGCGATCTGTTGATCTTCTCCGAGCAGGATGTGATCAAGGACCCGCCCTTCTCCAGGCTCGACCTGATCAGTTGCCGCAACCTGCTCATCTACATGGGCGCGGATCTGCAGAAGAAACTCATTCCGCTCTTCCACTACGCCCTGAGGCCCGGCGGCATGCTCCTCCTGGGCACCTCCGAGGGCGTGAGCGAGTTTGGCGAACTCTTCACCGTGCTCGACCGCAAGGCCAAGCTGTACTCCCGCCAGGACGATTTCCATGGTCGCCAGCGCGCGGCCCTGGGGCGCTTCCTGCCGCTGATGGCCGAGGGCGAGGTAACGCTGCCGCGCGGCAGCACCAAACCGGCAGGCCCCGGCGGCAAGTCGCTGCGCGAGCTCACTGAGCAAGCGTTGCTGGCACACGTCGTGGCCACCGGCGCGCTGGTCAATGCCCACGGCGACATCCTTTACCTCTACGGCCGTACCGGGATGTTCCTGGAGCCGGCCCCGGGCGAGGCAGGCATCAACAACATCCTCAAGATGGCCCGCCAAGGACTGCGCCGTGAACTCGCCACTCTCCTGCGCGAAGCGGCCACCAGCAAGGACACTGTGCACTGTCCGGGCGTGAGCGTGAAGACCAACGGCCACTTTACCCTCGTCAACCTCACGGTGCGGCCGTTGGCCAGCGGCTTGGCCGCTCAAGTCGCTGCCAGCACCGAGCCGGGCCGCAGGGCCGCCCCGGGCGAATCGCCGCTCTATCTGGTGATCATGGAGGAGATACCCGCCTCGGCCGGGGCCGCAGCGGGCCAAGGCGAAGCCCTACCGGGCCCGAAGGGCGCTCGCACTTTGCCCGGCCCCGATTCCGATGCCGGCGTGGCCGCGCTCAAGCAGGAGCTGCACGCCAAGGAGGAATACCTCCAGAGCCTCAACGAGGAGCTGGAGAGCTCCTCCGAAGAGCTCAAATCCTCCAACGAGGAGATGCAGTCCGTAAACGAGGAGCTCCAGTCCACCAACGAGGAACTGGAGACATCCAAGGAGGAGCTGCAGTCGGTTAACGAGGAACTGGCCACAGTAAACACCGAGCTGCAGACTAAGGTGGCCGACCTCACGCGTGCCAACAACGACATGAACAACCTGCTCGCCGGCACCGGCATCGGCACCGTGTTTGTGGACCACCAGTTGAGCATCCTGCGCTTCACCCCTGCCGCCAGCCAGATCATCAATCTGATCTTGAGCGACGTGGGCCGCCCCGTGTCCCATCTGGTCTCCAATCTGGTGGGCTACGACCGCCTGGTTCTCGACGTGCAATCGGTGCTCGACACCCTGGTAGCCAAGGAGGTGACCGTGCAGACTCGGGATGGCCGCTGGTACACGATGCGTATCCTGCCCTACCGCACTCTGGATAACATGATCGAGGGTGCGGTGATCACCTTCGTGGATATCACCGAGATGCATCAATCGCAGGAGGCTCTGCGCAAGGCCAACGAGGGGCTGCGCCTGGCGGTGGTAGTGCGCGATGCCAGCGATGCCATCACCGTGCAGGACCTGGAGGGGCGCACCATCGCCTGGAATCCGGGCGCGGCACGCCTCTACGGCTGGAGCGAGCCTGAGGCCCTCGTGCTCAACGTGAGCGACCGCATCCCGGAGGCGCTGAGGGAAGGGGCGCTCGCCAAGCTGCGCCACCTCGCCCGGGCGGAGGTACTGGAGCCGTATCGCACCCAACGCCTCACCAAGGCGGGTGCCGTGGTGGAGGTATCGATCACCTCCACCGCGCTGGTCAACGAAGCCGGCCAGTGCTACGCGATCGCGACTACGGAAAGGGTTCTAGAAACAAGGAGGGTGCATCCATGAAACCAGAAACCGGGCACGAGTCGGACAGGTCCGACCAGTCAGCCCTGTCGGACCCGTCCGACTCGTCCCACGCCCGCACCGCGGAACTGCGCCGGCGGGCAGAGGCCCTCGCCGGTGAACTTGCGGCTGCAGCTACCGCTGCCCCCCTCTCTCCGGAGGCCATGCAACGGGTGCTCCACGAACTGCGCGTCCACCAGATCGAGTTGGAAATGCAAAACGAGGAACTGCGCCGAACGCAGGAGGCGCTGGATGCATCCCGGGAGCGCTATTTCGACCTCTACGACTTGGCTCCCGTGGGCTACCTCACCGTGGGCGAGAAAGGGGTGATCCTGGAGGCCAACCTTGCAGCCGCCACCCTGCTGGGGGTGCCCCGTGGCGCGCTGGTCAACAGGGGGATGTTCTCCCAGTTCATCGCCACGGAGGACTTGGATAGCTACTACCTGCATCGCAACCGCCTGTTTGCCACCGGCCAGCCCCAGTCGTGGGAGGCACGTATGGTGGATATAACAGGCACGATTTTTTGGGCCCATCTGGCTGCGACCGCCGCCACCGATTCCACGAAGGGGATCCCTCAGGCGAAGCCTGAGCTAGAACAACAGCCCGAGCAGGGCGCGCCGGGTAGGCGGCGAGTGTGCCGGGTGGTGATTAGCGACATCACCGAACGCAAGCTGGTGGAGGCGGAGAAGGAGCGGCTGGAGTCCGAGAAACGCCAGTTGCGCAAGGCCGAAAGCCTCACCTGCATGGCCGGTGCGATCGCCCACAACTTCAACAATCTCCTACAGGGCGTGATGATGGGGCTGGAACTGGCCAAGGGCGATGTGCTCAGGCTGGAAAGCCCCGACGAAAGCCTAGACTTGGCCATGCAGTCGGCACGCAAGGCCGCCCGAGTCAGCGGCATGATGCTCACCTACCTCGGGCAGACCACAGGCAAGCGAGAGAGGCTGGATCTGGCCGAAGTATGCCGGCAGAGCCTGCCTTTATTGAGAGCAGAATTACCGACGGCCTTCGATCCTACAGGAGAGCCCGGAGCAGGGCGGGCGGCGGTGCTGTTGGCGGCCGAGCTGCCCAGCCCCGGACCGGCGGTAGTGGCCGATTCCGGGCAGATCCAGCAGATCCTTTCCAGCCTGCTGGAGAACGCCTGGGAATCCATGGGAGCGGCAGGGGGCAGCGTGCGACTGAGCGTAAAGTCGGTAGAGGCGGCGGCGCTGCCGGTGACCAACCGTTTCCCCCTCGACTACCGGCCAAAGAGCGGCGCCTATGCGTGTATCGAGGTGGCGGACATAGGGTGCGGGATCTCGCGCCAGGACATGGAGAAGCTCTTCGATCCGTTCTTCACGCGAAAGTTTACCGGCCGCGGGCTGGGGTTGTCGGTGGTGCTGGGGATTGTGCGCGCCCATGGGGGGGCCATCGCTGTGGAGAGCGAACTGGGCCGAGGCAGCGTTTTCAGGGTGTATTTGCCGGTGGCGGGTAAAGCCGTAGGCCGGGTGGCGGTGGCCGGAGGCCTCGCACCGGTCGAGGGCTCGGGGCATGTGTCGGAGGCGGCAGCGGCTGCCGCGCTGGAGCACCGCGGCACTGTATTGGTGGTGGAGGACGATTCAGTGGAACGCAAAGCGACGGCGCTGGTGCTCAAGCGGGCCGGGTTTGGCGTGCTGGTGGCGGAGGACGGGGTGGCTGGCGTGGAGGTATTCCGGCAGTACGCCGAGCAGATCCGCTGTGTGCTGTGCGATGTGGCCCTGCCCCGGCTGGGCGGCTGGGAGACGATGGAGGCAGTGCGCAAGCTCTCCCCCGAAGTCCCGGTGATATTGACCAGTGGTTACAGCGAAGCGCAGACGCGGGAGCTGGCGAAGGTAAGCGCCGAGCCGCCGGAGGCCTTTCTGCGCAAGCCCTATGGGGCGGCGGTGCTGGTGGAGGTGGTCGGGCAAGCTCTGGCCCGGCAGCAGGAGCAGAAGAAGGCTTGGTGACGAAGCCGGAGAGCCGGGACCGGTATGGGCGAAAGCCGAAGGCTGAGCGCAGACCGAGGAATGGGAAAGTGGAGCTCGTCCGCGCAGCTTCCCCTCCCCCGCAGCTCCGGCAGCCCCGGCAGCAATTCGCCGCCCCCCCCTCCCCTCGGGGCAACACCTTCCGCAAGAGACGAAAATCCCCCGGGAAATCGGATCGAGCGCAACCGTTTGGGTTCACGACCGTGAGGGCAAACGGTTTTGGAAGTGCCCACTCTTTTCATACATGCCCCGCACCCAGGCTTCCCCCGGCTCCGGATAGCCTCCGGATGCTATGGTCCGCGGCCGCGGATGATAGCATCCCGGAGCATTCCCACCTTCCACCCGCACCACATCCCTGCCCCGGCAGCAATTCGCCGTTCCCCCACTCGGGGCCACACGTCGCTCAAGAGACGAAATCCCAGAAAGCGGATCGCGCGCAACCGTTCGGGCTCACGACCGTGAGGGCAAACGGTTTTGGTAGTGCCGAAGGGTGGGCATTCCGAGTGGGGAGAAATCCCCCAGAAACGGATCGTGTCAGCACATCGCCCCCCGCGCACATTTCCAGGGGCGCACACACGGCACTGAATTACCTCCGGATGCTATCGTCCGCGGCCGCGAACGATAGCATCCGGAAGCAATTCCCGATCAGCACCGCCCCTGTGAGCGGCCAGTACCGCAAGTCGTCCCCTAATCACCACTTCCATTCGCCGTTTCCACTTCGTCCCCGGCAACACGTCGGGCGCGAAGAATTTCCCCAGAAAACGAGTCGCCCCCCAACCGTTTGGGTTCACGACCGTGAGGGTAAACGGTTTTGGTAGTGTAGGGTCGGTGGCGTTCCGCGAGGAGAAATCCCCGTCACAGCGGGTCGTTCGCGCAACCGTTTGGGCTCACGACCGTGAGCGCAAACGGTCTAGGATGCACCCACTATTTCCGTACACTCCCCGCACCCAGGCTTCCCCCGTCTCCGGATAACCTCCGGATGCTATGGTCCGCGGCCGCGGATGATAGCATCCCGGAGCATTCCCGCCCTCCACCCGCACCGCATCCCTGCCCCGGCAGCAATTCGCCGTTCCCCCACTCGGGGCCACTCCTCGCTCAAGTGCCGAAAATCCCCAGAAAGCGGATCGCGCGCAACCGTTTGGGCTCACGACCGTGAGGTTAAACGGTTTTGTTAGTGTAGCGTCGGTTGCGTTCCGCGAGGAGAAATCCCCGTCACAGCGGGTCATTCGCGCAACCGTTTGGGTTCACGGCCGTGAGGGCAAACGGTTTTTGTAGTGCCGGCCCCGGGGCGTGGTAAGCTCCCGATTTCGGGAAATCAGGCGCTCTTGCGGAGCTCTTCCACAGCGCGTTTCTCCACCGCTCTCCACTGTCTCCATTCCGCCGCTGGCACACCCGCCTCGTGCAGTTTCACTCGGGCGCGACTCAGCGCTGCGGCGAGATACTGGCGGTAGTCGTAGTCGCTGCCGTGGGCGCTGCGCTCCATTGCGGCCAGATCAAAATAGGGAGCCGCCACGGGAGGAGCCACCGCGATGGCAGCCTTGGGCGTAACTGCTGGCGCGCTGAAGATACGCGGCGGCACTGCCGGAACTGAAGGAGTGGCAGGGGCAACCGCCGAAACTGGGGCAACCGCCGCAATGGGTGCAACAGGCGATACCGATCGAGCCGGAGTCGCCGGCTTAGCGGGCACCGCAAGTGCAACCGGCGCTACCCGAAGAACTGGTCCCACTGACGGCCCAGAAGGTGCCAGTGTCGCCACGGGCAGGGCCGCGCCCTCATTTGTGCCCGCAAGCCATTGGGGGGCCACGCCCAGCGCCTTCGCCAGCGCCTCCACTTCGCTCCATTCGGCGTCGGCATAGCCCGCCTCCAGCCGGGAGATACGGCTGGCCTTGCAGTCCGCCAACCCACTTGTCCGCGCCTTCTCGGCCAAACCAGTCTGCGATAGTGCCGGCTGAAAGCCTCGGCGCGCCTGGGCCAAGCGTTCAGCGATTCTGAATTTCTTCGTGGGGTATGCCATGCCAGGAGCTGAAAACAGACTGTGTTCGGAGGAGTTGATCTGCGCTCCTCAGATCTAGAAGGCGGAATATCCCCGGGTGGCGAGGGTGTTTTCGCATTTTGGCGATTCACCTGGCGATTTGGCCGAATTGCGGCCTCCGAAGTGGCGCAACAGTGGGGCCTCAATGCCCTGCGCGATGCGCACACCAGGCTGCCCGCCCCTCCCCCTCGGGGTATTCACCCCAGCCGACTTCTCGTACCCAACCCCAGTAGACAGGATTTGATCCCCCGATCACCCGCTTGCACTCAAGCGCCGCCTCCTCCCGCCCGAAGGGTCGCTGCGCGCCCGCCGGTCCCCCCCGGTTCAAACCCGCGCAATTCCGCCCCTTCCCTAGCCAACCGCGTCGCCCCGACCCGCCGTGTCCCACGATTTCGCCGCCCTCGCAGCCAACCCTCTCTTCGTCGATCCCCAACTCGACGATACCAAGGTCCGCTCCGCCATGCCCCGCCTGCTCGCCGACTGTCAGGCCGCCGGCGTGAGCGACCTCCACCTCAGCGCCCAGGCGCGACCCTTCGTGCGCCGTCATGGCCTGATCCACTACCTTACGGAGACTCCGCTGCCCTCCGATGTCGCCGAGGCCGCCAACCTCACCCTGCTCGACGAGAAGCAGTTCGGCGCGCTCCAGAAGACCTCGGACCTCGAACTCGCCCTCGCGTTGGGCCCCGACCAGCGCTTCCGCGCCTGCATCACCCTGCACAAATGGGGCGTATCCGGCGCCTACCGCATCGTGCCCCCCCGCGCCCTGCCCATGGCCGAACTCGGCTATCCCGACATCGCCGTGCTCCAGCGCCTGCTCGCCTACCACAACGGCCTCATTCTCATCACCGGGCCGGTCAACTCCGGCAAGACCGCCACCCTCACCGCCATGGTCGAGGAGGTGAACCGCTCCCGCAACGACCACATCATCACCGTAGAGGACCCGATCGAATACGTGGTAGCCTCAAAGAGCTGCAACGTCACCCAACGGCAGGTGGGCGACCACACCAAGACCTTTGCCACCGCCCTGCGCGCCGCGCTGCGCCAGGACCCCGATGTGATGGCCATCGGCGAGCTCCGCGATCTGGAGACAATCAACATCGCCATCACCGCCGCCGAAACCGGACACCTCGTGCTGGGCACCATGCACACGGCCGACGTCACCTCCACGCTCAGCCGCCTGCTCGACGTCTTCCCTCCCTCACAACAGGCGCAGATCCGCGCGATGGTCTCGGAGTCGCTGCGGGGCATCGTCTGCCAGCGCCTCCTGCCCGCCATCGACGGCGGTACGGCCCTGGCCTGCGAGATCCTCGTGGGCAACCTGGCCGTTGGAAATCTCATCCGGGAGAACAAGCTGCAGAACCTCGCCAGCGTGCTCGAAACCGGGATGCGCGACGGGATGCTCTCGATGGACTCCTCCGTGCTGGAGCTTTTCAAGGCCGGCCGCATCTCCGAGGAGGTCGCGCTGGCCAATATCGGCAACCGCGCCCTGCGCACCCTGCTGCAAAACACCACTCACCCGCCCACCGAAGCCGCCGTCACCGCGCAAACCGCCCGCAAGCGTTTCGGGCTCTTCTAAACCGTAACCAATCTATGGCAGCAGCGTGCTTGCACGCGATGCCCGGCGTCGGCCCAGTGCCAGCACGCGCCCAGCCCCCGAGTCGCTCGCCCCTAGCCCCGCCTTCCGGTCTCCGCATTCCGAATTCCGCCTTCCGCACTCCGGTCTCCGCCCTTCCGCACTCCGCCTTCCGAATTCCGCATTTCCCCGATGCCCGCCCTCGACAAACTCCTCGCCGAACTGCTCCGCCTTGGCGGCTCCGACCTCCATCTCACCGTGGGCCTGCCTCCCCGCGGCCGAGTGTCGGGCGACCTGCAACCACTCGCTCCCGACGTGCTCACTGCCGAAACCCTTGAGCCCCTCCTTCAGGAGATCTGCCCCGAGCCCCGCTGGGCGCACTTCCGGGAACACTGCGACCTCGACTTCGCCTACGAGGTCCCCGGCCTTGCCCGCTTCCGCTGCAACTACCTTCACAACCATTGGGGCATGGCCGCCGTGCTGCGGCAGATCCCCTCCCGTATCCTGTCCTTCGAGCAACTCGCGCTCCCGGAGGCCTTGAAGAAGCTCTGCAACCTGCGCTCGGGTCTTGTCCTGGTCACCGGCCCCACCGGCTCCGGCAAGAGCACCACCCTGGCGGCGATGATCGACCACATCAACGCCACCCAGACCCGCCACATCATCACCCTCGAGGACCCCGTGGAGTTCGTCCACCCCTGCCGGCGCTCCGTGATCGTGCACCGCGAGGTGGGCGACCACACCCAGTCCTTCGCCGCCGGGCTGCGCAGCGCGATGCGCTCCGACCCCGACCTCATCCTGCTCGGCGAGATGCGCGAACTGGAGACCATCAAGCTCGCCCTCAACGCCGCCTCCATGGGCATCCTCGTTTTCGGTACCCTCCACACCAACTCAGCCCCGAAGACAGTCGACCGCATCATCAACGCCTTCCCCTCCGAGGAACAAAACCAGGTGCGTGTGCTCCTGGCCGGTTGCCTGGCCGGCATCGTCTCCCAACTCCTCTGCAAGAAGCAGGGCGGCGGCCGGGTGGCCGTGCACGAAATCCTGCTCCAACACGAAGCCCTGCCCAACGTCATCCGCAGCGGTCGCATCTCCGACATCCGCTCGATCATCGAATCGGGCGCCGCCGATGGTATGTGCGGAATGGACAGCATGCTCATGCACCACTTGGACGCCGGCACGATCAACGCCCACGAGGCCTACATGAAGGCTCTCGACAAGAAACTTTTCGACTCCCGCCTGGCAGCCCCCCCAACGCCCGTCCTCGCCGAAGCAGCCGCCTCATAGGCGGCCGGCGGGGACGGGCCCTTCGATGCCCCTCCGCTGGGGGCGTTCGCTGGGCTGTAACCATCCACTTGCCACGGCTCTACTCGCTTGCGTTGGAAAGTGGCTTCGGTGTCCGGTCGTAGGAGCGCGCCTGCACGCGATCCGGGCTCTGAATCGCGTGCACGCACGCTCCACTGAATGGTTACACCCAAGCCGTTACCAACCCGGCCCCCGGTGGGCCCGGAGCCTGTGGCCGTACCACCGAGCAACGCCGGCTGGGAACCGGCGCTCCGCCTTCCGCCCTCCGGTTTCCCGTCTCCGCCTTCCGCCTTCAGCCTTCAAGTTTCAGCCTACCGCCCTTCCTCGCCGCCGCGGCCCCCCCCGCCCCAATTCTGCTGGTCACCCCGCCACCCTGAGGGCTTCATCAGCGTACTCCATTCCCCGATGACTCTTCCTGCCTGCACCTCTGTTCGCCTCGCACTGCTTGGGCTCGCCGCCGCGCTGTCCTTGACTCCCTGCCACGCCGGCACCGAAGACACCCCTTTGGCGGTGGCCACACCAGCCCTTCCCTCCCTGCCCACTACGCCGCTGCCTGTCGCCGAGGCTCCTGGTCGGGTCGAAAACTCCGTGGTGAAGATCTTCTCCACCATGCGCTATCCGGATGCATTCCGACCGTGGACGAAACAAGCGCCCACCGAGGCCACCGGCAGTGGTGTGGTGATCGAGGGCAACCGCATCCTCACCAACGCCCACGTCGTGCGCTACGCCAGCCAGGTGCAGGTGCAGGCCAACCAGTCCGGCGAAAAGATTTCCGCCACCGTAGAGTACATCGCCTACGGCATCGACCTGGCCGTGCTCAAGCTCGACGACGAGACGCTCTTCGCCACCCGCCCGCCCCTGCCCCGCGCCAACACCCTGCCCGACGTGAAGGACATCGTAATGGCCTATGGTTACCCGACAGGCGGTACCGAGCTCTCAATCACCAAGGGCATCGTCTCCCGCATCGAGTTCACCGGCTACAACGGCCCCACCTCCGGCCTGCGCATCCAGATCGACGCCGCAATCAATCCCGGCAACTCAGGAGGCCCCGCCGTGGTCGGCGACAAGATGATCGGCCTCGCTTTCAGCGGCCTAGGCGGCGCCGACAACATCGGCTACATCATCCCCAGCGAGGAGATCGAGCTGTTCCTGGCCGATGTCGCCGACGGCACCTACGACGGCAAACCGGGACTCTTCGACGATCTCCAGACTTTGGAGAACCCGGCGCTGCGGGCCTTCCTCAAGCTCAGCCCCACGGCCAAGGGCATGGTGGTGCATAGCCCCTCCAGCGACTCCGCCAGCTACCCGCTGCGCGAATGGGACCTGATCACCCACATCGGCACCACCCCCATCGACGAGGACGGCATGATCCGTATCGGCCCCAACTTGCGGGTACGCTTCGCCTATCTCGTCCAGAAGGCCGCGCGCAACGGCACGGTGCCTCTCACAGTGGTTCGCGCAGGCAAGGAGCTCGCGATCGAGTTGCCCGTGGTTACAGAGCGGGTGCAGTTGCTCCCGGAGTTGCGCGGCGACTACCCGCCGTACTTCATCTTTGGGCCCATGGTTTTTTCGCGGGCCACCTCGTCGTTCGTCTCCGGCGTCGCCGGCAACAAGGTGCAAATCCCGTTCCTGTACTGCTACGGTGCCAGCCCGCTGATGCTGCGCCTGGGCGACCAGCCCGCCTTCCCCGGCGAGGAGCTCGTCGTGGTGTGCTCCCCATTTTTCCCCCACAAGCTGTCCAAGGGCTACTCCAACCCGGTTACCTCCGTGGTGAAATCGGTCAATGGCATCGCCATCAAGAACCTCGCCCACCTTGTCGAGGTGCTGCGCGACAACCGCGACGAGTTCATCGTGATCGAATCCGACCAGCGCGGCGGCGAAGGCCTCGTATTCAAGCGCAAGGAAATGCTCTCAGCCACCGACGAGATTCTCTCCGACAACGGCGTGCGCGCCCAGGGTTCCGCCTCCATGCTGACAATCTGGAACGCCAAGCCGGCCCAGTAGTCACCGGACCAATTCGGTGCCGCTAATGCCCCAGGCAGGACTGTCCGTAGTAGGAGCGTGCCTGCACGCGATAAGGCGCCATTCGCTTCCGCGATGAGCTGAATGCCGGATCCGTGTAGGAGCGTGCTTGCACGCGATCTGCGCTCTGGATCGCGTGCCAGCACGCTCCTACGACAGAATGGTTACAGCCACGGCCTCGTCCCGCAGGCGCAGCCAAAGAGTGGAACAAGTGGAATAGCGTCCCCCAAACGCCGAACAACCGCCCATGGGATGCTCGACGCCTGGGGCCCGACCGACGGCAAACTCAACGGGCCAGCGCCGCGCCCAGTTCCCGTCCGAGCTCGGCAACGGCCTCGCCCAGCTTGGCGGTGAGCGCGGCATAGTCGCCCGCGGCCCAGTCGGCCGGGGCGCTCTCGAAGGTGCCCGATGCCAGCACTGCGCCACTGTCGGCGGGGGAACGAATCTCCCACGTAGCCGCGAAGCGGGTCCGCTGGCCGCCCCCCCCAGTAAGGCCCTCGCAGGCCTGCACTGATACCGAAATCTCGCGCTCCGGCGTAGCTGCCTGCGGGGCCGGATAGGAGACGACCGAGCGCACCGCCGGCTGGGCCTGCAAGGTTTCCTTGAGCACGCGGGCGATCCCCAGATCCAAAGGCTCGGCCCAGCGGGCGGCCGGCGCCTGGCGCAGCTCCGTGCCGCCGGGACGCAGCACCAGCGCCACCGACCTCAAATAGGCGGGCAGTTCAACACGACTCAACCCCACGGTGACAGCTTTCGAGGAGGCCCTCTCCGCCGCTGTGCCCGCGGCGGGCGTCGCCGCCACCGATGAGGGCACCGACAACAGGTAGTAGCGGGTCGGATCCGGCTTGGCGGACGGGAACGAGCAACCGGCGAGCACGACCAGCGCGACCGGGGCAACCAAGCGGGCAAAAATGGAGAACGGGCAGGATTTCATGGGGACACCGGGATTCACTTACGCCTCTCGGCAGCTTCCGGGCCGGCCGAGGGCCGGCCGAGCAGCAGGGCGTTGGGATTGCGTTCGAGGAAGTCGACCAGCCGCTGCATCGCCTCGGCGGCGTGGCCCACCCGTTCAAAGGTGCGCAGCGCCTCCTCGCCAAGCCCGGTCTGTGGACCGGTAAAACGGCGCACCGAGGCTGCGGCGGCGTTGAGCTGCTCCATCGCGCCTCGGGCCTCGGCAAGGGTGCGGTGCAACTCGTCGCCGGCAGGCACCACCACTCCGTCGATATGACCGATCGTGGTCTGCAACTGGGCGAGCGTGCGGTTCACGTTGCCAAAGGCCGCGACCAGTTGCGGGTCGGAGGCGAGCACACGCACCGCCGCGGCTGCCGCCTTCACCTCGTCTACGGCGGGCTGCACCTGGAGCGCGTCGATCTTGGTGCGCGCGCCCACCAGCAACGCCTTGAGATCGGTCGAGATCCCCGAGTAGTCGACCTGCCGCAGCTTTGCCAACAAATCGGTGATGCTCGCGGTGAACTCCGCGATCGCCGAGGGGACCGAGGGCACCACCGGGCAGTCCACCTGAGGCAGGTCGGAGCGCAACGGATACTCCTGCTCCTCATGGAAGCTCAGCTCCACGTAGAGCAGCCCGGTGGCCAAACCCATCACCGCCAACTCGGCTCGCATGCCGTCCTTGACCAACTGCGCGACCTGTCCTTGGGCGGCGAAGTCGATGCGCCGGCCGTCTGGTCCCACCAGCACATTCTTGGAAATCTCGCAGATGACCTCGACCTGGGACACGTGCTTGGCGGAGTCGAACCGCACGTTGACGTCGGCCACCCGGCCCACGCGCACGCCGCGCACCTTCACAGGAGCGCCGGGGTCGAGCCCGTGCACGGACTCGTCGAAGAACACGGCGAAGCGCTGGGGCTTGGTGAAGAGCGAGGAGCCGCCGAAGGCGAGCACGGCAACCAGCATCAGCGCGAGGCCACCGATCACAAATACGCCGATGAGCGTGGGACTAATCTTTGTTTTCACGGGGAACTTGGGGCGGCGAGCACATCTTCGGGTGCCAGGAACTCGCGTACGCGTGGGTCGGCCGACTCGGCCAGCAACCGGCGGGGCGGGCCCTCGGCAAGAATGCCCTGCACGTCACGGTGCAGGAGGATCGCACGGTCGGCAATGCCGAGGATGCTCGGCAGTTCGTGCGAGACGATGACCATGGTCGTATGCAGATTGTCGCGGATCTCGAGGATGGTCCGGTCGAGCGAACGCGCGGTGATCGGGTCGAGGCCGGCGGCCGGTTCGTCGAAGAAGAGGATCTGCGGGTCCAGCGCCAGTGCCCGTGCGATGGCGGCGCGCTTGCGCATGCCTCCACTCACCTCGGACGGATACTGGTCCTCGCAACCACCCAGGCCCACCTGTGCCAGCTTCCAGCGCACGATCTCGCCGCGCTCCACGGCGGTGAGCTTGGTGTGCTCCTGCAGCGGCAGGGCCACATTCTCGGCCAGCGTCATCGAACTCCAGAGCGCTCCGTATTGGTAGGATACACCGAAAGCCTTCTGCATCTCGCGCCGCGCCGCCGGGTCCGCACTGGTGAAGTCGCGCCCGAAATAGGCCACGCGCCCGGCAGCCACCGGCAGCAGGCCGATGAGGTGCTTGAGCAGCGTGCTCTTGCCGCAGCCGCTGCCTCCGATGACAAAGAACAGCTCCCCCGGCGCCACCGAGAAAGTGACATCGTGCAGGATGGTGCGCTCACCCTGGCGACACTCCAGTCCCTGCACCTCGATCGCGTTGGCGGTAGTTGAATTCATCGGGCGCGTCACAGTCCGAGGATGTTGAAGACCACCGCGAACACCGCGTCGGACACGATGACACAGAGGATGCTGGTGACGACCGCGGAGGTCGCCGCCTTGCCCACCCCCGCCGCGCTGCGGTCGGCCTGCAACCCGCGCAGGCAGCCCGCGAAGCCGATCAGCGCACCGAATACCACGCTCTTGAACAAACCGGTGCCCAGATCGGAGAGGTCGAGCACTCCCTTGGTCTCGATCCAGTAGGTGACCGGGGGCAGGTCGAGCAGGCCCCAGGCCACGAGCAGTCCTCCAAGCACGCCCAGCGCATTGGCGTAGAGCGCCAGCAGGGGCATCATCAGTTGCAGGGCGAGCAACCGCGGCAGCACCAGGAAACGCACCGGGCTCAGGCCCAGCGTCTCCAGTGCGTCGATCTCCTCGTTGGCCTTCATGTTGCCGAGCTCGGCGGCGAAGGCCGCCCCGGTGCGCCCGGCCACCACCACCGCGGCCATCATCGGTCCCATCTCTCGCACCACACCAAGCCCCACAAGGTCGGCCACATAGATGTCGGCCCCGAACTGCCGCAGCAGCACGGCCGACTGGTACGCCATGATCACTCCCACCAGAAAGCTGATCAGCCCGATGATGGGCAGTCCCTGGGCACCGCAGAGCTGCATCTGCTCAAGGCAGTCGCCCCAGCGGAAGTGCACCGGGTTCCGCAGGAACTGGGCGCAGGCGATCGCGCAATTGCCCACGAAGCGCGCGTAGTCCACCAGATCGGCACCGACCTTTCGCGTGGCCAGCCCCAGGTAGGCCACCCAAGGCCACGCGTAGCCGCCGGCTGCGGCGGGGCCGGTAGGCACCAGCACCAGTGCCGGCGGTATCCCCGCGGGCAGGCCATGGACTGCCAACGTCCAGCCACGTTTCCCGCACAGCCGCCGCACCTCGCCCAAAAAGAGCACCAGCGAGCTGTCCCAGCGCTCCAGCGGCGTCACCACGATTTCAACCTGCCGGAAGGCCGCAGCCTTCGCCGGAGTCCAGCGCGGACGAGAGGCGGAGCTGTCCCAGCGGCCGCCGACGGTGAGGCGGCAGAGCTCCGGGGTCTCCTCGACCGACACGGTGGCGGCGGTGGCTGGCTGGGTTGACATGGCGCGCAGCATCCAAAGTGCCGCCCACCCCGAGCCGTTGCGATGATAATTTGGGGGCAGCAGCGCAGGGTTGGAGAAAGGGCGCCAGCCCCGCTGTGCCGGCGCAGGTCCGCATGCTTGGCGGTTGCCCTCGCTCCCCCTCCCCGGGAGAAAGGCCGGCGCATGGCCGCCTTCCGCACTGTTCTCTTCGACCTCGACGGCACTCTGGTGGACGCCTTCACCACGATCCACCGCGCCTACTGCCACACCCTGCCCCAGTTCGGCCTGCCCGCCCCCTCCGCCGAGCAAGTACGCCGCGCGGTCGGCGGCGGGTTGGAGAACGCTATGTCCCATTTCCTGCCGCCCGAGCACATCGCCGAAGCCTGCCGCTCGCATGTGGCCTACACCGAGCAGATCCAACTCGAGGATCCCACCGTGTACCCCGGCGGGCGTGAGATCATCACCGCGCTACGAGCACAGGGTATCCGCACCGGAGTACTCACCAACAAGATCGGCGACCACGCGCGCCTCATCCTCGCCCACCTCGGCCTCGCACCGCAGCTCGACCTCATCCTGGGCGCGCGCGACTGCCCCTGGCGCAAGCCCGCCGCCGAATTCACCGCCGAGGCGCTGCGCCTGCTCGGCGCCGAAGCTGAATCCACTTGCCTGATAGGCGATTCGCCCTTCGACCTGGCCACCGCCGCCAACGCCGCATTCCCCTGCTTCTGCGTAACCACCGGCACACACGACGAGGCCTCGCTTCGCGCGGCCGGAGCCGGCGCGGTATTCCCCGATCTGCACAGCCTGGCCGCCGCTGTATTCCGGCTCACACTGAGCTGATCGCATCGGGGGGCGGCTCCCCGCAGGTGGGAGCAGAGTTCCTCAGCCCGTAGCAGATGCGTGCTTGCACGCGATCTGCGCCCCTGATCACGCGCAAGGACGTTCCTGCTACAAATTGCCTAGCGGGTGCCAGGCTCTATCGCTGCCGCGGGGAGGCGAGCGCCGCCTTAGCCGCCTCCATCACCCCCGCAAACGGGGCCTCTGCTGCGGATCCAAACCTCGGATGCCTCGTGAGCTTCCCCGCCACCAAAGCGGGCGAGGCGATCCCGCAGAGGAAACGCGCCAGCTGGCGCGCCCCGCCCAGTGCGCGCGGATTCTCGGCGCTTAGGGCGGCCAGCTCCCCCGACGCCAGATCGACGTTCGCCGGGGCGCGCTCCAGCACCACCCTGCGGTCGCCGGCACAGGGCCCGCAATGCCCGCAGTCGTGCCCAAGCTCCTCTCCGAAGTATCCAAGCAGTCGGCGCACCAGGCAGCCCTCGCCTGCGACGAGTGCGGCCACGCCGGCCACTCGCGCGATGTCTCCGGATTCCCGGGCGGCGAAGCGCCGGCGCAGGTCATGCCACACTGCAGAATGATCGGCGGGCACACGCACCACGCGGTAGCCCTGCCGCACGCCGGCCACCTGAAGCTCCAGATCGCCCTTCTCCTCGAGGTAGGTGAGCGCCTTCACCACCCGTTCGCGCTGGTTGCCGGGCACCTCGGCGCCACGCTCGTGATCGCCGCCCTGCGCCGGTATCTCGGGTTCGCGGATGCTCTCGAGCGCTTGTACCGCATCCGCGAGCACCACCGAATTCCAGATCCGGCCCACCTTCGCCAGCCCGAACAGCCGCCCGAGAAACGCGCGCCGCTGCGCATCGAAGCGCGCGAGGATGGTTTCGGGCTCCCTCAGGAATTTCCACTGGTAGGTGGTGTAGAAGGGCGCCGTGGCCTCGATCAGCCCCTCAAGCTCCAGATAGGTGAGCGCCGTGGATACCACGAGCTGGCGGATGTCGTGGCGCGCCGACAGCTCGTAGCCGGAGATGTCGAAGGTCTCGCCCTGCGCCCGGCCCTGCAGCAGCTCTTTGAGCAGATCTCGCAGCGCCTCGGCGGTTGGGGTGTCCCCGTAGGTGAAGTTTTCCAACACCGTAAGGTCCGCCGCCGCCGCGAGAATCTCGCAGTGCGCAGGGGCGCCGTCGCGGCCGGCGCGGCCGATCTCCTGGGCGTAGTTCTCCTGGCTCTTGGGGAGGTTGTAGTGGAAAACGGCGCGAATGTTGGCCTTGTCGATACCCATGCCGAAGGCGATGGTGGCGACCACGATGGCGTCGTCGGCCGCCATGAACCGGTTCTGCACCGCCTCGCGTGCCTCCGCCTCCATGCCCGCATGATAGGCCTCGGCCGGGAAACCGGCGGAGGCCAGCGCGGTGGCGACCTGCTCGGCAGTCTTCTGCAAGGTCACATAGACGATGGTCGGGCCAGGCGGCCTGGCCTTCAACCGCGCCAGCAACACTCCGATACGCTCGCCCGCTGCGCAGGCGGTGGCTCGCAGGAAGAGGTTGGGCCTGTAAAAACCGGTGTTCACATGCGCCTCGGGTGCGATGGCGAATTCGCGGCAGATGTCAGCGGCCACCGCCGGGGTCGCCGTAGCTGTGAGCGCCAGCACCCGGCCCACCTTCAACTCCCTCGCGTAGCGGGCGAGCTTGAGGTAGTCGGGCCGGAAGTTGTGCCCCCACTCCGAGATGCAGTGAGCCTCGTCGATCACCAACAAGTCGATGCGCAGCGACTTGAGCCGGGCCAGGAAGCGCTCGTTGGAGAATCGCTCGGGTGCCACGTAGAGCAGCTTGAGCCGGTGCGTGCGCAGCGCGTCCTGGATTTCCTCAAACACCTCGCGGCTCACCGAGGAATCCAGCCGCGCCGCCTCGATGCCTCGCCCCCGCAGGAAGTCGACCTGATCCTTCATCAGTGCGATCAACGGGGACACCACGACCGTGAGCCCTTCCAGCAGCAGCGCCGGCAATTGGTAGCACAGGCTCTTGCCGCTGCCGGTGGGGCACACCGCCAGCGCGGAATTTCCAGCGAGCAGTTGCCCGATCACCGCCTCCTGCCCCGGGCGGAAGCCGGCAAAACCAAAGCGTTCGCTGAGAAGGGTACGGGCGGCGTTAAGAGGAGGCATCGTCAAGCCAGGAGAATGGTCCCCGCGCAGGGATGCCGCAACCGAAGTTCCGTCGACGAAATACCGCTCGCGACGACGGCAGTCTCGCTATCCACCCCGGCCCCGACTGCCAGCCCGACCCCAATAGCAGGGGAATCGGTACATAACGGGACAAGCCAACCGATAGCTGGAGTCGCTACGGGAACGCATGCAGGGCAGGTCCCCTCGCCCACCGTTTCCCCCGTTAGCAAAGGAATTTCCATTTATGAAATACTCCGTCGCCATCGGATTGTTCTCTTCCGCCGCCCTCCTCGCTTGCAGCGCCTCCCACGCGGCCGAGTTCAACCAGTTCATCGGGCTTGGGGACAGCACCCTCGACAGCGGGTATTTCCGCTACAACTCAATCGGCAACGCCGAAGATGATCAGGCCATCGCGCTCGCTATCACCCAAGGAGCCAAGGGTGGCTATGCCGGTCCCGGGACAATGGATTCCACGCTGCTGGCCGAGCGCTTTGGTCTGAGCGCCGCCCCGCTGGGCAATGGCGGCACCAACTTTGCCAACGGCGGCGCCCATACCCTCACCGAAGTCCTCGGCCATGTCGCCACCATCGATCAGATCCAGCACTACCTGGCCTCCGTCAACGGAGCCGCCAACCCCCGCGGTCTCTACCTAATCAGCACCGGCAACAACGACCTGATCTGGGTCCAGCAACAGGGTGAAGCTTGGATGGCCGCGAATCCCAACTACTTGGCCGGGTTGTCCGCCTCCCTCGCACCGGAGGTCGCCGCACTCCAAGCGGCCGGTGCCCGCACCATCGTGGTGCCGAATTCGTACATGTATGCCACCATGGCTGATCTTGGGGGAACGCTTCCCACTAGCAAAGCCGCCAACGACGAGCGTAGGGCCGCGTTCAATTCGGCCCTATGGTCGCGCCTCACTGCGGCCGGGGTGAACTACATCCCGGCCGACATGGACAGCGTCTTCAAGTACGTGGTGCGCCATCCCGTCGCGTTCGGATTCACCGCCGAATCCGTATTGGCGGCCAATGCGCCGAGCCACGCCAGTGCCCTTTTGACAACCTCAGCCATGCTCAGCCCGGAGCAGGAACACACGTATCTCTTCATCGACGGAGCGCACGTGACCACCGCAGGCCAACAGATCGAGGCTGACTATATCTACAGCCTGCTCACCGCACCCAGCTTGGTCTCCTTGGTCGCGAAAAGTGCAGTACAGGAGGGCTTGGCTCACCTGACCAGCCTCCTAGCGCAGCTCAAACATTCCGGACCGCCACGCGAGCCGGGCACTATCGGCACCTGGTTCGCCGCCGGCACCGGCTCTATGCATCTCCAAAACGCCCCCGGCTTTCCGCACATCTCCGTCACCCCGTTCGGCAGCACCGTCGGCCTGGACTACACGACCGACGGAAAACTACTCCTCGGTGCCGCCCTCTCCGTGGGCGGCCAACACCAGCAGTTCTCCACCGGAGGCCACGGCAACCAGACCGATGAGGCAGCGAGCCTCCTCGTTAGCTACAATTCAGAACGCTGGTGGGTCGACGCGGTGTCCACCTTCGGCGTGCTGCAGAATCGCATCGATCGGCCGGTACCACTCGGCCTCTTCACCGACCAAAACCACGCCAACACCAGCGGGCAATCCAGCGCCTTCGCGTTGCGCGGCGGTCGCGATTTCAGTCTCGGCTCACTCACCACCGGCCCGGTGGTTGGCGTAGTGCTGCAGCAGATCCACCTCGACGGCTTCACCGAAACCGGCACCAGCGTCGTCACCGCCCTCTCCTTCGCCGGCCAGACGCGCAACGCGTCCATCGGCCAGCTCGGCTGGCGCGCCATGACCAACATGGGCGACTGGCAACTTTCCGTCGAGGCGGCATGGAACCACGACTGGGCCGGCCGGAACCGCGAGGTCACCGCCGCGCTCACCTCGGTGGCCGCCGCCCCATTCACCGCAGCCGTCACGCCGACATCGGCCGATTGGGCTATCGGCTCGCTCGGAGCCTCCTGCCGTCTCAATTCACGTATCATACTCCATGCGACCGGCTCGGTGATGATCGGCAATCCACAGGTCACCCGTTTCGGCGGCGAGGTAAGCCTGGATATAGGATTCTGAAGACCCGATTCAGCCCGGCCACTCCCCCACGACAGCCATGCCCGCCCCTTCTCACCGGCTCCGTATCGTTGCCCGCCACCGCCCTCCTCGTACGCGGTCGGGTTTCCGCGATTTGCACCGATCTGGGCTAGGGTTTCCGACCTCTACCCGCTAGCCGCAGCACTTCGCCAAATGCGGTCGGCGCGATGAAGGCTCCGTAGTGGCGCGGGGCCGCCCCGGTGCCAAACAGGCCGATACGGTGGGCGGCGCGGGCTTGTTGCCATTTCACGCTGTCTAAGATTTTCGACCTGTCCCTTATTGAGGTGGGAATCCTCCGAAACTCTTCGCTCGCCCGCTCGGAGCGCATGAGCTGCACAGCAGCGCGCTCCAGCTACACGGCTGGAACGCGCGGCATACCTCCAACTCCGCCTACTTGCGGATGGCGTAGGCGGCGTTCTTGGCGATCTCGTCCTGGGTCTTCAGGAAGGCCCCATTCACCTCGTCGTCGGTGAGCGTGCGATCCTCAGCCCGATACACCAGCGAGAAGGCGAAGCTCTTCTTCCCCTCGGGCAGCCCGGCCCCGCGGTAGACGTCGAAGAGGCGCACGTTCTCCAGTACGAATTTCCCGGCGACGACTGCCGCTCGCGCAGCCTTCGCCACATCGCGGCGCACCGCCTCGGCGGCGGCGCCCTCATCGACCACCAGCGCCAGATCGCGCAGCGCGGGCGGGAATACACTGAAGGGCTTGAACTTCGCCCGGGGACGCGCCGTGGCTACGCGCTCCGGCAGCAGGTGCAGGATACCGGCCACCACCCCGCCGGTGATGCCGAGCTTGCGCAGCATCTCCAAGTTGAGGAGACCGCAGCGGGCCTCGAAGCCCTCGGTCAACCGCCCGAACGTTGCCGAGTGCCCGGCCTGCCAGCCGGCGTTGGCGGCGGCCACGGCCTCCACTCGAAGGTTCTCCAACGATACGCCTGCATTGGCCGCCACCACTGCGAGGTGACGCTTGGCAGTGTAGAAATCGCCCGGAGCACGGGCGAGCCACTGCGTATCCTCGGAGCCGGTGGCGATGACAAAGCCCACGGAGAGGCACTCGAAGATCTTGCCGTCCTGCTCGCGGAAGGTGCGCCCGCACTCGAAGAGCTTGGTGGCGCCGGTGCGGCGGTCCTGGTTGAGGCGCAGGTTGTCGAGCAAGCCGTTGATCAGCGAGGCTCGCAGATGCGAATACTCCTCGGTAAACGGGTTCGCCAGCGCCAAGGCTTGCGCGGCGGCCTCGGAAACCCAGGCGGCGGTCTCGGGCCCCGGGCGCTGCGAGTAATTCACGCACTCGTTGAAATGCTGGCCCACCAGATACGCGGTGGCCGCGCGGTTGAACTCGGTGATCGGATCGTCGGCCTCGGGCAAGGCCACAGCGACCACAGGGGCGGGAGGGATCTTCTCGCAGCCGTAGAGGCGCACAACCTCCTCGACCAGATCCACCGGGCGGTCGAGATCGCCGCGCCAGCTGGGGACCTTCACCGTCCAGAAGAAGCCAGGGGCCTCGGAGGAGAGGCGCTGCTCGATGTCGAGTTCGAGCGACTCGAGTATCCCACGCATGGCGTCGTCGGGGATGTCGTAGCCCGCACGGCGGCGGATGAACTCCGGGGTCACCTCGATGGCGGTCTCGGTGGCGGGCTCGCCGCCCACCTTGAAGAGCGGGCCCACGAGCTGGCCGCCGGCAGTCTCCAGAATGAGATCGAGCGCTCGGCGGGCTCCGTCCAATACGCCACAGGGATCGATGCCGCGCTCGAAACGGTAGGCGCTGTCCGAGGACAGGCCGAGCTTCTTCGAGGTCCAGCGGATGCCGGTGGGCCTGAAATAGGCCGACTCGAGCACGAGGTCGGTGGTGGTGGAGTCGACCTCGGCGCTGGCCCCGCCCATGATGCCGGCGATGACGAGGGGCTTCTCGGCGTCGGCGATCACGAGCATGCGGCCGTTGAGGCTGCGCTCCTTGTTGTCGAGCGTGACGAGCTTCTCGCCATCGCCCGCACGGCGGATCACCAGGCGGTGGCCGGCGATCTTGGCGGCGTCGAAGGCGTGCAGGGGCTGGCCGGTCTCGTGCAGGACAAAGTTGGTGACATCTACGACGTTGTTGATCGGACGCAGGCCCACGGCCTGGAGCGCCTCCTGCAACCACGCGGGGCTGGGACCGATCTTCACTCCGGCGATGACGTGGGCGGTGTAGTGCGGGCAGTCCTCCTCGGCGGTGACTGCGACCGACTCCAACAACTGCGCCACGACGGGGGCGCCGACGGCGGGCGACTTGGCCCGAATCTCAGGATACCGTAGCGGCAGGCGGAACCACGCGGCGAGCTCGCGGGCCAGGCCGAGGTGGGAGAGGCAGTCGGGGCGGTTGGGCGTAATCTCCAGGTCGAATACAACATCGCCGGCGCCCAGCGCCTCATGTATGGGCGTGCCAAGCGGGAGGCTGGAGGCGAGCACGAGCAGGCCGCCGGTGTCCTCGCCCAGGCCGAGCTCGCGCGCCGAACACATCATGCCGTTGGACTCCACGCCCCGGATCTTGGACACCTTGATCTTGAAGTCGCCGGGCATCACCGCGCCGGGCAACGCGACGGGCACCCGGTGGCCGGCATCGCAGTTGGGCGCGCCGCAGACGATCTGCGTGGGGGCGCCGTCGGGGGCGATGCGCACGGTGCACACGGAGAGCTTGTCGGCGCCGGGGTGCTTGTCGCGGGTGAGTATCTCACCCACCACCACGTTGGCCATCGGCGCCAGCCCGGTGCGGGCGATGCCCTCGACCTCGAAACCGATCATGGTGAGGGCGTGGGCGATTTCCTCGACCGGGCGATCGAGGGCGAGATAGCGGCGGAGCCAATTGAGGGAGAGTTTCATGACGGAAAAGTAGCGAGAAGCGAGTAGCGGGGAGCGGGGAGGTCGGAACTCGAAGCGTGGGGTGATCGGGCCTACCCCTGATTGCGCTCGAGTCCGTTGATGTAGCCTTGGAGCAGCCGGCTCACCTCCTCGGTGGCGGCTTGGAGTTCCTGAGTATCGGGATAGCCGAGATCATGGGCGAGTATCAGGTGGTAAAGCGTCTCGTCGGCGGAGGACTGGGCGAGGTTGTAGAAGCGAAGCTTGTCGGCCGTGGTGCGTGGTCGAAACCCCTCGACGACGTTCGCAGGAATACTGCCAGCGGAGCGGCGAACCTGTGAAGTGAGGCCATAGGTTTCGGTTTTCGGGAATGAGTCGGTGGCTCGATAGACGGCGAGGGTGAACGCGTGCGCCTTCTGCCAGACCAGTAGGTCGCGGAATGATTTGGATGGTCCGTCCATGCTCACTACTGGCCTTGGCCCCTCGCTACACACTACTCACCACTCGCTACTGCTAGGCAAACTGCCGCAGGAAGCGCGCGTCGTTCTGGTAGAAGTAGCGGATGTCGTCCACCCCGTAGAGCATCATGGCGATGCGCTCGATGCCCAGACCGAAGGCGTAGCCAGTCCACTCTTTGGAGTCGTAGCCCACGGTCTCGAACACGGCCGGGTCGACCATGCCGCAGCCCATGATCTCGATCCACTCCTTGCCCACCTTGCCCAGATGCTTGGCGGAGAGGTCGACCTCGAAGCTGGGCTCGGTGTAGCCGAAATAGTGGGGGCGGAAGCGGGTCTTCACGTCCTTGCCGAGCAGAGACTGGAAGAGGTAGTCGAGCATCGCCTTGAGGTCCTTCACGGTGACGTTGCGGTCCACGTAGAGCCCCTCGAGCTGGTGGAAGTTGGCGCTGTGGGTGGCGTCTACAGTATCGCGGCGAAACACACGGCCGGGGGAGATGATGCGGATCGGCGGCGGCTGCTTGAGCATCGTGCGGATCTGCACCGAGGAGGTGTGGGTGCGCAGCAGGTAGCGCTCCTTGGTGCGTTGGGAAACGTTGGCTACAAGCGCGTTCTCCTGCAGGTAAAAAGTATCCTGAAGATCGCGCGCTGGGTGGTCGGGCGGCGTGTTCAGCGCGTCGAAGCAAAACCACTCCGTCTCGACCTCAGGGCCCTCGACCACGGCGAAGCCGGCCTTGCGGAAGATGCGGCACAGCTCCTCGCGCACGAGTGTGAGCGGATGGGTGGCGCCGGGGCCGGAGTCGGGCGAGGGCAGAGTGGGGTCGATGGCCGGCCCGAGCTGGGCGGCTATCTCAGCCTGTTCGATACGCACGAGGGCGGCGTCGAGCAGGGGCTGGAGCTGGCCCTTGGCCTCGTTGATGAGCTTGCCCAGGATGGGCTTCTGCTCCTTGGGGGCGGCACCGAGCTGCTTCATCAGCGCGGTGAGCTCGCCGTTGGGGCCGACATAGCGGGCCTTGGCGGCCTCAAATTCGGGGCGGGCGCGGAGTGCGGCCAGTTCACCGCGGGCTTTCTCTACGAGGGCTTGGAGGGCGGCTTGCATGATGAAAGTGGAAAGTGGAGCACAAGTGCGGGCGGGAAACGAAGGAAATGTTGGAGAAACCGACCGGCCGGCGACGATCCCGGCCCCGCCCCTCCCCCAACTGGATGATCTAGCCCTTCAGGCGCCTCACCCCTTGCAGGATGGCGAGGTCGTTTGGCCGGGCCGAACCGTAGCCGGATGGCGGAGCCGTTCGGACAGCCCCTTCCGTAGCAGGATGGCGCAACCATTCAGCCCGCCTGAAGCGTGACACACCGCGCGGGGGCTGGGGCGATCCCAGGGCGAGGCACTCCACAGCTCCACATTCCAGCGCCACACGCCTCCCCGTCGCCATCCGATGGCCACCTGCCCGGGAGAGCGGTAGAAATACCAAGGCGGATGTCCTTGCGCGTTGGGCACAGGGCGGGCCGGGACCCTGTCGCCCTCCCAGTGCGGCAGCGCAGGGCACAAAAAAGGCCGGGCGCTAAGCGCCCGGCCTTGGAGAGATCGATACAGTATCCGGCTTTAGACCTTCGCGGCCGACTTGGTCACGAGGGCGGCGCGGACCTGCGCAACGATGGCGCCGAAAGCAGCCTCATCGCGGATGGCGATGTCGGAAAGGACCTTGCGGTCGAGCCCGATATTGGCGGCCTTGAGGCCTTCGATGAAGCGGCTGTAGCTGATGCCGGCGCTGCGGCAGGCTGCGTTCAGACGCACGATCCAAAGCCCGCGGGCGTTGGACTTCTTCTTCTTGCGATCCCGGTAGGCATACTGGAGCGCATGATCGAGCGCTTCGTTGGCGTACCGGTAGAGCTTGGACTTGTTTCCGAAGTAGCCCCTGGCTTGCTTCAGAACCTTTTTCCGCCGTTTGCGGGAGGCGGGACCGTTTGTGACACGAGGCATGTTGTGTGGTGTGTTTGGGGACCGGCGGGTCGCCTGTGATGGGAGTTACCCGCCGAGTCAGTTGTTCTTGGTTCCGGGTTCAGCCCAGACCGTGCGGGAGTCCGCGCATGAGCGCGGCCGCATGGCCGGGAGACACGAGCTTGTCCTTGGAGGCGCGACGCTTCTGCTTCGAGCTCTTCGTGGAAAGCAGGTGACGGAAGCCCGGAGTGCGGCGGATCAGCTTTCCGGTGCCGGAAATCTTGAACCGCTTGGCGATGGACTTCTTTGTCTTCTGCATGGTGAGTTGGGCAGAAAGAGGACCGCCCCGGTCGAACGCAAGGGAGAATTTTCGGCTCATCGTTGGGCGCGCCGCCGATTTCGGCACGCCAGCGCCGGAACGAGTGCCGGATGCTATCGTCCGCGGCCGCGGATGATAGCGTCCGGCGCGCTGCAGCGTTGCTCGCCACCGATCTCCAACGACAACACTCCCCCATTCGGGCATAGACCCAGGGTCCGCCCCCTCCGTCGGGGCCCTGCGCACTAAAACCTCCGGATGCTATCGTCCGCGGCCGCGGACGATAACGTCCGGAACGCGACATCGCGGCCCGCCACCACGCCCTAGCGGCAACGCTCCCCCGCTCGGGGGCCAGCCCCAATTCGCCCCCCCAGGGATTCTGCCCCCCCGAACCTCCGGATGCTATCGTCCGCGGCCGCGGACGATAGCGTCCGGAACCGGGCGCCGGCCTGGACCGACTACCAGCCCAACAGGGCCATGATAGCGACTCCACAGGACCAGCACACTGGCTGCACTCGCCCGCCCGCGCACCGCTGGACCGCCGCCCCTCGGCCGGACGCCCCGCAAAAACGGGGTGCCCGTATCGCGGGGCGCGATGCGAACTCGCCGCCAGCGATCTTGCGCCACGCGTCGCAGACGGTCCACCACATGTTTGGGGTATTCACACATTGAAACAACCGCCCCATTGCCCGCGTTTGCGCTCGCCGCCCGCCCTCCCCGGCCCGACAACGCCCCGCCGCCCATGCAACGCTTCCTCACCATCGCCCGAACCATCCTCGCCCGCCGCGACTTCATGGCGTTGCTGGGCTGCAACGTCCTGCTGGGCCTCGCCTACTCCTTCGTGGGGCCGTTCATGTCGATGTTCGGCACCCAGGAGGTGAAGATGAGCAACTTCACCTTCGGAGTATTCATGACCTTCACCTCCATCTCCTCCATCGTGCTCAGCACCCTGCTCGCCCATTGGTCGGACACCCGCATCTCGCGCCGCTCGATGCTCGTGCTGGGCGCAGCCTGCGGCACGGCCGGCTACGCCGCCTACGCCATGGTGCGCGACGTGGTGGCGTTGACACTGATCGGCTCTCTCGTGCTCGGCATCGCCTCGATCACCTTCTCCCAACTCTTCGCCCACGCCCGCGAGATGCTCAGCCGCTCCGATATCCCGGCGGGCGACACACCGCTCTACATGAACGTATTCAGGCTCTTCTTCGCCCTGGCATGGACGGTGGGCCCGGCCACGGCGGCATGGTGCCTTTCACTGTATTCGTATCGCGGCACCTTCCTGGTGGCTGCACTGGTCTTCTTCCTCTTCCTGCTGGCGGTGCTGCGCTACGTGCCCTACGCGCCGCCTTTCGCCCGGAGCCAATCCACCCCGCCGATGCCCCTGCGCCAGGCCTTGGTGCGCCCCGTGGTGCTGGCGCACTTCATCGCCTTCTCGCTGGTGTTCACCGCGGCTACGATCTGCATGAGCAACCTGCCGCTGCTGGTCCTGAACACCCTCGCGGGCACCGAGCGCCAGGTGGGCATCGTCTACAGCGTGGCCCCTGTATTCGAACTTCCGTTTATGTTCATCGCCGGCATGCTCGCCACCAAGGGCGACCAGGCCCGGCTCATCCGCCTCGCCGTCATCCTCTCCGTGGTCTACTACGCCGGCCTCTCGGTGGTTGGATCCCCATGGCACATCTATCCGCTGCAGGTCATCAGCGCCGCGATCGTCGCCGTCACCTCGGGCATCGCGATCACCTTCTTCCAGAACTTCCTCCCCGACCAGGTGGGCACGGCAACCAATCTCTACTCAACGTCCATGCGCCTGGGCGGCATCGCTGGATACCTCTCCTACGCCGGACTCGCCGATCGCATCGGCCACCGCTGGGTCTTCGTCTTCTGCACTGCGATCTGCGTACTGGCGCTGGCGATTCTCTCCGCCTACAGGCGGCCCCTGCACGACACCATTCCAGCCCGGCCAGCCTGAGCCGCGGAGGCACCGCCCGGACCCGATGCAATATCCCGGCGTATCCGCCATTTTGGCGTACTCGCAAATCATGCCGCGCATTGGCCAAGCCATGCGGCGTGCCCGAGCCGGCGAAACAATAGACTGCCATCTCCTCCAATCCAGTTGCTGGTCCCCGCCCCCGCTTTCCACGCCGACTCCGCAATTTTCCCGCCCCCCCAGCCATGAACAACCGTCGCGACTTCCTCAAAACCGGCCTCGCCCTCGGCGCCACCGCCTCGCTCCTCGACCTGGGCGGCCTCTTCGCCGCCGATCTCACCACCACGGTCCCCTCCGGTGCCGCGGCGTCCCCAGCCCCCGAAGCCCCGCCCACCGGGCCGCGCCCCGTGCTCGTGGCGGTCAAGGACGGCGACCGCATCGCCATGCTCGACAAGGCCCTCGCCTCCCTGGGCGGCATCGGCGCCTTCGTGAAACCCGGCCAGACGGTACTCATCAAGCCGAACATCGGCTGGGACGCCTCGCCCGAGCGCGGGGCCAACACCCACCCCTCCCTCGTGGGCCGGCTCGTGGAGCTCTGCCTTGGGGCCGGCGCGAAGTCGGTGAGCATCTTCGACAACACCTGCGACCAGTGGCAGCTCACCTACGCCAACAGCGGTATCGAGAAAGCTGCTCGCGACGCCGGCGCCCGCATCGTCAACGGCAAGGACGAGTCCCTCTACCGCGAAACCGCCATCCCCAAGGGCCTCAAGCTCAAGCATGCCAGGGTCCATGACCTGGTGCTCGACAGCGATGTATTCATCAACGTCCCCGTCCTCAAGCACCACGGCGGCGCCCAGATGTCGGCCGCGATGAAAAACCTCATGGGCTGCGTCTGGGACCGCGGGATCTACCACAACACCGACCTCCAGCAGACCATCGCCGACTTCCTCACCCTGCGGAAACCCGACCTCAACATCATCGACGCCTACCACCCGATGGTGCGCAACGGCCCGCGCGGCAAATCCGTGGAGGACTGCGTGGAGATGCGCGCCCTGCTCGCCTCCACCGACCCGGTGCTCATCGATGCCGCCGCCGCCAAGATGCTTGGATACACCGCCGACAAGGTCACCCATGTGAAGATCGGCGCCGAGATGAAGCTCGGCTCCATGGACTTGGCCACCGCCGACGTGCGCCGCTTCAAGCTCACCTGAGGCTCGGCGCCTCCCGGCGGTTACGCCCTCCACCTCGCCCGCTAGCTGAATGGCGAATTGCCTCGCCCGCCCCCACCCCATGCCCCGCCACTGGTTGAAACTCAGCCGCGCCGCCCTCGCCATCGCGGTGCTCGCCCTCGCCACGGCCGCCTTCGTCGATTTCCGCGGCTCCGTACCCACTCGGCTAGGGCACGCACTGGCCTCCGTGCAGTTCGTGCCCGCCGCGCTCGCCCTGGCCACCGGGGCCTCCGCCACCCTGGCCGCCGCCGCCATCCTCGTGGCCACCCTCGCCATCGGGCGTATCTACTGTTCGGTGCTCTGCCCGCTCGGCCTGCTGCAGGACGCCGTTGCCCGCCTGGCCGGCTGGCTGCGCCGCAAGCCGCTCCTGCTGCGCTTCGCCCGCCCGGCCACCTGGGTGCGGCAGCTCTTCCTCTGGTCCACAGTGGCCGGCATCGCCGCCGGCTGGAGCGGGCTCACCTTGGCGCTGCTCGATCCGTACAGCATCTTTGGACGCATCGGCTCGATGCTCTTCCGCCCCCTGGTCACCGTAGTGAACAACTGGTTGGTGGGGCCGGCCAACGCCGCCGGCATCGACGCGCTCTACCGGGTGCCTCCACAGTGGGCCGCCGTAGGCGCCCTCGCCCTGCCCGCCGCGCTGGCGCTTCTTATCGCCATCCTCGCCGCCAGCCGCGGCCGGCTCTACTGCAACAGTATCTGCCCGGTGGGCACCCTCCTAGGCCTCCTCTCGGCCCGCAGCGCGTGGCGGCTGGAGATCGACCGGGCGCTCTGCCGCAAGTGCGGCGACTGCCTGCGCGTGTGCAAGGCCCAGTGTATCGACCTGCGCACCGCCACCATCGACCACTCCCGCTGCGTGGCCTGCTACAACTGCATCGGCGCCTGCGACGAGTTGGGCATCCACCACCGTTTCAAGTGGAGACCGGAAGGCGGGCACCGGAAACCGGAGACAGGTTGCCAGCAGCCGGCGGCCCCCGCCACGCCGGCCACCGTAGTCAAGAACCTCGCGAGCCAAACCACTCCCCCTCCCGACGCCTCCCGCCGCGCCTTCATCACCGGCACAGCCGCCGCGCTCACAGCGGCCGCCGGCGCCAGTGTAGCCGCTGCAGTAGGACTCGCCGACAAGTCGCCGCCCACCCTCCCTGTCGCCTCCGGCCCGGTCTGCCCGCCCGGCTCCGGCGGAGTCGCCCGCTTTCTCGACCGTTGCACCGCCTGCCAGCTCTGCGTGAGCGCCTGCCCCACCCACGTCCTCCAGCCCGCGTTCCTGCACTACGGATGGTCCGGCGTCATGAAGCCGCGCTTGGATTTCAACCTCTCGTTCTGCAACTTCGAGTGCCACCGCTGCGCGGAGGTCTGCCCCGACGGCGCCATCCTGCCGATGGACCTCGCCGAGAAGAAGCGCACCCGCCTGGGCCTGGCCCACATCGACTACGAGAAATGCGTGGTGAAGGCCAACGGCACCGACTGCGCCGCCTGCTCCGAACACTGCCCCACCCAGGCCGTAAGCACCGAGCCCTACGGCAACAACCTGCGCCTGCCCAGGATGCACGACGAACTCTGCATCGGCTGCGGCGCCTGCGAATACGCCTGCCCGGTGCGCCCCACGCGCGCCATCACCGTGAAGGCCGACTCCGTGCACAGCAAAGCCGCCCTCAAGATCGAAGCCCCCGCCGCCGCCCCCACTCCAGCGCCGGGCGAGGAGTTTCCTTTTTAGCCAGTTAACGGTATCCGCGCCTCGGTCACCGGCTCCGATTCCGCCCAGGCAAACCCCTGCCCCATGCACGCCCAACTCGTCGCCCGCGACTGCTGCGCCTGGCCGGTGCTCACCCGTTGGCCCGACGCCACCCTCGGGCTGGTCCACTTCGACCGTCCCACCCACGGCCGCACCGAGGGCAACCTCGCCGCTCTGGTCAGCCGCGACAACGGCGCCACCTGGGAATCCGCCGGGCTGGCCGCCCGCCACGAGCCCGACTCCAACCGCATGCATCAGGCCTCCGGGCTCGACCACTCGGGCCGCTGGCTGGTGCTCTCCACCGGCTTCCGCTTCGCCGGCGGCGAGTGGGCCGGCCTGGCGCCCCTCCGGCTCTCCGTAGCCGATGCTCCGGGACAACCATGGGCCACCGAGCACGAGGTATCCGTAGCCCTACCATCTCCCTCGCTGATCCCCCATGGGCGCATCTGCCCGCTGCCCGACGGGAGGTTGGCGGCCACGTTCTATTGGTCCGAGGGCCGCGACCACCCCAGCCGCGCCTGGCTGGCCTTCAGCCGCGACGGCGGACGCAGCTGGGGCGACGCCGTAGAACTGGGCAACGGCGACGCCAACGAAGTCGTCCTCCTGTCGCGCCCTGCCGGAGACTGGCTGGCGGTCGTGCGCACGCACCTCGACCACCACCTGCGCCTCCTGCGCTCGGCCGACAGCGGCGCGAGTTGGGCGGCCCCCATCGATCTCACCCTGCCGATGCAACACCCCGGCGACCTCACCGACCTGGGCGAGGGCCGTATCCTGCTCACCTACGGTATCCGCAACCGCGGACTGATGGCGATCGGCACCCGGCTCACCCGCGATGGGGGCCGCACCTGGGGGGCGCCGGCCGTACTGTATCAGTTCGGTGAAGCGCGCGATTGCGGTTATCCCTCCACCGTGACCTGCGCCGACGGGCTGCTGCTCACCGCCGCCTACGCCGACCGCTCCCCGCTACACGAGGGCTACCACCTGCTCACGCTCAAGTGGTCGCTGGACGAGTGCTTCGGGCCGCGCCCAGCCGCCACCGGAGTCTGAACACGGGGCGCGCCTGCCCCCAGGATTCGGCATCCGCCCCCCCGGCCGTCCCCGGTCGCCGCAGTGGGCTGTGCCCTCCGCCCGGCAGCAGTCCGCAGCTCTGCCCGCCGGCGAAACCTGTAGTTGCCCAACCTGGGCACGCAGCACCGCGCGCCACGCTCACCCCAGCGCCGGCGGCCCAGCCTTGGTCTTGAACAGTGGCGACAGTATCACCGCCACCAACCCGCCCAGGACCAGCCACGCCGCGCTCTTCAGCGCCGCGCCCAGCACCACCTGAGCAACCGCCATCACCAGACCGAGCACCGCCTCCACCGCCAGCACCGGCGCCTCCGGCGGCAACAGCGGCGCGATCACGATACGGAAAAACCAGCCGCCCATCGCCGCACCAGGCAGGGCAAACACCGCCGCCACCACCCCGGCGATCAGGCACGGGAGGCCCCACCACAGCAGCAACCCTCGCACCGAGCGCACCCCAAACACCCCCACGCCCGCCAGCAGCACCACCGCCAACACCCAGCTCCAGCGCGCGACCAGGGCGGAAGTCCGGAGCCTGGCCCGGAATGCATCCATCCCCCGGTACACCCTCTCGGCTTGGGCGCCGTCCTTCGCCGCAAACAAGTCCACCGAGTCCGCCAGCTCCTTCGCCGCCGGCTCGACCATCGCGCGAAACTGCGCCCGTACCTCCGGCAGTCGCTCCTCCGGCGGGCAGCAGCCCACGGGCAGCGCAGCAGCCGTTCCCTGGTCGCCAACACAGGGCGGCTTGCCCTGCAGCAGCTTCACATACGCATCCTCCAGCACCCCACCGGAGAGCCGCTGCTTGAGATCGACCAGCGAAATCTTCACCGAGGGCCTGGGGGCCGCCGAGTTCACGTACCCGAAAAGCTGATCGATCACGCTGTCGAACTGGCCGTTCACATAGTCGGCCGGCACCATGGCGGAGATCAGCGTCTGCGTATCCTGGGTGGAGAACGCCTGCAACCAGCCCCCGAAATCGCCCGCGCCCGCCGTGGTTGCCCGCTCCGGCTTCTTCCCCGCGGAGGTCAGCGCACGGCCGATGGTGTCGGCTGCCAACTCCGGCAACCTCTCGCCTATGCGCTGGTCGCGCACCACATCCTTGTAGGTTCGCGGTTCGAGCAATTGGGTAGCCACAGGCCGGAGAAAGACGACGGCGACTGCCGTGCACACAAACAGGGCGGCCAACACCACCGCAAGGAAACGGGCGAGGAAGCTCAGCATGATTGCAGTGTCCTAACCTCCACCACGCGCGGCGTCCAGCCCGGCAGTGGACCGCGTTTTCCAGGATTCCCGTTCAGCCCTGGCCGGTCGGTAGGATCTGACGGTTCACCTCGATTCCTGCCCCGCTTCGCCCACCGATCCCGCCCCCCGACATCCGCCTTCCGCATTCGTCTTTCCGCCCTCCGACATCAGCCTTCAGCCCTCATCTTTCCGCCCTCCGACATCAGCCTTCAGCCCTCATCTTTCCGCCCTCCGCCTTCTTCACTCCGTCTCCCTCCCTCGGACTCCCGCCCTCCGCCTCCTCCCTCGGCCTTCTGCCCGCCAGCCTTCCGCCTTCAGCCTTCAGCCCTCCGCACTCCCCCAGCCCTCTGCCTTCCTCCTTCAGCCATCAGCCTTCCGCCTTCAGCCTTCCGCCTTCAGCCTTCTCCCTTAGGCCTCCGTATTCCGGCTTCCCATCCGCCCGCTCATCCTTCTCAATTCCCGCTTCAGCCAACCCCAACTTTCTCCTCGATGAGCAATCCGTATCACATCGTCGTCTGTGGCAGCATCGTCCCCGATCCGCTGCAGACCCTCGAACCCGTCGCCACGCCCACCGGCCCGGCGCTGAAAAACGAGCTCATGCTCCCCGCCGTGCTCGACCCCTGGGCCGGCCACGCCCTCTTCGAAGCTGCCAACCTCGCCAAGCAGCTCCCCGGCTCCAAGGTCTGGCTCGTCGCCCTCGGCCCGAAGGCCAAGCTCCAGCAAGTGCTCATGACCATCGCCCAGAAGGTGCCCTTCGAGCTGGTGGCCATCGACGGCCCCTCCGGCGGCTTCACCGAGTCGGCCGAGGTCGCCGCCGCCTTGGCCGAGGCCATCAACGCCATCCCCGCCCTCGACAAGTCCAAGCTCCTCGTATTCGGCGGCTGGGAATCCGCCTCCCGCGGCACCGGCTCGACCATGCAGATGGTGGGCGAGCGCCTGGGAGTCATCGACCAGTTTCAGGGAGTCGACCAGCTCAGCGTGAAGGCCGACGGCTCCATCGAAATCCTCGAGCGCGTCGAGGGCGGCAAACACCAGGTATCCGTGTGCTCCGGCGCCCCGGCCCTCCTGGGCTGGGCCACGGGCAACCTCCCCGAGCCCGCCAACAACCCGCAGGTGGGCATGCTCAACATGCGCACCGCCATGCCCGCCCTCCAGCGCGCCAAGCCCGCCAAGATCGCCAACGACGGCCTCGCCTTCGCCAGCGTCTCCCTCCCCAAGCAACGCCGCGAGACCCGTATCGTAAAAGACCTCTCGGCCGACGCCATCGCCCAGGAGATCGTCGCCTGGATCAAGCAGGACTGAGCAAGCAGTAGCGCAGAGTGAGTAGCGGCCAGCGAGCATCCGGAACTCGAAGACCAAACGCCCGCCCGCCGTCCGCCCCTCCCCTCGCTACTCCCCGCTCCCATCGCTCCGTCTCCTCTCTTAAACTTTATACTTTCCACTTAAACTGGCGGCGCTCGCGCCGCCCTCCGCCATGGAAACCATCCTCTTTCTCGCCTTCACCGAAGCCGACGGCTCCCTGAGCAAGCTCGCTCTCGAAACCCTCGCCTCCGCCCAGTCCCTGGCCGCCTCCCTGCCCGGCTCCAAGCTCCTCGCCGGCCTCGTAGGGGCCACCATCCAGCCCGCCGCCGACTCCATCGCCGCCTGCGGTGCCTCCCGCATCCTCGGCGTCTGCGGGGCCGAGTTCGCCCAGTCCCGCTATTCCACCGACGCCGCTGCCTCCGAGGCCATCGCCAAGGCCGCCGCGGCCTCCATCATCCTCGCACCCGCCGGCTCACGCGCCAACCGCACCCTCGCCGGCGTCGCCCAGCGCCTGGGCGGCCGTATCGACACCCATGTCACCGCCCTCGCCGCCGCCGAAGGCAAGCTCGCCGTCACCCGCTGGTACTACCGCCAGCGCATGGAAGGCACCCTCTCCCGCACCTCCCGCCCTTGGGTAGTGTTGTTGGAATCCGGTTGCGCCGAGGCCTACGCCGGCCCCTCCGGCTCCGCCACCGTCGAAGGCGTTCTCGTGGCCCTGCCTGCGATCCGCACCGAAGTCACCGGCCTCAAGTCCCCGCCCGCCGACCAGCAGACCATCCGCCCCGACGCCAAGCTGCTCTTCGTGGCCGGCGCCGGCTGGACCAAGAAGCAGCCCGACGGCCAGGCCCATCCCGCCGAGGCCGAGCAGCTCATCCTCGGTTTCCTCAGCCGCGCACAAGCCTCGCTGGGCAGCACCAAGTCGCTGGTCGACCTCAGCGGCGAGGGCCAGGAGGTGCTCAAGTTCATGACCCACCTCAACCAGATCGGGCAGACCGGCGCCACCCCGCGTCACCAGAAAGGTCTGGCCACCTGCTGCCATGGCGAGGAGCCGCACACGGTGGGCTGGCGTTTCATCAACGAGCGCCGCGCCATCAATCTCAATGCCGCCTGCAGTTGGGCGCAGGGCAAGGCCGACGTGCTCTACGTGGCCGACTCCTTCGAGGTGATGCGCAAGGTCAACGCGCTCCTGGGCGCCTCCTCTTGATTCACTCCCCGGCGGCGCGCACAAACGCGACGCCCAAGGCGGCGGCTGCCCCGGCGGCCGCCGCCCTTTTTTTGCCTCCACCGCGGCTAAGGCATTGCCCTGCAGTCCGTGGTAGGGGCGGACCTTGAGTCCGGACCGCTGCCTGAGTTCAGCCTTCGGCATTCCGCTTTCAGTCTTCGCTTCCCGTAGAGTCGGACCTTGAGTCCGTACCGGTTCGATCGCGGACGGTGCGTCGTGCCAGCGTTCTTCGCGGCGAAGAATGCGGGGGCTACGGCCCTACACCACCGCTGGAGAACTGACCTGAGTGCAAATGCCGTCGAACTGCTTGATCACGGCTCAGCCGCCACCATGCATTCGTACCACTTTGCGCTCTGGCAGTGCGCAAACTCCGGTGTCCGCCGTAGGAGCGCGCTTGCACGCGATCTGCGATCCGAATTGCGTGCCAGCACGGCCCCGCGAAGGAATTGTTGCGGCTAAGCCTTAACCATTCGGTCGAGAGCCCAGCGCAGAGTGCCGAGAGCCTGATCACCGAGCCAGCCCTCGGAATCAGGCCCGCTTCTGAGCCGATCACTGGTGGTTCGCTCTCGCTACTCGACTCGGGGCCGCATCGTTACGGCTCAGGCAAAAGGCGGGATTAAAACTCTCGATTGGCTCAAGCGCGGTTTTGCGGGGCCGATAGGAGCAGCAGTCGGAAACATTGCTCCCCCTGCCTTCTCCAAGACCCACTGCCAGCGCACCACTCGCTTCATCCACTTAGCCGCAACCATGCAATCGTACCGCTTTGCGCTCTGGCAGTGCACGACCTCCGGTGTCCGCCGTAGGAGCGTGCGTGCACGCGAACTGCGCTCTGAATCGCGTGCCAGCACCCTTCTACGCCTGAATCGTTACACCTTAGTGACCCACCTTCCCGACCGTTGCCCCGCAGATTTCACCTGAGCTTGGGGCAAAGATCCCGCAGTTCCCAAATTCCACGCCCTGCATAGTCGTTACCATGAACAAAACCTTCCGCGCCTCTTTCTCGGCCTTCGTCGGCCTGCTAATTTTCGTCCTGCCGGCTCTGGCCATCCCGGCCTCCGACAATCCCCAGGCGAAAATCGCCGTGGATCTCATCGCTCAAGCCCAGGCACTCATCAAAGAGCAGGGCTTGGAAAAGACCGTCCCGCTCATCAATGACCCCAAAGGCAGTTTCGTACAGGGCGATATTTACGTTTTCGTCTTCAACCTGAGCAATGTATGCCAGGCCCATGGCGCCAACAGCAAGATGGCAGGCAAGGATATGAGCGACCTGAAAGACCCAAATGGGGTTTATATAATTCGCTCCTTTACCCAGACCGTCAAGGATTCCACCCGCGGCTGGGTTGACTATTCCTGGACCAACCCGGTAACCAAGAAGCTCGGATCAAAGTCCTCCTATGTAGAACGAATCCCTGGCACAGACTATTATGTGGGTGCCGGTATTTACAATCCCTGATTCAACGCCGCGTTCAAGATGACACTTATGCCACCCCAGTCTACGAGCGTGCTTGCACGCGCTAGGGCATCATTTTGAACGCGAGCGTGAATAGCAAATCGGATTCCCCGGCTCGGGCGGCCGCCACCTCACCATGGCGGCCCTGTGTTTACTGACGATACGTTAATAGGTTCGTACTTTTATGCTCCGCCGCCTCCTGCTAAGTCTAGTCGCAGCCCTGTTTTGTGGTGTGATTTCGCTTGGCCTATTGGCGCTATTAACCCACCGCAATATCATCGAAGCCAAAGACATGTTCCGCGATTTGGCCGCTGTAAACCAGTTGCTTGCGCGGGATGTCGAAATTGTACAAAAGTACCAAGGCGGCAACGTCCTACTATACAAAGCACTCGTATGGTCGTCCGCAGGCTACGATGCGGCCAAGGTTAATGCGCTTATCCAAGAGCAGAAGCAGGTAGGGGAATCGTTGACCAAACTCCTTGAGGCCCAAGTGCTCCTTACGAGTGGGGATGAAAAGGCGTATTTCGCCGCACTGGTGACCGACCTTAAAAGCTATCAGAACAACGTGGCTACAGCCTTTGATATGTTGTCGGTAGATTTCAATGCCGCAGCCATTATGCTCTCCTCGGCCGAGGATCAGAGCAAGAGCCTGGATTTGCGCGTTAATATCTCATTGGAAAAGAGATCGGCAAGCATGGCCGCTGATTGCGCCACGGCCCTGCACCAAATGGAGCGCATGGCCTCGCGCTTCTTGCTTATCACCTGTTGCTTGATCGGGTCCGCACTGGCGGGCACCGGTGTAATGGGTTGGATGACGCGCCATATTGCCTTAAACAAAGTCCGCCCCATCACCGACAACCTCGGGGCCTGCGCCCAGGATACCTGGCAAGCCGCCCGCGAAATCGCCCAAAGCAGCCTCACCCTCGCCGAAGTCACCAATCAACAGTCCGTATCCTTGAAGCACATCAGCCAGTCGGTGGGGATAATGGCCAGCCAAACCGGCGCCAATGCAGCCAATGCCAACGAGGCTCGCGAACTATCCAAAAAGGCCCGAACTTCCGCCGACGCCGGCCAAGACGACATGCAGCGCATGACCAATTCCATGCAGGCCATCGGCCAATCCAGCCGCGATGTCGCCAATATCCTCAAGACCATCGACGAAATCGCTTTTCAAACCAATATCCTTGCCCTCAATGCCGCGGTGGAGGCCGCCCGAGCTGGGAGCGTTGGCGCAGGCTTTGCGATAGTCGCTGAAGAGGTCCGCAATCTCGCGCAGCGCTCTGCCTCCGCCGCCCGGGAAACCGCCGACAAAATCGCCTCCTCCGTAACCAATAGCACCATCGGTTTACAAGTCACGGAGATCGTCGCCAATCGCCTCACCGAAATCCGCCGGCAATCGCAAGCGGTGGATGATTTGGTGGCGAAGATTGCACAGTCCTCAACCGAACAGGTTCAGGGCATCAGCCAAATCAATGCCTCACTTTCCGAGGTAGAGAATTCAACGGGTACAGCGGCAGCCATGGCTGAACAAACAGCCAGTGCCGCCGAGGAATTGAACTCTCAGGCACAGCTATTGAATGAAAATTCCCGAGACATCAGCGGTCTATTTGGGTCCATCGATACCGCCGTGCACGGTGCCGCCGCCCACAGGGCAACCTCGCCAGCGCAGCCCGCACTTGGTGCACAAACTTGGGTGTAGCAGGTAGCTTGGATGCTTGGCGATGTTCCACGTCGCGTTCATAATGAGACTAATGCCGATCCTATGCCGGAGCGTGCTTGCAGGCGCTAGGGCCTCACCTTAACCCGCCCCATTTATTCGCGCCGCGTTACCCGCGTACAGTGCCCGAACTTGTCCGCCATAGACGGAGCGTGCTTGCACGCGATGTGCACACTAAATCGCGTCCAAGCACGCTCCCACAACTGCATGGTCATGGCTTGCGAGCGAACAGGAATCTAGGGTAGCCGCAAATTGTAACCATCCCTGAATGGCCCCGTCCGGTGCCCCCGCCAGCAGTGGCCGTTTCTTATCGCAACTTTTCCCCTTATTTTCCTCCATCAGCGGCCGAAGCATAGGACCCCCACGGTAACCATCCCCACGCACTCGCCGCATTTGAAACGCTTCAGTTCGGACTCACCGCCACGCCCGCGCATGTCAGTCGGTCCATTACCGACCGATTAGTGAAAGAGATCAACCCAGCTACTATCGACACCTATGACCTCCGATCGTTTGCACAACCCGCCGTCCGCCTTGGACGTTTCGCTTCACCATCGAATTGCCCGGCTCCCCCGCCTGCTTGCCCTCGCAGCCAGCGTGGGTTTGGCGGCCTCCAGCTTCGCCGAGAAGCCTGCGGCGCTCTCCGAACTCTCCATCACCATCAAAGAGACCTACGACACGAACGTCTTCGGCACGGAGTACAACCCCGTCCTCGCCGGCCGCCCCGAGATCGCCGACCTCGAATCTTGGGTCACCACCGTGAGCCCCAAGGTCGGAGTGAACCTGATGCCCGTCTTCGGCCTCGGTAAAGACTCCGCCATCACTGCGCTCAGCCTCGGCTACCAGGGCGACTACGCCTTCTACCATTCCGCCTCCACCGAGACCAACCAGCGCCACAACTTCACCCAGCAGATCAAGACTAAGTCTGGCGACATCTCCTTCGCCCTCGACAACTCCTTCATCTATGTCGACGGCAAGACCACCACCCCGTTCTACAGCCTCTACAACGCCTACGGCACCCCCGCCGCCCGGGAGCGCCGCGAGCAGTTCCAGGACCGCGCCAAGTTCGTCTACCGCCAGAACTTCGACTCCGTGTTCGTGCGCTGCGTGGGCAGCCTACTCTACTACGACCTCAAGACCCGGCTCAACCGCCCGGTGGGCAACTACCTCGGGTATCAGAACTTTGTAGATCGCAAGGACCTCAACGCCGGCTTGGATCTCGGCGAGAAGATCACCAAGGATGTCGCCGTGTGGGCCGGCTACCGTGTGGGCGCCCAGCAGCAGGACCGCCTGCCTTGGGCAGGCACCTTACACTGCAACAGCACCTACCAGCGGGTCCTCGTCGGTCTCGAAGGCAAGGTCGCTCCGTGGCTCAAGGTCGACCTGCAGGGCGGCCCCGACTACCGCAGCTACAGCGACGTCGCCCACCTCGGCCTTATAGGCAAGCACCACACCTGGATCTATACCGAGGGCTCCATCACTGCCGACGTCTCCAAGAACGACTCGCTCGTCTTCACCAACAAGATCTGGCATTGGGTCTCCAGCACCAGCACCGCCGCCTATCGCGACAGCTCGTACACCCTCAACTACAAGCATAAGTTCTCCAGTGCCCTCTCCGGCACGATCGGCGCTCGCGCCCTGGGCTCCGAATACGACAAGCCCACCCTACGCAAGGATTGGCTCTTCGGCTACTCGCTAGGCCTGCGCTACGACATCACCAAGCAGTACGCGCTCACCCTGGACTACGCCCACAACGCCGCCCGCAACAAGTTCGACGACCACGTGAAGTATCCGGGCCGCGAGTTCAATCAGGACCTTATCTCCCTCGGGCTGCGCGCCGCCTTCTGATGCTAATTCGCGTTCAATGATGAGGCCCATGCCACGCCAGAGTAGGAGCGTGCTTGCACGCGATAGAGCATCACGTTGAAAGCGAACCAAGTATCGCATTATTATCCGCGCTGACGACGTCAGCGAAACCGCCTCCTCAGCGCGGCTGCCTCCCCGGTAGCCGCGCTTTTTATTGCCCCTCCGGAAGGGCCCTTTGCCAGCCACTGACCTCAATTCTAAGTCGCGTTCAAGATCACCAAGTCCGTGTAGGAGCGTGCTTGCACGCGATAGAGCATCATCTTGAAAGCGAACTGGAATGCGCAGGGCCCATTTTGCCTCCACCTCGCCCGGCACCGAGATATCGTCGAGGCCGGTTTCAAACGAATTCCCGCCCACCCAGCGACGACAGATTTCCTGCTCCCGCACCCGCTCGTGTCAGTATTCTAAGTCGAGCTCAAGAGACCGATGCCGAATCCGTGTAGGAGCGTGCTTGCACGCGATTCAGAGCGCAGATCGCGTGCAAGCACGCTCCTACGGCGGACACCGGAGTTCGTGCACCGCCAGAGCGCAAAGCGGTACGACTGCATGGTCACAGCGAGGCCGTGGCGATTCAGTCCACTTGTAGGGGCGAACCTTGCGACCAGTTGCCGGAGCGCCACTTATGCAAGCGGCCTACTTCGCGCGGACCAAGCCCAACCGGCACTTGATAAGTGCCGCTGCATGTCGAGCCGATAGCCCCCGGGCAAGGATCGCTCCCGCTATTTCAGCCTTCAGCATTCAGCCTTCTCCGTGCCCTCCTCCGCCTCTGTGCCCTCTGTGACCGGTTCGAAATCTTTGTGCCCTCTGTGACCGGTTCGAGTTCCTTGTGCGCTCTGTGTTCCTTGCGGTTAATATGGTCAACCCTACTGCAAGCCTGTAGCCATGTATAGATTCCATGCAGCCTCGCGCAAAAACGCCGCAATATCTCAGGTTCAGCGTTCAGCCTTCAGCATTCAGGGTTCCGCCTTCTCTGTGCCCTCCTCCGCCTCTGTGTTCTCTGTGACCGGTTCGGGTTCCTTGTGCCCTCTGTGACCGGGTCGGGCTCCTTGGGCCCTCTGTTCCCGGTTCGAATTCTTTGTGTTCTATGCGTTCATTGCTGTAAAATGCCCCATCGCTTGTCCCCTTCCGGTCTTTCCGGGTAGTGCCGGCGGTTGCCCGCCGACACCCCCACAGACCCGGACTAGCGCAATTCACGCATCCGGTTCTTCAAGGAGAGGATTCGCTACGCGCAGAACGTCCACGCGGTTTGCTGACTCTTGGCTATATGTACG
>CAJCBL010000303.1 GCA_903960515.1 uncultured Verrucomicrobiota bacterium
GGCGCCTCGCCACCGGGCGTTCCTGAGCAGAGCGCAGTGAGTCCACGCCTACATGCGAGCTTCGCCGGTGCCAGATAGGGGCAGGTGCCAGATAGGGACAGGTCGATTCTGGCAACCATGCGACCTTCGCTCGGCAGGGGTCGACGACTCCGGGGTCCAGATAGGGACAGGTCGATTCTCGTTTTTCAGCAACCTTCGGGGGCTGAGTTGACGACTGTAAGCGCCGCGACTCGGGTGCGGGGTCCCCGCCCTCCCGGGCGCCTCGCCACCGGGCGTTCCTGAGCAGAGCGCAGTGAGTCCACGCCTACATGCGAGCTTCGCCGGTGCCAGATAGGGACAGGTCGATTCTGGCAACCAAGCGGCCTTCGCTCGGCAGGGGTCCAGATAGGGACAGGGTCCAGATAGGGACAGGTCAATTCTTCCAAGCAAGCGGCCCTATTAGGGACAAGGTCCTCACATGGACAGGTCAAATCCGGCAACTTTCAGCGAGGGCCCCGGGGAGCCGAGCAACTCCCCTTCGCAATGCTCTGTGTCCCGTGCATGGTGACGCCTTCAGCGCTGGAACTGGAAGGCCGCCGCCTCGAGTTCCTCCATGCGCAGCGCAGCCCCCGGCTCCGTGCCGTAGGGCTGGAGGTCCATCGGCAGGCTTCTGGTGTCCGCCGGCAGTGAAAGCTTGGGCACCGACAACTCCAGCGGATGAGTCAGCGGCGCGAGCGCTGTGAAACCCACCACGCGCCGGGTCGATCGCTGACCGGCGGCCCACGGGGTGCCGAAGACCCCAGAATTGATCATGGCCACGGGGGTCGTCGCCGGCACCGTCTGCTGCGAGGCGGCGAACTCGGCGGCGGGTACTGCGCCAGCGGTGACAGCGGCCGGAGCCGCCGGACCCTGAACCACCGACGGTCCAGGATTATGGGCTACGGACACTCGAACGGCCACGAGGACGCCGCAGGCTGCCAGCGCCCCGCCGGCCACCAGTGCGAGCGAGCGCAACCACTCCCCTCCCACCCGTCGGCGCGATTCGACCACGGCGCCGGAGCGGAACTGCGCCGCAGGGGCGGCCTCATCGCGGAAACGCTCGGAGAGCTGAGCGCAGCCCTTCTGCATCTGGCAGTATTGGCGGTAGATGCGTCGGCGTTGGACATTGCCGTGGATCTCGCGCTCCAGCGCGGAGGCCTCGGCTGGAGGCAGGGCTCCGTCGAGGTAGAGGTTGAGCAGTTCGATGAACTTGTCGTGTGTCATTTGAAGTCCTCCCCTAGCAGCTCGCGCAGGGCCTCTCGGGCCCGGGCGATGCGGCTCTTCACGGTTCCCACGCTGATGCCGAGGATCTCGGCTACCTCCTCGTAGGAGTGGTTTTGAACGTTGCGCAACACGAGAATCTCCCGGTGCTTTTTCCCCAATTTCTCCATGCACTCGGCAACGCGTTCGGTGAACTCCGTGGTTACAGCAATATCATCGGGGGTCTCGACGTCGGCAGGGAAAACCTCGGCGAGGGTTACCCCATCCTCCTCGTGGCCAAGGGGCTGATCGAAAGAGATGCTCTTGTCGCGCTTGCGCCGCCACCAGTACCAATAGCGGTTTCGGGCCAGATTGGTCGCGATCTGGTAGAGCCAAGTCGAGAAGGCAGAGTCGCCACGAAAATTCCCCAGCCCTCGATGGGCCCGGATGAAGGCGTCTTGAGTGACCTCCTCGGCGTCCTGCGGATTGCGCAGGAGCTGGTGCACCATCGAGTAGATCCGATCCCAGTATTTGCGGACCATTTCATCAAAGGCGAGCTCGTCGCCGGCTTTGATCCGGTCCACGAGCAGTCGGTCGAGGGCGACTTCCTGTGCTTTGGTTGACATGCGTTCTTCCTCGGTGCGACTGGCGTAGTCTTTGAATGTTCCCACGGGAAATGCCTCTCTATGAATTTGGTTGCGGCGGGCACAGTCAGGGGCGGCGCCGCTGCGGTCAAGCCACCGGGGGCTACGACCGGATTCTCCTGTTGAACCGGCGCACGGCGAACAGTCGCAACAAGGCTCCCTGCCCCCGCGTCGCTCAGTGGCTGCACCCGGGCCTTGCGGGCGGGGAACCGGTATCCACGCGCCTAAGCGTCAATCTTTCGCGTACCGATCCGCAATAGGGGACCGCCGGCGCCGCCCGGCTACTGCCCAAAGCCGTGTGAAAGCGGAGCCGCGCCGCGTGTCGAGTGATGAGATCCTAACCACCAGTGATCGGCCCGGGCCCATGCGCGCTTCCGAGCCCTTGCTCTGAGTTCAGGCACTAGGCACTCGGCCCTGGGAGATCGACGCAATGGTTACAACCAAAACCGGCGCCTATTCGAGCACCGTGTACTTGCGAAACCATCCAGTAGGGGCCGGGGAGCAGGTCCCGCCCCCGAAGGAGTACTCACGGTCTTGGCACAGCGGCAACCCAAGTCGGTCCCCACCCATCGTCCCGGTTTGTCTCTAGCGGTGCGTGGCGCCTCATCATCCCATGCTTCGCAGAGAAGCCGGTCGGTACGGCGTGCCTCCCACGTTGAACTACGCTTTGCCACCGGCGATCACCGGAGGAGCGGACGCAAGGTCCGCCCCTCTCGCTACTACTGACGCGCCACAACTCAGTGAGCGGGCGCGGCGACTGCAGCCAGCGGGGCCGGCACGCGCGGCGCCATATTGGCCGCCAGAAACTTCTCGATCGCCTCGTACATCTCCACTCGGTTTTGCATCTGCTGCATGCCGTGGCCCTCGCCACTCACAAAGCGGGTGACCGTCGGCACACCGTATTTCTTCAGCTCGGAGACGAGGTGCTTGGATTGGCTAACGTCGGCGATAATATCGGCGCCTCCATGGCCGACAAATATCGGAATTTTGACCTTCGCGACATGGCGCACCGGAGAGATAGCGGCGAACTTTTCCTTGTCCTTCTTCGGGTCGCCCAACTTGCGCAGGAGGAACTCGTCCCAGCCGCGAAGCATCTGTTCGTTCCGGCTATCTTTTATGACCTTCTCCCAGTCGTAGACGCCAGAGAGAGCCACTGCGCAACGATAGAGCTGCCCATCGCGGGTTGCACCGCTGAGCGCCAGATAGCCACCGAAAGACCAGCCCATGATCGCTACGCGATCACCGTCGACGAGCCCGGTCTTGAGCAACTTCTGCACGCCGTCGGTCACATCGTCGTGCATCTTCAGAAACTCATAGATGTCGGCCTTGGGGAAACGCCACTGGTAGCCCGGCGAACCACGATAATTTGGCTGGAATACCGCATAACCGCGGCTCGCCAAAAACTGCACCTCGCCATCATAGCCCCAGCTATCACGCACCCACGGACCTCCGTGCGGGAGCACAACCATCGGTGCCGGGTTCGTCTTCGAGGCGCCTGCGGGGAGAGTCAAATATCCCTCAAGAGCGATGCCGTCGCGCGATTTATAGTTGATCATGCTGGTGGGCTGCATGCGAGCCGAGTCCAACCACGGTGCCTCACTTTTGATCAGGCCCAGAGTGCGCTTCTCCAAATCGATCGAATAGTAGGTGGTCGGCTGGCGGTCAGAAGAAGCAGAAACAAAAAACCGCTTCTCAGCCTTGTCGCTCCCGAGGATCACGACCACTTGCCCGGGGAGCAGCTTCTCGATCGACTGCTGGATGGCCTGATAACCTTTGTCGAACCAGATGGATTGGCGCATGCCTCGATCAAAGCGAATTCCAAGCAGGACTTTGGTAACCGGATGCCTATAGATGCGGCAGCCGGTCGGATCATAGCGGTCATCCTGCCAGATCACATCGCCCAATTTTCCCGTTACCGCATCCATAAACTGCAGAGCGCAGGGTTTCCCATCCTGACGCGGCCCCTTCACTATGAGCTCGTTGGGTTTGGAGCTTCCGGAGATCACCTCAAGGTCCTCTAGGTCAGCCGGGCTTTGCACCCATTTATCATCAACCAAGCGCAAAAGACGCTGGACCCCGGCTTCAGTAGTGAAGGCGTAGCCGAGGTTGCCGGAGGGATCCGGTGAGTACCACATCGGTGTGCCGGGCGAGGCATCCGGGAACGTGCGGCAAACACTCGCCATTGTTCCATGCAGGATGCTACCGGGATCGATATATGCGCTCTCGGCGATAACATTTCGCGAATAAACTGTAGTATCGATCTGATGGACGCCCCCGTCCTTGCCCGAATTGTAGGCGCAGTTCCTGATCCAGATAATCGGCTTGAGGCGCGCGCTTTCCGGGCGAGCGACCACAATGGAATAACTGTGAAGATCGAGAAATCGGTTATTGCTGAGATCCCGTGCCTCGGCCACAAACATGCCGGTGCGATACCGTTTGTCCTCCGACGCATAATACAAAATCTGCTCGTCGTCGAGCCAGTCGAAGCCGTCGATATCCTTTGATCCGGCTCCATGAAGGCGGTCGAATTTGGCAGTGGCGAAATCATACACGAGCAACTCCCTGCGGTCCACCCCAGCGGTGACGATAGCGGCGAACATCGTGCCATCGTCGTTAAGTTTGGGATCACAGAACAGCGACGGACGGAAGAAATCCACCGCAGGGATGGGCTGATCAGCCGGCACCGGAGTCATCCGGTCGAACGGATTCTCGGCCTTGCCCGCGAGCCCGCAGGGAGAGGCGGCCAACAGGGCCCCCAGCAGGAGCAGCGACCCGATCTCTCGCGGGAGGCTTAGGTGAAAAGGGAGAAGTGCGGTTGTTTTCATCGGTGCCACTGTAGCCATGGATTGTTACCGGATGATTACCGGCATGTCCGTTTTCTGTCCATCGTCATCGTCGCCGGTTTCAGGATTTAGCCGTGATCAAGCAATCGCACCGCTTCGCGCTCGGACAGCGCCGGAATTTCGGTGCTCGCCCCAGGAGTGTGACTACACGCGAACTGCGCTCTGAATCGCGTGCGAGCACGCCTCTACTAAGGGATGGTTACCGCTTAGCAGCCCCCTGCTGGCTTGCCACCTTGGTGACATCTGCAAACCTGCTCCCACGCCTCGGTGGCGCACTCTATGAACGGTGAAATAGTTCTGATCATCATAGTCCTACTCGGGGTGGCGGCGCTGCTGCTGCTCATGCCCATCGTGGCGCTGGTCAAGGCCAGCAGCGCCCGCCGGGAAGCCGCCGAAGTCTATGCGCGGCTCAAGTCACTCGAGCGCGAATTCGAGGCTCACAAACGCCACGTGGCCGAGAGCGCTCCTGTCGCCACCGCCACGGCACAGCCGGCCGCCGCAGCCGCAGTGCCACCAACTCCGGCCGCGGTGCCGGCGGCCGTTGCCTCAGGCGGTCCGCTCGCCTCCGTCGCTGCCGTCCCTTCGGCCGCTTCCTATTCGGCCGAGCCGCTCGCGCCAACCCCGCCCGCCCTGCCCCCGGAAATCGCCCCTCCGCTGCCCGACACGGTATTCAGCGAGGCCACCACGCCACCGCCGGCCACCGACAGTCCACAGTCCACCGACAACCGCCCACCTCCTACCGCAGCGCGTCCGTCGTCACCCGCCCACCGTCTGCCGCCGCCGATTCCCGCCGAGCCGGAGCCGGCCTTCAACCTGGAGCAGTTCATGGGCGTGAAGCTCTTCGCCTGGCTCGGCGGTGGGGCACTCCTGCTTACCGCGATCTTCTTTCTGCGCTACTCGATCGCCCACGGCTGGCTGCCTCCGGCGGTGCGCGCCGCGCTGGGCTTCCTCACCGCCGCCGGCCTGGTCGTAGGTGGGCTGTGGAGCATCCGTCGCAATTTCGCCACCACCGGCCAGTCGATCACCGCCACCGGCATCGTGATGCTCTACGCCGTCACCTTCGCCTGCCGCGCCTACTACAAGTTCGAGTTCTTCCAAGGCCTGCCAGCCAGCGCGCTCATGGTGTTGATTACCGTCACCGCCTTCTTTCTCGCAGTGCGACTGGAGGCGCAGGTCGTGGCAATCCTCGGACTGCTGGGCGGCTTCCTCACCCCCATCATGCTTTCAACCGGCGTGGACAACCCGCCGGGCCTCTTCGGCTTCATCGCCCTGCTCGACCTCGGACTGCTCGCCGTACTGCTCCACCGCCGCTGGGACTACTTGGCCGCTCTCGCGGCGCTGGGCACCGTGGCGATGGAGATCGGCTGGGCGGACAAATTCTTCGAGCTCTCCAAACTGCCCACCGCAGTCATCGTGCTCGTCGCCTTCAACGCCCTCTTCGCCCTCGCGGTATTCGTAGCGCGCCGCCTGGACCGCGCCTCCGCTTGGCTCTCCGCCTCAGCCCTGCTGCCGCCCTTCGTGGCCCTCGGCTTCTCCCTCTACTTCTCCAGCCTGAGCGCCGTGGCCGAGCGTGCCGGCTGGATACTGGGCAACATCCTCCTGGCCGACCTCGCCCTGCTCGCCGTCTGCGCGCTGCACCGGCCCTTCGCCCGGGTCTCCCTCGTGGCCGGGTTGGCGTCCTTCGGCGCCGCCGCCATCTGGATCGACACCGCCGTCACCGCTGCGCTCCTACCCTGGGCGCTGGGCTTTGTTGTGGTGGCCGCGGCACTGCACTCCGTTTTCCCCTTCGTGCAGGAGCGGTTACACCCCGGCTGCGACGCCCGCCGCTGGAGCGCGCTCTTCCCTCCGCTGGGCCTGCTGGTGCTGCTCATCCCGCTGGCCCAGCTCGACGAGATCGGCTGGTGGATCTGGCCGTGGTGCTGCTGCTCAACCTCTTCGCCCTGGCCGCCGCCGCGCTCACCCGAATGCTCCTCGCTCTGGGCGCCGCGCTGCTGCTCACCCTGCTGGTGCTCGCCGTAGCCATCTCCCAACTTCCTTCCGGCCCGGTCGTGGGCGGCGGCCTGGAGGTGCTCCTTGTCGCCGGTTTCTCGATCTTCTTCTGCGCAGCCGCCGTGTGGCTGGTGCGCCGTTTCGCCGGGCAACTGGCCGATGTGCCGCCGGTCTGGGCGTCGTATCTGCCAGATGCCACCGCCGCCCTGCCCTTCCTGCTGCTGGTGATGCTCGTCTACAAGCTCCACCCCACCGATCCCTCGATGATCTTCGGCGTAGTGCTGCTGCTGAGCGTGCTGCTCTACGGCATCGCCGCCGTCGCTCGCCGGGGCACTCCCGTGCTCGCCGCCTTCGCCGGCACCCTGCTGGTCGAATACTGCTGGTGGGGCGAGCGCTCCTACCTGGGCGACAAGGCCACCGCGCTCGCGTGGTTCGCCGCCTTCGGCCTGGGCTTCCTCGCAGTGCCGTTCTTCCTGCGTCGCCGCCTGCTGGATAAACAGGTGCCCTGGGCGGTGGCCGCGCTGTCGCTGCCGTTGCACTTCTTCCTTATCCACCGCGCGGTGATGAGCGTGTGGCCCAACGACGTACCCGGCGCCCTGGCGGCCATCGGCGCCCTGCCACCGCTGCTCGGGCTCATCGTCCTGCTGCGCGAGATACCGGCGGCGGCGCCCTTCCGGCTCAACCGCCTCGCCTGGTTCGGCGCGGCCACGCTGTTCTTCATCACCCTGATCTTCCCGCTGCAGTTCTCGCACCACTGGATCACCATCGGCTGGGCGCTGGAGGGCGCGGCGCTGCTGTGGCTCTTCCACCGCATCCCGCATCCGGGCCTGCGAGTCACCGGAGTGGCCCTGCTCGCGGCGGTATTCGCCCGCCTCATCCTCAACCCCGAGGTGCTCCACTATGCCCTGCGCAGCCCCACCCCGGTATTCAACTGGATCCTGCTCAGCTACGGCTCGGCGGCGCTGTGCTGCTTTGCCGGGGTGAGGCTCCTCGCCCCGCCGCGCAACCAGGTCTTGGGGGTCAACGCCCCCGCGCTACTGGGCACCCTGGGCACCATCCTCGCCTTCGCCCTGGTCAACTTCGAGATCGCCGACTACTTCACGCCCGCCGGCTCCTGGATACGACTGGAGTTCAGCGGCAACTTCGCCCGCGACATGTCCTACACCATCGCCTGGGCGCTCTTCGCCCTCGCACTGCTCCTGGCCGGTATCCGCCAACACCTACGCGCCGCCCGCTACGCGGCCATCGCGCTGCTCTGCGTGGCCTTCGTGAAGTTGATCTTCTTTGACTTCGCCAACCTCGACCAGATCTACCGCATAGCCGCGTTCTTTGTCGTGGCCGTCGTCGCCCTGGCCGCCTCCTTCCTCTTCCAGCGCTTCCTGCGCAGCAACTCCGCCTCCAAATCGTGAATCCGCTCCGCCTCCTCGCCCCGCTGGCCGCCCTGCTGGCCGCCCTGGCCGCCGCCAGCCTCGCCTCCGGCTTCGATTCCACCGCCTGGGAATTCCGCCAGAGCCTCACCATCGACCAGGCCGGCCCGCTGCGCGTCGCCCTGCCGGCGGAGACCCTCGACGCCGCACGCGCCGACCTCGCCGACCTGCGCCTCCTAGGCCCCGACGGCGCCGAGCTTCCCTTCGCCCTCGTGCGGCGCAACACTGTGCGCCCCTCCTCCGAGCGCGTCACCGTGCAACCGCGACTGGCGGAGCACTCCACCGTGGTCGAGTTCGCACTCTCCGAGGTGAAGCCCCTGCAACGCCTCCGCCTCGAAACCCCGGCCACCGACTTCATCAAGGGCGCCACCGCCGAGGTGCAGGACGAGCGCGGCCGCTGGCAGCGCGTGGCCGACTCCGCCCTCATCTTCCGGATGCGCAGCGGCGCCGAGCAGCTCGCCCTCGAACTGCACGGGGTCCGCGGCCGCAGCGTGCGCCTCACCATCGAGGACGAGCGCAGCGCCCCCATCCCGCTCACCGCCGTAGTCGTCGAAAGCGGTGCGGGCGAAGCGGAGACGCTTGTCGATCTGCCTCTAGCCATCGTCGCCACCGAGCAGGAGGCCGGCGCCACCCGGCTTACCCTCGACCTCGGCCTCCAGCACCGCCCCATCGCCCAGCTCGTGCTCGAACCGCGCGAACGCGTATTCCAGCGCGCAGTGCGCCTCGCCACCCAGCAGGTGGAGGAGGATGCGATTGTCGAGGCCACCATCGCCTCCGGCACCCTCGCCCGGCTCGAACTTCCGGGCGAACGCCGCTTCGCCCAGCTCGCCCTGCCGGTGGAAACCGCCTCGCCCACCGCCCGCCTGGAGCTTGTCATCGACAATGGCGACAGCCCGCCCCTCACCGTCGAGCGCGTCGTCGCCCGTCTCCGCCGGGTGGATGTCGGCTTCGAGGCCCCGGCGGCCGGCACCTACACTCTGCTGGCAGGCGCGCCCCGGGCCACCGCCCCGCGCTACGATGTGGCCGCCTTCGCCTCCGACTGGGGCCGGCTGCCCTCCGCCCCGGCCGCCGCCGATGCTCGCACCGCCAACCCCGCCTACCGCCCCGCCCAGCTTCCCGTGGATGTACCCGAATTCGGTGGACCGCTCGACGCCTCCAAATGGCAATACCGTCGCAACATAGTCCTCACCGCCGCCGGCGCCCAGGTGCTGGAGCTCGACGCCGAGGCTCTCGCCCTCTGCCGACCCGACCTCGCCGACCTTCGCCTTGCCCGCGGCGAGCGCCAGGTGCCCTACCTGCTCGCACGCAACACCCGGATGCGCACCGCCCCCCTCACCCTCAGCCCCGCCCCCGACACCCAGCGCCCCAGCGTAGGCCGCTGGGATCTCGCGCTGCCCGTGGCCGGCATGCCCATCACCAGCCTGCGCCTCACCGTGGCCGAGCCGGTCTTCGCCCGCACCGCCGTAGTCGTGGAGCGGATGGAGGATTCCCGCGGTCAACCCTGGCCCCGGGTGCTGGGCTCGCTGGCCATCCAGCGCCGCAGCGGCGACGACCCGGCGGTGTTCACGATTCCGTTGCAAACTCGTCCCCAGACCGGCCGCATCACAGTGGAACTCGACCACGGCGACAACGCCCCCTTTGCCCCCACCAAGGCCGAGGCGGTCTTCCCGGTGAGCCGGCTCCATTTCCGCGCCACCGAGACCGCCGGCTGCACCCTGCTCTACGGAAAAGCCGACAGCGCCGCCCCCCGCTACGATCTGCAGCTCGCCGCGCCCCGACTGCTCGCCGCACCGCAGCACACCGCCACGCTTGAGGCCGGCACCGCCGGCGCCGGGCCGCAGCTCTCGGTATTCGATCTTGGAGGTCCCGCCGCACGTTATCTCTTCTGGGCCGCCCTGGCCGTGGTTGTAGTGGTGCTGGTCTGGCTGGTCGCCCGCCTGCTGCCCAAGCCGCCAGCCTAAATCCAGGCAATTCCTCCGAGCCCCCGGGAGCCAACGCAGGTACCGTCGCCCGCACTGCGTGGCTGCACCGCGCAGCCGTGCAGGGCTCCGTGTCCCCGGTGGTGAAGGGATCGGGAATCCGGATCTCACCGCAGAGCCCCCGGCCCTCCGTAGGGCCGCTTGCCAAGCGGCGTCCCGCGGAGCGCCACCGCCGGCCCAGCCGCCGGCCAAACGGCGGTCCGTCCTCGGCCGGCTCATTCGCGCTGCTCTCTTGCCGCTGCCCGCTTCGGCTCCCCGCCGTACGGACGCGAGGTACGAAACTCCCGTCGCACCAGCGTCGCCGCTGAGGCGCCAGCTTGCCGCCCCCGCCCGGGCCCCGGCGGCATTGCGGGCAGGGTCGACCGGCTCCGAATTTGCCGCACAGCAGTCTTGCACTACGGCGCCTGGGGGCTTTTCCTCAGCGCGCCCCTTATGGATCCCCGCCCGCCCCGCCCCTGCATGCTTGTCGTCGACGACGAGGAAGGGCCGCGCACATCGCTGAGGATGGTCTTCAAGAACCAGTTTTCTGTATACGCCGTAGACAACTGCGCCGACGCCCTGGAGTTTGTCCGCGACCACGCCGTGCATATCGCCGTGCTCGACCTGCACATCGGCCGCCGGTGCGGCCTTGAACTGCTCGTGCGCATCAAGGAACTGGATCCGCGCATCGAGGTCATCATGCTCACCGCCCAGGAGTCGCTCGAGACTGCCAAGCAGGCGATGCGCAGCGGCGCCTGCGACTATCTGGGCAAGCCCTTCGAGCTCGCGACCATGCGCGAGGCTGTGGCCCGCGCCCACCGCCTGCGCGCCATTGCCAACAACGTGGAGTCCAACACCGAGCGGCTGCGCACCGTCACCGATCAGCTCCACGACTCCTTCTCGCGCGAGGAACTCACCCGCACCGCCAACGAGATCTACGCCGGCGTCATCCACGACCTCAACAACCCCCTGGCCATCATCGCCGGCTATGTCGACGTCCTGCACCAGCGCATCGCCGACGCCACCAGCCTCGCCGGCGACGATCTCAAGGATTTCCGTACGCACCTGCACACGATCTCCAAGCAGGTGAATACCTGCTGCGACATCTCCGCCCGCTACCTACGCTTTATGAGCCGTGTGGGCCGCGACCCCCAACAGGTCCCCGTCAACCAGGTGCTCTCCGAGGTCGAGCAACTCCTGCGCAACCATCCCTCGCTCAAGAGCAGCCTGCTCGTGGTCGATCCGCTCGCCGAGGACGCCGTCGCCGGCCTCCAAGGCACCGAACTGCTCCAGGCCCTGCTCAACCTGGCCATCAACGCCCTGCAGAGCACCGACGCCCCGCAGACGGTGCGCATCTCCGCCGAGTTCTACCCGCGCCCCCTTCCTGTATCCACTTTTGTGAACGGCCCCGAGATGCACTACTCCGGAGTGGAGTCGTTCAACAACACGCCCCCGTTTGTCGCCATCTCCGTGGCCGACCATGGCAGCGGCATCCCCGCCCACGTGTTGCCGCGTATCTTCGAGACCTATTTCACCACCAAAGCGCCAGGCAAGGGCACCGGCCTGGGGCTCTCCATCGTGGCTCGCCTGGTGCGCTCCGCGCACGGCTTCATCCGCGTCAACACCCGGCCCGGTCTTGGCACGGTGATGACCATCATCCTGCCCGCCGGCCCCGTACCCCTCGCCTCCCTGAGCGAAGACCCCTTGGCGGCCGACGGCTCCCCGGCCGCCCTTTGATCCGCCCTCGCGGGCTGGCCCGCCTCGGCACCGCCTCCCTCGGCGCGAACCTAGCTGGGCTGCACCTGCCCGCCCAGGGCGCCGCGCTGCGTACCGATCTTCCCGGCACAAACGCGCGCCCGGTTCCCGCCTTCGCTGCGCCCTGCTTCCCGGCCGAGGCCTTCGGCCCCCGGCCGCGAGTACACCCCACCTCCGGCGGCGCCGTTTCCTCGCCTCCTGCTCACCGTGCAGAACCGGCGAGCCCGCGGGAAGAATCGCTCAAGCCAACCCCTGGTGGCCCGATAGGTGACGGGCAGCGTAGCCGCCAACTCCTGATGGCAAGTGCCAGGTGCGTGCCTGTATTCCCCAATCTCATGCAATTTTCCGTCTCCCTTCGGCCTCGCGTGCGTGTTCCCGAGGGGGCCGGCAGGCCCCACCCCGTATCGCCCGGCCGGACTCCCTGAACATGCGCCCGCGTTCACTTCCCTTCGGACGCGACGGTTTCACAGCCTGGCTGCTGCTGCTCGCCGGCGCGGTTCGAGCGGGGACTCCGCTCCCGGAGCCCCTGCCCGCCGGCTCCTCCGCCCCGGCGGTACCCGTGTCGCTGGTACTGCTCTGGCAGCACCAGGCCCAGTTTGCCGGATACTACATGGCGCTCGAACAGGGCTTCTACCGCCGCGAAGGGCTCGACCTGCAGATCCGCCGCGGCGGCCCGGACGTGTCGCCCTGCGATGAGCTCGCCTCCGGCCGGGCCGATTTCTGCGTAGCGATGCTGCCCACCGCCATCGAGAAGCGGGGCAGCGGCGTCCCGCTGGTGTTGCTCGCCCAGGTGGTCAACCGCAGCAATTTCGCGCTCGTCGCCTGGAAACATCCCCCGAGCGCGCCGGCCACGACGATCGCCAGCCCGGCCGACCTCGCGAACCGCCGCATCAGCCTCTGGGGCGCCGACCTGCGCCTGCCCTATCTGGCATTCTTCCGCACCCAGGGTATCCAACCCGAGCTTGTGCCCCAGTACTACGCCCCCTCGCTGTTCCTCCATCAGGGGGTAGATGCCTGCGCTGTGATGCGCTACAACGAATACCACCGGCTCATGCAGAACGGCGTGCGCCCCGACGCCATAACCGTCTTCAACCTCTGGGAACACGGGGTCGTCCTCCCGGAGGACGGCCTCTACACCACCGAGCAGGCCTGGCGGGATCAACCCGGGCGCTGCCGCGCCTTCGCCCGCGCCTCGCTCGACGGCTGGCGCTTCGCCCGCGCAAACCCCGAGCAGACCCTCGACGTGGTGATGCGCTACATCGAGAAGGACAACCTGCCCACCAACCGGCCTCACATGCGCTGGATGCTCTCCGAGATCCTGCGCTCCATCTTTCCCGACACCGGCGACACCTGGCGCTTCGGGCTGCTCACCCCCGAGGCCTACGCCAAGGCGGCGGAACTGCTCCAATACGGGAGCGCCCTCCCCGCAGTCCCAGCCTTCGACGCTCTCGTAACTCCGGAGGCCCGCGGCAATGCCCGCTGAACGTTCCCTCGTCTGGCGCCTGGCGGCGCTGATACTGGGCGGCGCCGGCCTTGTGCTTCTCGCCGTACTCCTTGTGAGCCACTTCGACCAGCGCCGCCGCGGCATCGAGGAGCAGCGCGCCCTGGCCGACGCCCTCACCCTGGCCGCCGTCAACCATATCGAGGCCCAACTCGGCCGCGCGGAGACGGCAGTCCAATCGGCCGCTACGGCGTGGGAGCTCCTGCCCGGTGATCGCGCGTCGGTTACGGCCTTGATCGAGCAGACTCTCCGTGCGCAGCCCCACCTCTTCGGGATGGCCGTGGCCCTGCCCGAGACGGAGTCCGGGGCGGGCTATCGGATCCTCTACGGCTTCCGGGACAAAGGGACCATCCGCGTGGCCGACCGCGACCGCCCGGACCTCGACTGCATGGAAGACTGGTTCTACCTGCCCTGCCAACTGCAGCGGCCGGTGTGGAGCGAGCCCTACTTCGATCCGGTATCGCAGACCCGGATGGTGACCTACTCAGCGCCGGTGCGCCGCGCCGGGCGAGTGGTGGCCGTGATCACCGGTGACCTTCCCCTAGACTGGATCCACCACATGCTGGGCAAACTCGCTCTGGGCGCCGGGAGCGAGGCGGTTTTGCTCTCCAAGCAGGGCGTCTTCATCTCCCACCCCGACCGCCGTGTTGAGATGCGCGAGACAGTCTTCAGCCTCGCCGAAACACTGGCCACGCCCGAGGCCACCGCCGAGCTGAACCAGCTCGCCTGGAGCATGCTGCTCGACCAACCCGGCCAGCGGTTCTACCGCCGCCCGCTCGACGGCAAGCGCGCCTACATCAACCACAGGCCGGTCTCCTCGATCGGCTGGGCGATGGCCGTGATCGTACCCGAGCAACGGATGCTCGCCGCCCTCGCCCGGCAAACCCGCATCAACATCCTGGTGGGCGCCGGCGGGCTGCTGCTGTTGCTCATCGCCGCCGTGGCCGTCGCGTATTCGCTGGCTGTACCGCTTCGCCGGCTCGCCGTGGCCGCCCGCCAGCTCGCCGCCGGAGAGTTCGACACCCCGCTGCCGCCCGTGCGCCGGCGCGACGAGGTGGGCCGCCTCACCGAGAGCTTCGCCGCGATGCGCACCGATCTGCGCACCTACATCAACCAGCTCACCACCACCACCGCCGCCAAGGAGAAGATCGCCAGCGAGCTCGCCATCGCCCACCAGATCCAGCTCGGCATCGTGCCCAAGCTCTTCCCTCCCTTCCCCCAGCGGCACGATCTCGATCTCTACGCCTGCCTCGAACCGGCCAAGGAAGTGGGCGGCGACCTCTACGACTTCGCCCTTCTCGATGCCGACCACCTCTACGTGGCCATCGGCGATGTCTCCGGCAAGGGCGTACCGGCCTCGTTGCTCATGGCCGTGGGCAAGACTCTGCTCAAGTCCTCCATCCAGGCCGTGCGCGATCCGGCCCGCGCACTCGTGATGGTCAACAACGAGTTGGCCGAGCACAACGACACCTGCATGTTCATCACCGCCTTCTGCGGTATCTTGAACTTCCGCACCGGCGACCTGGCCTATGCCAACGCGGGCCACAACCCGCCGCTGGTCCTGCGCGCTGGCGGCACCGTGGAGACCCTGCGAAGCAAACCCGGCCCGGCCCTCGCCGCCATGCCCGGCAGCCACTACCTCAACCAGTCGGTGCGCTTGGAGGATGGCGACGCGCTGTTGCTATTCACCGACGGGATCACCGAGGCGATGGACCCGGTAAACGCCATGTTTGGCGACGACGGGCTGCTCGCCCTCGTCCGCCGTGAGCATTCCGCCAAGACCAGGGCGCTGATCGAGGCGATCGTGGCCGCCGTACACGCCCATGCCGCCGGTGCCGAACAATCCGACGACATCACCCTGCTGGCCATGCGCGTGGCCCATTACCCCGACGCCAAACCCGCCGAGCCTTCCCGCGCCCCCGACGCCCAGCTCACACTGGCCAACCGCCGCGAGGAGCTCGACCGCCTCGTAGGCTGGGTCGCGGAGCTCAGCGAGCGCTCGGCCTGGCCCGCGCCCCTGGTCGTAAACCTCAACCTCGCCCTTGAGGAGTGGTTCGTGAACGTGGTGTCCTACGCGTTTACCGACACCGCCGAGCACTCCGTGCACTTCCGCCTCTGGCACGAAGGCGAGCTGCTGCGCCTCGAGATCGAGGACGACGGGCGGCCCTTCGATCCCACCGCCCACGCCATCCCCGACACCGCCGCCGGCCTTGAGCAGCGCCAGGTGGGCGGGCTGGGTATCCATTTCATCCGCCGAGTAATGGCAGGCATGACGTATCGCCGCCACGGCAACAGCAACCGCCTCACTCTCACCGCACGTATCCCAACCCCCGCCCCCGGGCCCTGATCATGCTTCGCCATCTCAAACACCTTTGGCTGGGCCTGGCGCTCATCGCCGTCGCCTCCGGCATTCTGCTTTGGTCCGACCTCGGCCGTCGGCAGAAACTCCGGCCAGCGGCCCAGCGGGCGCCCCGCGTGGCGCTGTTTCAATTCACCTCCTCCGCGCTCATCGACGACTCGGTGCGCGGCGTGGTCGAGGGCCTCGCCGCCGCCGGCTTTGTCGACGGCCAGTCGATCAAGCTGGCGCGCTTCAACGCCTCCGGCGACTACGCCACCGCCAACGCCATCGCCCGCGACATCGTATCCGGCAGCTACGACCAGATCATCACCATCAGCACCCCGGCCCTACAGGTCATGGCCGCCGCCAACCGCGACGTCCGCACCCTCCACGTCTTCGGCACCGTCACCGACCCCTACGGCTCCGGCGTGGGCGTCACCGGCACCGCGCCCGACCAGCACCCGGCCCACCTCGTGGGCATCGGCACCTTCCAACCGGTCGCCAACGCCTTCGCCATCGCCCAGAAGATGTGCCCGCAACTGCGCCGCGTAGGCGTGGTGTGGAGCCCCTCCGAGCACAATTCCGAGGCCTGCGTGCACAAGGCCCGCGCCGCCTGCAAGGCGCAGGGCCTGGAGCTCATCGAGGCCAACGCCAGCAACACCTCCGAAGTACCCGAGGCCGTACGCGCGGTGCTCGCCCGCGATGTCGACGCTATCTGGATTGGCGGCGACACCGTAGCCACCGCCTCCGTAGGGGCCATCGCCGCCATTGCCAAAGCCAGCCGGATACCGGTGTTCACCAACGACCCCACCGACACCGCCCGGGGGGCGCTGTTCAGCCTTGGAGCATCCTACCCCGAGGTGGGCCACACCGTAGCCGCGCTCTCCGCACGCCTGCTGCGCGGCGCCGATGCGCGCACCATCGGCGTGGACAACGTGGTGCCCGAGCGCTTCACCTTCAATCAGGAGACGCTGGCGGCTTTCGCGGAGAAATGGACCGTCACGCCCGAGCTGCGCGACCGTGGTGCCGCCTCGCCCACGCCAGCCGCCACCGCCGCGGCCTCCATCGTGGCCTCCGCCGCCGCGCCAGCCAAGCCCGCCCCCGGGCGTATGTACAAGATCGAGCTCGTCTACATGACGCCCCACAAGCTCTTCGATGAGGCCATTGTGGGCGTGCGCCGGGCGCTGGAGGAGCAGGGCTTCATCGAAGGCAAGAACCTGCGCCTCACCATCACCCATGCCAATGGCGACATGTCCATGATGCAGCAGATCGCGCTCAACGTGGACTCCACCGATGCGGACCTCATCCTCTCCCTCTCCACACCGGCCCTCGCCGCCGTCTGCGGTCGGGTGAAAGACAAGCCGGTGGTCTTCGCCGAAGTCACCGAGCCGGTCGGGGCGGGTGCCGGAAAATCGGTTACCGATCACCAGCCCAACGTCACCGGGGCGATCGCGCCCGCCCCGCTGGAGGGCGGCTTCACCTGGCTGCTCAAGCTTCTCCCCCAGATCAAGAAGATCGGCATGATCTACACCCCCTCCGAGCCCAACGTGATGACGGAGGTCCGCATAGCCCAGACGTTCGCGCAAAAGTACGGCTTCGAGCTGGTCCTGCGCGCGGCCAACAACCCGAGCGAAGTCGCCGAAGCCCTGACCTCGGTAATGGCGGCGGGCATCGACGCCTTCTTTTTCGAAGGGGACAACTCCATCATGAGCGCGGAGTCCCTCATTGTAGCAACATGCCGGCGTCACCACATCCCCATTCTCGCCGACGATGAATCGGGAATGGGCTTGGGGGCGCTGCTCGCCTGCGGTGTGAAGCCGGAGGGCAACGGCCATCTCGGAGGCCTGCTCGCTGCACGCGTGCTGCTGGGCGAAAACCCCGCGACTATCCCCTTCACCCCCTCCACCGCCGCCGACGTCTCGGTGGATCTCGCCGCCGCCGCCCAGCTCGGCATCACGCTGCCTCCCGCGCTGCTCAAGGAGGCCAACATTTTCCACCACGTAGCCTCCCGCTTCGGCCGCCCGGCGCGCATCGCGCTCGTCAACCTCGTGCAGAACCCCGACCTCGACCTGGCTGAACAGGGCCTGTGGCGCGGCCTGCGCGAGTCGGGCCTGGTCGAGGGCACAGACTTTGTCGTCCAGCGCTTCAACGCCCAGGGCGAGATCGGCCTGCTGCCCCAGCTCTTCGACTCCGCCCTGGCAACACAGCCCGACCTAGTGTTCACCATCACCACACCGGCGCTGATCACCGGAGCCCACAAAGTCACCACAGTGCCGCTGGTCTTCACCATCGGCAGCGACCCGACCAAGCTCGGGCTCTTCTCCAAGGGCCAGCCGGCCAACCTCACCGGAGTCCACGACAACCCGCCCCTGGACAAACTCCTCGCCATGGCCGCCGCCTACCGTCCCGGTCTCACCACCGTGGGCACGGTATTCAACCCGGCGGAGGTCAATTCCATGCTCTCCGTGGAGAAGCTGCGCACGGTCTGCCGCCTCCGGAAACTGGTCCTGCACGAGACCACCGTCTCCAACGTCTCCGAACTGGCCCAGGCCACCCAGGCGCTCCTGCAGCGCGGCGCGCAGGCCATCGTCTCCTCGGCCGACAA
>CAJCBL010000304.1 GCA_903960515.1 uncultured Verrucomicrobiota bacterium
GCAGGGCAGGAGCATCGGGGTCTGTCGGTCGAGATTGAAGAAGCGGGCGGCCATGGCCTATTAAAATACCGCATGACGTTGCCTGTCAACAAAATATGCAACTATTTTGAACAAAACTCGAAGTCCGACAGGCTGCTAGCATGAACACACGCTCGATGCTGCGGTGGTGCTGGATGACAGCCGGTGTCTGCCCCGGGCGCCAGACCACCAGGGAGCCGCTGTTGCCATACCAGTACCAGGTGTCGCCGAGAACGGCCAGGTTGGTGGGCATCACCCCGGCCTGGGTGGCCGCCTGCGGCAGTTTCGCCACGGGCTCGGCTTCCCAATGGGAGTCGTCCTTGAACCGGATACGCGCGAACTGCCCGTCCACCACCGAGTACAGAGAGCCATCGGTATCGCAGGCGATATTGCGGCCCAACAAGCAGGTGCTGCCGGCGGCCCGGCGAAAGGTTTCCCAGCGCATCCCATCGCCCACGGCGATCTCACCCTGGGAGATCGCCAGCACCCGGCCGTCGGGCAGCAGTTTCAAATCGGTGGGAGGCGAGGCCAGCCCGAGCACCTCGGGCCCGAAGACAGCAAATGCGGGTACCCCTACCTCGTTGTAGCCTGCCGGTGCAGAAGTGAGCCCCACTGCCGCCAGCGAGGGTGCCATACAGAGGGCCGCGCACAGCAACGCCCATGCGAGCGCGGGCGACCGGCGCGGACCTTTGTTGGGCCGGAGGGGGCATTGATACATGGAGTGGGAAGCCAGTATCGGCACCTTGGGCGCGGTATTAAGGAGCTTTGTGCGGTTTCGTAGGCGAAGGGCCGGTGTGGAGCGGGATTGCTCGCGTTGCGTCCGGCAGGTGCAAAGTGCCCCCTCCCCATTTTGTTGAGTACCCAGCGCCCCGATCTGCGAGTGTGCTCGGGCCTTGCCGGCCCCATCGCCGGTGGTGTGACTCGGGGACTCGACGCTCAGGGCGCCAGCCTGCATCAGCACGGGTTGGTGGCGACTGGCGTCAACCGGCGGGCCCTCGCTCCGTATTTGATCCGGAGTGGGCCCAGTCCCGTTCGCGTTCAGGATGAAGCCTTAGCGCGTGCGAGCACGCACCTACACCAGCCTAGGCGTTCTCTCATCATATACGCCATTCGCGCTCAGCTCACGTAGCGCTGGACCAGGGGGATGCGGCGGCCCACACCGAAGGCCAGCGGGGTGATCTTCAGCCCGGGGGCAGCCTGCTTCCGCTTGTATTCGTTGAGGTCGACCTTGCGGCAGATGTCGTTGACCACTGCGGCGTCGAAGCCCTGGGCGATGAGGTCGCGCCGCGAGAGGCCCTCCTCCACGTACCCGTGCAGCAGGCGGTCGAGCAGTTCGTAGGGAGGAAGCGAATCCTGGTCCTTCTGGTCGGGGCGCAGCTCGGCGGAGGGCGGCTTCTCGATGGTGGAGAGCGGTATCACGCCTTCGGGAACTCCGAGGGTGCGGCTGTAGCCCTCGTTGATCCAGCGCGAGAGGGCGTAGACCTGCATCTTGAAGACGTCGGAGATCACCGCGAGGCCGCCGCACATGTCGCCGTAGAGCGTGCAGTAGCCCACGGCCACCTCGCTCTTGTTGCCGGTGGTGAGCAGCAGGGCGTTGAACTTGTTGGAGAGCGCCATCATCAGCACTCCGCGGGTACGCGCTTGGATGTTCTCCTCGGCTACATCGCGAGGGAGGCCGGCAAAGAGCGGGCCCAGCGCCTGCTCGGTGGCGGCCACCGCCTCGGCGATGGCGATGGTGTGAAACGGCATCCGAAGGTTGGAGGCGAGGAGCCGGGCGTCGTCGCGGGAGTGCTGGCTGGAGATCGCGGAGGGCAGGCTCACGCCGGTTACGTTCTCCGGGCCAAACGCCGCTGCGGCGACCACTGCGACCACCGCCGAGTCGATGCCGCCGCTGAGGGCGACGAGCGCCCGCTTGAAGCCGCTCTTGTGTGCGTAGTCGCGCAGCCCGAGTACGAGGGCCTCGAACACGTCCTTCATTTCCTCCTGCGCGAAGGAGGGTGCGACGGCCGTGGCCGCCGAGGCGGGGGGGGAGCGGGAGAGGTCTACGATCTCGCTCGCCTCGCGGAAGGCCGGCAAGCCGGCCAAGACCGTGCCGTCCGTAGCGGCCACTACGCTGCGGCCGTCGAAGATGAGCTCGTCGTTGCCGCCCACGGCGTTGCAGTAGACCACCGGGCAGCCGAGGGCGCGAGCGGCGTCGGCCACCAGGCGGGTGCGCACATCGCCCTTGCCGTGGTACCACGGGCTGGCGGAGAGGTTGACCATGAGGTCGCAACCCTGGCTGGCGAGCTGGGCGAGCGGGCTCTGGCCGCGGTAGAGCCGGCGGGTGGCTACCGACGGGTGTGTCCAGATATCCTCGCAAATAGTGATGCCGATGCGGAGACCGGAGTGCTCGACCACCAGCGGCTCGGTGGCCGGCTCGAAGTAGCGGTCCTCGTCGAATACGTCGTAGGTGGGCAGCAGGCATTTGTGCGCCAGTGCCACGACGCGCCCGCGGTGGCAGAAGGCGGCGGCGTTGAAGCAGGGGCGCCCCTGGCCGGTGGTGTTTGCCGCCACGCAGCCGATCAACGCCGGCACTTCGCCGATCTCCGCTGCCAGGGCCGAGAGCGAAGCCTCGGCGTCCTCCACAAAGCGGCGACGCAGCAGCAGATCGCGGGGCGGGTAGCCGGTTACGATGAGCTCTGGAGTGACTACCAGCTCGGCGCCGCGGGCAACGAGGTCGCGGTAGGCGTCGAGGATACGGCGGCGGTTGGCGTCGAGGTCGCCGACGGTGGTGTTGAGCTGCGCGAGGCCGATTTTCATCTCAGAGGAAAGATTGGGTCACAGGGGACACTGAGGGAGAGGAGGACACGGAGATTCGGGAAGTGGGCAACAGGAGACTGTGCCTCGGGGCGGAGAAGTGGGGTGCGTGGCCGTTGCACGGGTCTCGATCTAGTCGCTGTCCGTGGCGGCTTTGGGCTGGTGGGGCCCGAGTCGCCGGGGGCATCGGTAGTGGCACCGCTGGCGCAAACGCGGAAAAGCGCTGGCGCGCCGCGGCCCTGGGCCTGTAACCTGACCGCTGCGCCCGCCACATCTCCTCCATGTACCGCCCGCTCATCCTCGCTTCCGCCTCGCCTCGTCGCCACGAAATCCTCGCGCGGCTGGGCTTCATCTTCGCGGTGGTGCCGGCGGAGGTGCAGGAGCACGAGCCGGCGGCCACCGAGGATCCCCGCGCGATGGTTACGCACAACGCCGCACTCAAGGCCGACTGGGTGGCCGCCCGCCATCGCGACGCCGTGGTGCTGGGTGCCGACACCACGGTGTTTCTCGAAGGCGAAGTCTTCCACAAACCGGCCGACCTCGCCGATGCGAGGGCGATGCTGCTGCGGCTCTCCGGGCGCACGCATTCGGTATTCACGGCGGTGGTGGTGCGTTCGCCCTCGTTCTTTGAGGCCATCGGTATCGAGAGCCGGGTGACTTTCCGTGCTCTCGACGAGGCGCTGATCGAGCGCTACTTCGCCGGCTGCCACCCGCTGGACAAGGCGGGCGCCTACGGTATCCAGGATGGCGGCGAGCTCATTATCGAGCGCTACACCGGCTCGCTGACGAACATCATCGGTCTGCCCGCCGATGAGACGCAACAATTGCTGGCCCGCGCGGGTCTGACGCCGACCCTGTGAGCTTGGAGCACAGGATACCAACCCGATGATCGACACCCTGCCGCCGCAATTGCCCGAGGAGATCGCCGCCGAGCGCCGTCGCCGCGAAGAAGCGGCGTCTGAGCGTTGGCCGATGATCGTCGGCTTGGCCGGCACGGTGCTCATCCATCTGCTGGCCGTCGTCATGATTCGGGAGATTCCTGAGAGCGTCGAGGTGCCGGTTGAGGATGTCGCCGATCTGCGTGCGAAGTATGACAAGCAGGAGCTGACACTCATGCTTGCCGACGAGACGCCCCCGCCCCAGCCGAAACGCTTTGTCGAGGTCAACCCAGACGCCCCGGAGAATGACCCCGGCAAGACCGACAGCTTTGGCGCACGCAACCAGCAGTCCGCCCAACCCGAACCCGGGAAGGACCACAACGACCGCCCGATGACCAAGGGCGAGGTGGAGGACTCGACGGCGATTGTCACCGGTTCCCACGAACGGGCGTACGAGTCCCTGCCGGCGGCGGGCGCCAACGGGCAGAACGGCACCGGTATGCAGGCAGTGGTGATCGGGGCGACCGCCCAGCCCAAGGCCGAGGCGCCGCTGCCCGGCTTCGAGAAGATCACCGGCGACAATCCCGAGGGTCTGGGCACGGCCATCGGCACGACGCCCGGCGACAAGCCCGACATCGACAAGAAAACCGAAGGCAAGGCCGACGGCACCGAGAAGGCCCTGCTCTCCGTGGCGACGAATGGAGGAGGGGTACCCGGTTCGCCCGGACGGCCCGCCCCTCGCCCGCGCCCGAAGCTGCAGAATGTGCGTCCGGCGGTTCTGGCCAACCAGCCGCTTTCCACCGACAACGTCGGTGTCATCGGGGTGGATGCAAAGTTTTCGGAGTTTGGCGACTACTTGCAGGAACTCGTCGAAACCATCGATGCCCAATGGCACAAGTTGGTCGACCACATGACGACCTATCCGCCCTCGCGCTCCGTCGTCACGGTGCACTTCAAGCTCAACTCCCAAGGCGATATTTCGCAGATCATCGAGGTGCTGGGAGAGGACAAGGCCGGGCGGATCGCCACCTACATTTGTCTGGATGCGATCCGGGCTCGCGCGCCCTATCGTCCTTGGACCAAGGAGATGGTGGCGGTGCTTGGCACAGAGCAGGAGATCACCTTCGGCTTCTACTACTGGTGAGCGCGATCCCCTCCAGTTTCTGGAAAACCCTGCCGCTGGGCGACGGAGTGGTGGTGCTCGGCCACGACTCCAACGGGCTGGGCGCGCTCGCCAAACCCGCCGGCGTGCTCTCTCACCCCAACGAGGACGGCAAGGAACGCACCCGGGCCCTGCTCGGAGCGGAGTACGATCTCAAGGACGAGTGTTATACTTGGAAGGATACCGCCAGCGGCGACGTGCGCCGGCTCTGGCTGCTCAACCGGCTGGATTCCTCCACCTCGGGCGTGATCCTCGTAGCTGCCGACGGCCGGCTGGCCACCGATGTGAAGGCGCAGTTCCAGCGCAAGGCCATCGCGAAGACCTACGCCGCGCTGGTCTTCGGCACCCCGCGGGTGCCGCGCGAAGTGTGGCGCGACCGGCTTGCCGTAGAGCGCAAGGGCGGGGTGGTGCGCTCGTCTGCAGCGGGCGGACACATTCCGGCCGAGAGCGAATGCCGGGTGCTGCGAGGCAGCCACGGCGCGCAACCGCTGACGTTGCTGGAGCTCAAGCCGCACACCGGTCGCACGCACCAGTTGCGGGTGCAGTGCGCCAAGCGCCATCTGCCCATCGTAGGCGACCAGACCTACGGAGATTTCCGGCGCAACCGGGAGTTTACGAAGGCGAGCAAGGAGAAGCGGATGTTTCTCCACTCGTTGGAGACCCAGGTGCACTACACCTGGGCCGGCCGGAGCTGGAGTTTCTCGGCGAAGGCCGAACTGCCGCCGGAGTTTGCCGCCGCGCTGCGGTAGGAAGGCGGCTGAAAGCTGAAAGCTGAAGGAAGGAGGAAGCCGATGGGCGGTGCCAGGTGAGCGGCCCGATCGGCCCGATCAGCCCGATCGGTCCGATCCGACCGAAAACGGGCTGAAGAAATCGCCACGAAATCGCCACAAGATCAGGGGAAACCGCGGCCTTTCGAAAAGCGGCCTTTCGAAAACGAAACCGCCAGGCCGACCCCGGCATTGCCTGCACCGCTACGGTGCTCATCGTAGCGGCCCACCGCCATGATCCTCCCCAAAGGCAAGGAACTCAGCCCCGCCCAGCTCGCCGAAGTCACCTCCGTTGTTGCGGAGTTTGGCTGCCGTATCCAGCCGATCATTGGTGCGGTGCGCTCGATCTACGCCATCGTGGGCGACGAGCGCGACGAGCTCATGATCAACCGGCTGGAGGGCCTGGCCTACGTAGACCGCGTCGACCGCATCCAGTCGCCGTTCAAGCTGATGGACGTCCGCTCCGATCTCGCCCACCACTCGATCCGCATCGGCGGGGTGACTCTCGGGCGGGAGCTCTTTGTCATCGCGGGGCAGTGCACGATCGACCCGAAGAATCCGAACTATTTCTACGAGACGGCCGCCGCGGTGAAGGAGGCCGGCGCCCACGCGCTGCGCGGAGGGGTGTGGAAGCCGCGCTCCAATCCGTACTCGTTCCAGGGCGACGACAGGTCGCTCGACATCCTCATGGAGGCCTCGCGCCGCACCGGCCTGCCGGTCGACGCCGAGGTGATGGATGAGCACCAGCTCCGCCTGGCCCTCGCCGCCGGCGTGCACACCCTGCAGGTGGGCGCGCGCAACGCCCTCAACTATTCGCTGCTCCAGCAGATCGGCCGCGCCATCGCCGGGCGCGACACCGCGGTGCTCCTCAAGCGCGGCCTGCACATGGGGCCGATCGCCGAGTTTGTATCGGCCGCCGAGTACATCGTGAGCTTCGGCAACCCCAACGTGATCCTCTGCCCGCGAGGCACCGCGCCCACGCTCGACGGATACCGCAGCCATCCCGACGAGAGCATAGTGCCGCTGTTGAAGGAGCGCACTTGGGCGCCGGTTGTAGTCGACCCCTCGCACTCGGTGGGGCGCGCCAGCTATGTGCCGGCTGCCGCGCTGGCGGCGATCGCCTACGGGGCCGACGGCCTGTGCATCGAGAGCCATGTGTCACCGAGCCATGGACTCGGCGACGATCCCAAGCAGGCTGTAACCCCCGAGGTGTTGAAGGAGCTCATCGGCAAGGCCCGCCAGCTCTGGGCGCTGGTGCGAGGCGGGCGGTAGCCGAGGGAGGGGGCCGGCGGCTCGGCGGCCCGCTCCTTGATCAGGCGCGACGTCATTTCTAATCACTGTCGCCGGCCGCGCGGGGCGTGAAGCTCGCCCATGGCAGCGCCCAGGCGGCGGCGAAAACCCGGATTGCGCCTCTACGCCCTTTGCGCAGAGACTGGCGTAGCTTCAGATGTCGACTGCCCACGCGCCCACGCCCGCCGCCCCGATCGAAGTCCGCTTGGACAAGTGGCTTTGGTGTGTGCGCGTGTACAAGACCCGGGCACAGGCCACCGAGGCGTGTCGTGGAGGGAAGGTGACGGTGGACGGCCAGCACGCCCGCCCGGCACGAGAGGTGCGCACCGGGCAGACGGTGACGATCAACCTGGGAGGATGGACACGCACCTTGCGGATCGGGCAAGTGCTGGATCATCGCGTGGCCCATGCGGAGCTGGCACCTTACCTTGAGGACATCACGGCTCCGGAGGAGCGGGAGCGCGGACGCGAGCGGCAAGTCCAGAATTTGCTGGCGCGGCCGCATGGCGAGGGACGCCCCACCAAGCGCGAGCGCCGGGCGATCGATCAGGCCTTCCGTGGGCCGTACGATTACTGAGCCGTGAGCATGCAACCGCACCGCTTTGCACTATGGCGGTGCCCGAATTCCGGTGTCCGCCGTAGGAGCTTGCTCGCACGCGATCTGCGCTCTGAATCGCGTGCAAGCACGGAATGGTTACGAGCAGAGTAGGGCGAACGGGATTGAGCCCGATCGCTCTGCTCTTCTAGCCGGCGGAGGCACAGGAGGCGCGTTTCATGGTGCCGCCGGTTGCTGCGTGGGTTGGGTGAGGCTCAGGTGCAGGGATCCTTCGTCCCATGTTTCCCACAACTCCACGATGCGACCCGCCTCAACGCGGAATACATAGTTCGTGGCGATCGTCACCTTGCGGCCGGTGGGCGGCACGGGGGCGCTTCCGGCGGTGGCGGCGAGTTCGCCGGTGTGCGTGCCTGTCCAGGTGACCGAGGCGGCTCCGATGCCATCGGCAAAGGTGAAGGTGTCGATACTCCCGGTGAGATCGGGGAAGGCGCCGCCAAACCCCGTCAGGTATCCCAAGTGATCGGCCGGCGCGCCGGGCCGGAGTTCGCCATTGCGGTGGTAGATCATCGTCGGCGTCAGCGCGCGGGCGAGCGCCTCGGGGTCGCGTTTGCTCCAGAAACCGGTGACGTAGGCCTCGAGGGCGTTGCGGGCCTCGGCGGCGCCTACCGCCGGGCCGGGAATCGAAGGGGGCGGCAGGGGCGGCGGTGGCAGCGGAGCAGACGACTCCTGGCCTCCGATGATCTGCCAGGTGCCGTTGCTGCGCCGCACGAGGTAGCACGAGGTCCATGAGTCGTGATGCGAGGGCAGGCCGTCCTTGGATGTGCTATCCACGGCACCGTGCCAGAGGTAGAGCGCGTTGTCGGAGTCGATCACTTCGACCTCTTCTCGTTTGGTAGTGAAGCGGAGTTGGGCGCAGCCCGCCAGGAAGTCGGCCCAGCGGTCCCGGGTATCGGCGAACCTGTGGAGCGAGCCGTCGATGTCGGTCCAGAGATAGCTGGTGAGGTTGGCGTGGCAGGACAGGGCCGCTGCTGCGTCGAGGCGTTCCTGGGCCGCGCGCATACCTTGGATCAACTGGAGCACGTCGCGGCGGATGGCGGTGGTGTCGAGCGGAGGGACGATGCGGGAGAGGTGGGTGGCGTGGCAGCGCCAACGGCCGTCGCTGCGCCGCCAAGTATCGGTAAGCTGGAGCACTCCGCCGGCGTCCTTGCCGCCCTGGGGGGCGACTTTCTGCTGGCGGCCGGTGACGATGGCGGTGTCGCCGTAGACGCGGACCTTAAGGTCGGAGAGGACGAACTCGGCGGCGGTGGTGCTGCCGGAAGCTACCTCGGCGATGTCACGGGTTTTCGGGATCACTTCCCCCGACGGGGCGGTATAGGCCCAGTCGTCGGCTTCGATGCGGTCGAGGGCCGGTAGGTCGCGCGTGAGGTAGGCCTTGGCCCATTCGTTTTCGAGGGCGAGCAGTTCAGCCTGGGCCACCTCCGGGCCGGGGGCGGCGACCGGTTGCGGCGGGGCGGCCCGGGTGGCGGTGCGGGTGAAGGCCGGTATCCACACGTTGCCGTCCTGTGAGATTTCACCGGTCTGGGTGAAGGTGTTATGGTCGGCCGAGAAGGTGCCCTTGCCTCGGGTCTTCCAGTAGGTTCCAACGGCCGGGAAAGTGCCCTGCCAAGTCCACGAGTCGCCGGTGAATACGCAGATGCCCTGTTCCACGCGACCGTCGTTGCCCAGGAGCACGTAGCCGATGTCGTTGGTTCTGGGGTCGAGCCAGTTGGTCTCGGTTCGCTGTCGCGAGCCCCATGGTGCCGGTTCGGTGAAGGTGGTCTCGGAGCCGAAACCTGCGAGGGTGGGCCTGGTGGTGGCGGTGCCGGTGGTCTTGCCGGCCGTCCATACAGGAGTCTCGCGGAATTCTTGGACGTAGGTCCAGTCACCGTGCCGGATTTGCAGCCGTTGGAGAGCCGGTCCGGGCTGCGGAGGAGTGGATACGGGCTGGGCGAGGGCTGCAACCGCGAGGCAGGCGGCAAGCAGAAGGACGCGGGTAGTATTCATAGATCAAAGGGGGGCGCTGGGTTGGGCGGGGGGCGCTCCGCAGCCGGCTCAGGGCCAGGCGGCGGTGGATGGCGGGGGAGGGAAGCGCTGGGCGGCGTTTGGTACAGCGGGTGGGGCGACAGAGTTGTCGGTGCCAAGGGCCGGGTGGAAGGGGAGTGGCGGCGGTTTATCCCCGCAATCCGGGGCGCGAGGAGCCTTGTCGGGCTTTGGCGTTTTTGGGCATGTTTCGCGATTTTGGGACCATCAAGTCTATCCAGGCACCAGGGTAGTAATCGGTTTAAGTGGCGTTTCTGAAGATGTCGTTTTCAGGAAAATTCCCGACGCCCGGCAGGCCCCAGGGATATCCAATGCCCGGTGGCGCATCTCTGTGCATGCCCGGGAGGATAGTCGTTTGTACGGATTCTCCCAACGCGGATGTGTGAGAAGCGCGTTTAGTTTAGAAGTAGCCCGCTGGCGGAAGGGGGGCAGGCTGAAGGCTGAAGGGCTCAAGGCCGAGGGCAGGCAGCAGACAGGGTGAAGCCGCTGTGTTCAGGCACGCTGTTTGCCGAACGCGCATCGTACTGGCCTGTTTGACACCGGGAGGCCCCCAGCCTTTCCGGGGCCACCATCGTCGTACGAATCTTTATGATTCCCCGAAATCGATCCGGTCTTTGGCACCCGGGAGCCGTCTGTGGCTAAAGACCCTGCGGCAGGAGAGCCAGACCGGGATTATCCCGGTCACGCCGTTCAGTTCTCCGCTTCGCGGGCCATCAGCCAGAGCAGATCGGAGAGGCGGTTGATGTACTGCATGAGCAGCGGGCGCAGGGTGCGGCCGTGTTGAGCGAGCGAGTACAAGCGGCGCTCGGCCCGCCGGGCGATGGTGCGGGCGTGGTCGAGGGCGGCGGCGTGGAGATTGGCGCCGGGAGTGGCCCAGCCGTCGAACTTCACGTTCTTGGCCTCGATCGAGGCAACTCCGGCGTCGAGCCGGGCGAGCATGGTCTCGTCGATTTTCTCGAACTTGGATTGTGCGTACCGAGCGGTGTCGCTCTCCGCGCAGACGACTTCGCCCATGAAGGCTACGAGGTCCTTCTGTGCACGCTCGATCTCGGCGCGGCGGCCGGCATGGGGGCAGTGCGCCTTGGCTAGGCCGAGGGCGGCGCTGAGTTCGTCGAGGTTGCCGATGGCCTCGATCTGGGGGTGATCCTTGGGCACGCGCTGGCCGTAGAGCAGGGCGGTGGTGCCGTTGTCGCCGGTGCGGGTTGCGATGGACATGGAGGGAAAGAAGGCTGAAGGGAGAAGGCTGAAGGCTGAAAACTGAACGCTGAATCCCGAGACGCTGGGGGCCGCTGAAGGCGGGAGGCGAGACGCTGGGCGGCTTGGTTCAACTGGATGGTCGGGCGCGGGCAAGCACCCTGCCTTGGTGCGTGTTACTTGGCCTGCTTCTTGGTCGCGGCCTTCGTCTCCTTCTCCAGTTCCTTGAGCTCGGGCTTGATGTCGAGCAGGACGCGCTTGGCCATCTGGTCGATGAAGAGCACTCCGTTGAGGTGGTCGGCCTCGTGCTGGATACAGCGCGAGAACAGGCCGTCGCAGACGAGCACATGCGCGGTGCCTTCAAGATCCTGGAACTCGAGCCGGATGGAGTCGGGGCGGATCACGTCGCCGCGGATACCGGGGAAGGAGAGGCACCCCTCCTCGTAGCTGGTCTCCTTGCCGGGCAGTATGGTGATCTTGGGGTTGGCGATGGCCATGGGCATGCAGAGGTCGAGCGGGGGCTTGCGGCCGTCGAGCATCCAGTCGAACTCGGCGTCGGCAGGGCGCAGGTCGACCACGCAAAACTGGATGGCCTGGCCCACCTGCTGGGCGGCCAGCCCGATGCCCTCGGCCTCGTACATGGTCTCGACCATGTTCTCGGCGAGCTTTCGCAGGGCGGCGTTGAAGGCGGTGATTGGTGCGCCTTTTTTACGCAATACGGGCTGGTTGAATCGAACAATCGGCAAGAGCATGGGTCCGAGGGCGAGACGGTGCCGACGGCGCCAACCGCCGCAAATTAAAACTGTTCCGCCTTCCGCATCCGTGCCACTCTCGCCCTCTATGAAACTCTCGCTCGGCGACTGGCTGGCGGGCAACCGGGGCGAGCCCATCTGGCTGATCGTCGCGGGGGCGGCGCTTGTCGCCGCCGGCTGGTTGCTGCCGGTGCAGGTGAAATCGGTGAGCCCGTTGCTGCTACGCGAGGCCGGCGCCGGCTCGCCCACGCTGGTCGAATACGGGCAGACTTTGCGCGAGTCCGACAAGCTTGGACCCGCCAGTCTGGTGGGCGCCGCCGCCAAAAAACTCGCCCTTCCCGGGGCCGAGCAGTTGGCCAGCGCCCTGGCCGCCGATGCGCGGCGCCAGCCCGAGCTCGTCCCCTGGGGCGGCCTGGACCCCTATCTCGAACAGGTGTTTGCCGGGCGCACACCGTCGCCCGGCGCGGCTGCGGCGGTGTCCATGCCGGCCATTCAGGAGTTTCTGCCGGCTAGGCAGCGCCAGGCCGTGCGCGATTACCTGGCCAACTCGCGTTCCGCCGCCGTTAAGTCGCTGCTGGGCACTGCGGAGATCGACCGGGCCCGGCGTTTCATCCCCGCGCGCCGCGCCGGCGGGCAGCCGCTGGAGGCCACCATCCTGATGACCGCCCTGCTGCAGCAGGGCAACTGGCTCTCCGATACGCTGGGGCGCGAGGTTCGGGCCCGTGCCGAGGCGGCTGTCGAGGCTAAGGACCTGGAGCCGATCGAAGATTTCTACTACGACCTGCTCTCCCTCGCTCGCAGGCTCAACTGGGTGCAACTGGGCGAGTGGCTGCGGGTGTGCCCCGACCTGAAGACCGCCGGCGAGTTTGCACAGTTGCTGCGCGTATCGCCGGATTCGATGCCGGTGCTCTATTCGGCCTCGCTGCAGGGCCGTGCCCCCGACGGCGTGACCCGCTACGCGCTCAGCTTTGGCAAGGGCGGGGTGGCCGGCCTCGAAGCGGCGTTGCGCGAAGGGGAGGGCGCTGTGCGCCAGCTGGTGCGCCGCCAGGTGCCGGTGAACCCCGATTCGCTCCTGGCCTGGGACACCTTTGCCTCGCTCAGTCTCCGATATCCAACTCTCATGACCCTGCTCAAATACCTCTGTTTCTTCACCGGTGTGTGGTTTGTCTTCCGCGCACTCGACCGCGCCGTGGTGGGCCCGGTGCTCTCGGCGACGAACCGCACCCTCATGCACGCCAAGAGCGGCGTGATGGCGCTCGTGTTCTCCGGAGTGCTCTTTGTGCTCAGCGAGCCGTATCTGCTGCGTGGCAGCCCTCCGGCCGACCTGTTGCAGGTGAGCATCCCGGCGCTCAGCATGATCGGGCAGGTGCAAGCCGGGCAGCCGGATGCGTCGCCGGTGGGCCTGTCCACGATTGTCACCATCTTGTTCTTCGCGGCGCTGCAGGTGATGGTTTACTGGATCTGCCTGCTGAAGATGCGTGAAATCGAGCGGCAGCCCGTGCCCAGCCTGCTCAAGCTGCGCTTGATGGAGAACGAGGAGAACCTCTTCGACGCCGGCCTCTATGTGGGTATCGCCGGTACGGCCACCGCTCTGGTGTTGCAGGTGCTCAAGGTCATCGACCCCAACCTGCTGGCCGCCTACTCCTCGAACCTTTTCGGTATCACCTGCGTGGCGATGGTGAAGATCCGCAATGTGCGGCCCTACAAGAAGAAGCTCATCCTGGAGAGCCAGAATGCAGTGCCGGTGAAACCGGCCGCCTGAGGGGCGGTTTGAGAGAAAAGGGACGCGAGTCGAGCGACCTACGACCAAGTGCCAAGAATCTGGAAACACGGATCACGTAAGATCAAACCGCGCCCGGTGCGGATTGCCGCATGAACAAAACCCTCCTGCTCATACTCTGCGATTTTCTCCTGCTCAACCTCCTCGCACTCACGAAGTGGGAACAGGTAGAGCCCCCGCACAACCAGCCGCTGGCCACCGCCTCTGCGGCCCAGCCCGGAGAGGGCGCCGGCCCGGCCAACGAGCTGGTCGAGGTCATGCGCCTCTCTCTGGCCGACGAACAGGCCGCCCGCGAGGAGCTCCATACCCAGCTCACCACCACCGCCCAGAATCTCCAGCAGCGCGAGAAACAGGTGGCCGGTCTCGAGGGCGAGAAGGGTCGGCTCCAGCAGGATCTTTCTACTACCCAAGCCAACGCCGCAGCCCTCTCCGCCGAGGCCGCCGCCAAGGCCCGCGATCTCGAAGCCAGCCGCATCCGCCTCGCCCAGTTGCAGCGCGACCTCGAGCTGCGCGAGCAGCAGTCGCGGGATCAAAAGGAGGCCATGGCCTCCCTCGAGCAGAAACACGCCGCCGCCCGCGGCGAGATCGAGAACCTCCACGTAGCCGTGAAGGTGGCCGAGCAGGAGCGCGGCCTGCTGCGCGAAAACATCGAGCAGATGCGCGAGGAGGTGGCCGTGGTACGCGAGGAAAAGCAGCAGATCCAGGCGCAGGCCGGAGTGCTCGCCGAGGGCGTGGGCAAACTCGCCGAGAAGTCCGGCGAGCTCACCCGCGAGATCCGCGACAACCGCCCGATCAATCCCAATACTCTCTACAGCGACTTCGTAGCCAACCAGTTCGCCGTCGACAGCATCGCCCGGCGCACCGTGCTGCTGGGGCCGCTCACCGTGGAGCGCTCGGCGCGCACCGTGCTGGTATCCGACGGGGCCCATGTCTACGCGTTGCTGCACTCCGGCGACACTCCCTTCGACCTCGCCGGCTCGCCGGTGGATTTCGAGATCGTGCGCGGGGTGCTCAAGCGCGCTGGGGCCGAAGTGCCGGTGGGCGAGTTCGCCTTCCACGCGCTGGACCCGCATGTAGTGCTTATCCCGGTGGACGCGGTGCGCGCCGCCTCCCTGGGGGTGAAGATCTACCCGATGGCGGCCGACCCCTTCAAGTATCCGGAGGCCGTGCTCATCGGCGCCACCGGGAAGTATTACGGCGAGATCCCGTTCAAGCTCGACCCGACGGCGGCGCGCTACGTGCAGATGGACAACCGGTTTTTCAAGCGCCTCTTCGGCGAGTTCTCGCCGCACACCGGCGACCTGGTGTTCAGCAAAACGGGCGAACTGCTCGGGTTGATGGTCAACAACGACTACTGCTTCGTGCTGAACCAACTAAGGACAGTGTCGTCGGTGCACACCGGAGAGAATCCCGCCGGCTTGGGCACGCGAGAGCCGCTGCAGGCGGCCAAGAATGTATTGAGCAAACTGGCGCCCAAGCTGCAGTGAACGGGCGAGTGTCCCGCGTCCGGATCTCAGAAAATGAAGCCAGGAGCGGGGCGCGAGGATCGAGAATGAACGGCCCAAAGGAGGAGGGACCACCGGCAACCGGCGACCCGCGCGACGCCGGGGATCGCCGAGAGCGGAAATGCTCAGGTGTGACCATGCATTCCGAGTGCAGGTCGGACCTAATGCCGTCGGCCTGCATGATCACGGCTTAGGTGTCCGCCGTAGGAGCGTGCTTGCACGCGATCTGCACTTGGAATCGCGTGCAA
>CAJCBL010000305.1 GCA_903960515.1 uncultured Verrucomicrobiota bacterium
CCGGCCCGGCCGGGAAACGCCGCTTGAGGATGTCGAGTTCGTTGCGGATCGAGCGCAACTGCCGCGACGAGAGCAGCGTGCGGGCATTTTCCTGCTGCTTGGTGGCCACGTATTCGGCAATCGCGTCGACGAGTGCTTTGCGCGGCGCCGCTTCGCGGTAGTTGGCCAAGGCATATTCGAGATAGGCCAGCAGCGACTGAGGACGCCCGGCCAGTCGCTGGAATGCGGCCTCGGCTTCACGCAACTGGCCATCGGCCAAGAACGTCGAGGCCGCGCGCAGACCCCCGGTTGTCTGAAGTGCTCGAAGTTCGAGCACCGCCTTCTCGGCCGCGGCTTCTTCACGGGTTTTGAAGTTCTTGCGAATGCGAACGCCGGCCAACCAGCCGGCGAGGCGCCAGGAGACGGAGCCGTTGCGATTGAGGAAGCGGCGGACTTTGAATAGCGGAAAGCTCATGCTCAGGTTGCCACGTAAACTGGCAACCTAGCTTCGGGATTTTCCTCCTCAGAGGAGGAATCCGCCTCCCCCGAGCCGGTTAGAAACCGGCCCTACTCGCAAGCGTTTGCCGGCGCCAGTACACAGGTCGAGTGCAGGGTAACGGCTGCGCCGGAGCTATGCAGGCGCCGAGCAACCCATTCGCCTCCCCTGAAAACAAAAAAACCCGCAGGCCGAAGCCTGCGGGTCGAAGTTAAACCAGATCGGCGGTCCGCTTAGAAGCGGTAGGCCATGCCCAAGGAGTAACCGACGTCACCGTACTCAATGTACGAGATCTCGGCAGTTCCCACGATCTTCGAGGTGAAGGCGTAGGTGCCGCCCACGGAGACGTCCCACAAGCCGTCGCGGTGCTGGCCGAAGTCATCGTCATAACCGACGCTGAAGGTGGCCGAGACCTTGTCGTTCACCGCGCGCTCGATACCGACATCAGTGCCCCAGACTGCATGATCGCTGGAGGCCCAGCTCTGCGCCCAAGAATAACCAAGCGCCACGCGGGCGAAGTACTTGGAGTCGCCACGGGGAACGTATCCCGTGATCGAGGTGCCGAGGTAGTCGCTCAGATTGGTCCAGTTCGTGATATACGAGTGGGAATAGTCGAGGGAGACGTCGAAGTTGGCGTGGACAGGGACGTTCACGCTCAAGCCGGCGCCGAAGAGATCTTCGGAGCCGTGGCGAATGTCGATCCAGCCGAAGCCGGCGTCGACATAGCGCTTGCCGATGAGGCCGGCGGAGGCGGACTGGGACTCGACTGTGGCGCTCTGAGCGAACGCACCGACGGCGAGGAGGGAAGCTGCAATGACAGCAACGAGTTTCATGTTAGTCTTCTTTGTTTGCTAGTTTGGATTAGTCTCCGATTCGGGGTCGGAGAGGAACGACGTGGATAGAGCCGCTCACTCCCGGTTCAACAAAATTATTACAGGGTATCCGGGAAACAACCCATTGACTGGAGAGTCTGGGCGCGCCCGCGCCGCCCGCCGCAATCCGCCCAAGTTTTGCTGGCCACCGGTGCGGCTTCCTGCACCGTGCTTGCCATGCGAATTCTTGTCACCGGTGGAGCCGGCTTCCTCGGGTCGCACTTGTGCGACCGCCTCATCAACGACGGCAACGATGTCATCTGCCTCGATAATCTCTTTACCGGGCGCAAGGAGAACATCGCGCACCTGCTAGGGCATCCGCGCTTCGAATTCGTGCGTCACGACGTGGTCGACCCCTTCAAGTTCGAGGTCGACCAGATCTTCAACCTGGCCTGCCCGGCCTCGCCGCCGCACTACCAGTACAACCCGATCAAGACCACCAAGACCTCGGTGATCGGAGCGATCAACTGCCTCGGGCTGGCCAAGCGGGTGAAGGCTCGCGTCTTCCAGGCCTCCACCTCCGAGGTCTACGGCGACCCCGAGATGCACCCGCAGCGCGAGGAGTACTGGGGCCATGTGAACCCCATCGGCCTGCGCTCCTGCTACGACGAGGGCAAGCGCTGCGCCGAGACGCTCTTCTTCGACTACAACCGCGAGAACAAGGTGGATATCCGCGTTATCCGCATCTTCAACACCTACGGGCCGCGCATGCTCGCCAACGACGGACGCGTAGTCTCCAACTTCATCGTCCAGGCGCTCAAGGGCGAGGACATCACCATCTACGGCGACGGCAAGCAGACGCGCTCTTTCTGCTTTGTCGACGACCTCATCGAGGGCTTCGTGCGCTTCATGAACCAGACCGAGATCATCGGCCCGATGAACTGCGGCAATCCCGGCGAGTTCACCATGCTCCAACTCGCCGAGCTCACACTCAAGCTGGTGGGCGGCCGCTCCAAGATCGTCTTCAAGCCCCTGCCCTCCGACGACCCCAAGCAGCGCCAACCCGACATCTCGCTGGCGCGCCGCGTGATCAAGTGGGAGCCGCAGATTCCGCTTGAGGAAGGCCTCAAGCGCACCATCGCCTACTTCTCCAAACAGGTGGGCTGAAATGTAATCATAATTACGGTATCGGATTGGCGTTCATGGAGCTCCGATACCGGCGGGCACATACACTCCCGGGCGAGGGCCACGGAGCGGCACCGCCCCCCTTCCCGCTGCGGCGCCCGCCCCACGTCAGCGAAACAGCAGCACCGGCACGCGGCACTGGCGCATCATCGCCGTAGTCGTGCTACCGATCACGAACTGGCGGATGCGGGTGTGCCCATAGGCCCCCATGATCAGGCAGTTGATACTCCGCGCTGCCACATAGGCGGCGATTTCGTCCTCAGGTACGCCGTGGAGCATCTGGCAGCTGGGCGCATAGCCGGCGGCGATGAGCTCAGTTTCCGCCTCGCGCAGATAACCAAGCGAAGTCTCCTCTGCCGAGCGCGGCGACACGATCACCACATGCACCTCGAGCCCGCGGAAGGTCGGGTTCCCGGTGAGGTACTGCAGGGCCTTGCGGCAACTGCGCCCGCCGTCGTAGGCGATCAATACGCGCTCGATCGGCGTGAAGCTGCGCGAGGTGACAAAGCAGGGCTGGTGGCTGGAGCGAACAATGCGCTCCATCGTCGAGCCCAGATGGCCGCTGGCGAAATTGGCATTCTCCCCGCGCTTGCCGAGCATCACAAAATCGGCCGTGCGTTCGTACTCATGAAAGCAATCCACGATGAAGCCGGTGCGGTGGATGAACGTGGTCGGCGTGCCCGCCGGTGCCGTCGAGAGAAGTCGCTCAGCGTCCTTCAGCACGAGCTTGGCCTTCTCCACCTCCAGTTCCTGGAGCTTGGAGAGCACCGCCTGGTAGGGCTGCACCCCGAGGCTGCCGCTCAAATCGGCCACCATCGGCACCTCGAACTGGCGCAGGTCAGTTACGTAGAGCGCTTCGAACTCGCAGGAGACTCGGCCCGCCAGCCAGGCGGCATATTGGCAACAAACCTGGGAATAGGCGGAACCATCGGTGCAGAGTAGTACGCGTGTCATTGGGGATTGGGGTAAGGCTGGGTTTGGAAAACGCGCCCGAGAAACGAGCGCGCGGAGGGAAAGAGTAACGACAACTTCCCAAGTGCAACCGCCGTCTCCATTCTGGCGCGATGGGCCCGGCGTCGGCCCTGTGCCCGACCGCACACTCCCCGCTTTCGTGGAAGCCTCAGTCCCGAAGAAGGACGCCTGGGTGGTCCAGTCGCAGACTGGGCCACCCTCAAGCATCCCTAACAGCCGGTTACGGGGCGGCCACTGGCCGCCGGCCGGCTCAAACAACAGTGCCGGAGGGGACGATCGCCCCCTTGGACACAACCAGAATACCGTCGACGATGGCGATGCCGTCGCGCACATGCCCGTTGGGCTTGCCCGCAGGATTTAGCGTCACGTTGTCGCCGATGCGTGCGTTCTTGTCGATGATGGCGGTACGCACATGGCAGTTGCGCCCGATGCCCACGCTGGGGATGCCCTTGGCGACATCGTCGGCGGTGTCGGCTTCCGACTGGTAGAAATCGGCGCCCATCATCACCACATCCTCCAAGTCCACGCCCTCACGCAGCACCGAGCGGATACCAACCACGCAACGCTTGACGCGAGCCTGAGTGATCAGGCTGCCATCGCCGATGATGGCGTGGTCGATGGTGCAGAGATTGACCTTGGTAGCCGGCAGGTAGCGGGCGTGAGTGTAGATCGGATCCGTCTGGGTGAAGAAATTGAACGACGGCACCGGCCGGGTGAGCTGGATGTTGGCGTCGAAAAAGGCGCGCACCGTACCGATGTCCTCCCAATAGCCTTCGAAAATGTGGCTGAAGAGGCGTTTCTTGCCGAGGAGTCCGGGGATGATCTCCTTGCCGAAATCGGTCATGTTGTTGTCCAGCGCCTCCTGAAGCAGCTCGCGCTTGAAAACGTAGATACCCATCGAGGCCAGGCAGCGCTTCTCGGTGGAGGGGGTCTTGAGGAGCCGCTCGATGGCCGGGCCCACGGCCAGGCTCTGGATGACCGCAGGGTCCTTGGGCTTCTCCACGAACGAGTTGATCGAGAGGTCGTCGTTGACCCGCATCAGGCCCAGTCCCTCGATGGCGGAAGTCGGCAGGGCGATGGCGGCGATCGTCACATCGGCGGAGGTACGGATGTGCTGCTCGATGATCTCCCGGTAGTCCATACGGTAGAGTTGGTCACCAGAAAGCACCAGCACCAGATCATGCGGGTAGTTGCGGAAATGGGTGAGGTTGCGCCGCACAGCGTCGGCGGTGCCCTGATACCAGTCGGTGGTCTTCTCGGTCTGTTCGGCCGAGAGGATGTCGACAAAGCCGCCGCCGAAGGTGTCGAAGTTGTAGGTGTTCTGGATGTGGCGGTGCAGCGATGCGGTGTTGAACTGCGTGAGCAGGAAAATCCGGTTGATGCCGCTGTTGAGGCAGTTGCTGATCGGAATATCCACGATGCGGTACTTGCCCGCGAGCGGCACGGCCGGCTTGCAGCGCTCCTTCGTCAAAGGATAGAGCCGGGTGCCCCGACCGCCGCCCATGATTACCGCCACCACTGGAGAACGAGTTGTCATTTTTTGATCCAAATTTTGAAGCCGATTTGTTTCGGGCAAATGCCTTGCCCCGACCGTAGCCGCGCCCACACCATCGTAAAACAAAAACCGGAAAATATATGTGCGGAATCGTCGGCTACGTAGGAAAACAGCGTGCGGTCAACATCCTCCTCGAAGGACTCAAGCGGGTGGAATACCGCGGCTATGACTCTGCGGGCATCGCGGTGCTGGAAAAGGGCCAGATTGCGGTCGTCAAAAAAATAGGCCGCGTAGAGGCCGTCGCCAAACTGGCCGCACCAAGGAAATTCCGCGCCACCACCGGCATCGGCCACACCCGCTGGGCCACCCACGGCGGAGTGACCGACGCCAACGCCCACCCCCACCTCAGCTCCGACGGCAAGTTCGCCCTCATCCACAACGGCGTGATCGAAAACTACGTGGGCATGAAGCGCTTCCTGCTCGAGAAGGGCTACACCTTCCTCTCCGAAACCGACACCGAGGCGCTCGTCAATCTCATCGCCTACCACTACCAGAAGGAACACACCAACGGCGATCGTAGCCGCTTCCTGGAGAGCGTGCGCAAGTCCCTCCTCCACGTGGAGGGCACCTACGGCATCGCCGTGCTCTGCACCGACTCCCCCGGCGAGATCGTCGCCGCCCGCAAGGGCTCCCCGCTCATCCTCGGTGTGGGCGACGGCGAGCACATCGTAGCCAGCGACGTATCCGCCCTTATAAGCCGCACCCAGAACGTGGTATACCTCAATGACGGCGAGGTCGTCCACATCACTGAGACGGGCTTCGCCCTCTCCACCATCCAGGACCAGGAGGAGGTCGCCCCGAAGTTCGACCGCATCTCCTGGAGCATCGAGGACGCCGAGCTGGGCGACTTCACCCACTTCATGGAGAAGGAGATCTTCGAGCAGCCCTCCGCCCTCGAAAATACGATGCGCGGCCGCTTCTCCGCCGACGCCTCCACCGCCATCTTTGGCGGCCTCAACCTCACCGCCGGCGACCTGCGCCAGATCGACCGCCTGGTCTTCTGCGCCTGCGGCACCGCCTGGCACGCCTGCCTGGTGGCCGAGCAGCTCATCGAGCGCTACGCCCGCATCCCGGTGGAAGTCGAATACGCCTCGGAGTTTCGCTACCGCAACGCCCCCTTGGACAAGAACACCCTTGTCTTCGTCGTCACCCAGTCGGGAGAAACTCTCGACACCTTGGAAGCCCTCCGCGAAGCCAAGCGCAAGGGCTACAAGGTCATGGCCGTAGTCAACGTCGTGGGCTCCACCATCGCCCGCGAGTCCGACGGCGGCATCTACCAGCACGCCGGCCCCGAGGTAGGCGTGGCCTCCACCAAGGCGTTCACCTCGCAGCTGGTCGTGGGCGCCATGCTCGCCCTCTATCTGGGGCGCCTGCGCGACCTTAGCTACAGCGACGGCGTCGAGTTCGTGAAGGCGCTCAAGCAGATGCCCGAGCTGATCAAGCAGGCACTCGCCCAAGCTCCACACATCAAGGACATCGCGAAACGCTACGCCCACTACCGCGACTTCCTCTTCCTGGGCCGCCAGTCGATGTTCCCCATCGCCCTGGAAGGCGCGCTCAAGCTCAAGGAGATCTCCTATATCCACGCCGAGGGCTACCCCGCCGCCGAGATGAAACACGGCCCCATCGCCCTCATCAGCCCGGAGTGCCCCACCGTGTTTTTCGCGCCCGCCGGAGAGATGTTCCCCAAGCTCCTCAGCAGCATCCAGGAAATCAAGGCACGCAACGGTAAGGTCATCGTCATCACCACCACCGGCTCCGAGCTGCCCGAGGGCCTGGCCGACGAACGCATCGACCTGCCGCCCTGCCACGACGCCGTGCTCCCGCTGGTGGCCACGATCCCCGTGCAACTGCTCAGCTACTACATCGCCGCCGAGCTCGGCCGCGATGTAGACAAGCCCCGCAACCTGGCCAAGTCGGTGACCGTAGAGTGACGAGGAATGCCGAAGAACTGAAAGCGGAAGGCTGAAACAGCTTCCGCCCTTGGAAAAGCCCGACAGACAGCCGTTCATCACTCCAGCACCGTCCTAGTCCACGTCAGCCCGTCGCTTCCTAACTGCTACGTTCAGCCTTCTGCTCCCTCGGCCCGCCGCCACCGCGCTACGCTGACTCAAAACACCAAAACCAGACCGCAGAACTCCCGCCGCTAAGGACTCCAGGTAGCAACTGGCGGCCCTTCGCCCTCATTCTCCTAGACCCTGCCTCCTAGATTCTAGATTCAGCCTTCCGCCTTCAGCCTTCTTCACTCTGCCTTCATCCCTAGGCCCGCCGCCCACCGCCTTTTCTCCCGCCATGATTCCTCCCCTTGAGATCAAACCCGACCGCGCCTCCTTCCACCGCCTCTGCGCCGAGGGCAATGTCGTCCCCGTCTATGCCGATCTCATGGCCGACATCGAGACTCCAGTCTCCGCCTACGCCAAACTGAAGAGCGCCGGCCCGGCCTACCTGCTGGAGTCCATCGAGGGCGGCGAACACCTCTCGCGCTACAGCTTCATCGGCGTGCGTCCGCGCAAGATCTTCGCCATCGGCCCGCAGACCGCCCTCATCCGCAGCGCCGACGGCTCCACCCAGCGCGTACCCACTCCGCCAGACCCGCTCAAGCTCATCGAGGCCGAGATGCAGGGCTTCCGCCCGGTGAAGCTGCCCGGCATGCCCCCGTTCATGGGCGGGGCCATCGGCTATCTCGGTTACGAATACATCGGCCGCATCGAGCCCAGCGTGCCCACGCCCGCCGCCGACGAGCAGGGCATCCCCCTGCTCTACTTTCTCATCTCCGACTCCCTGCTAGCCTTCGACCGCGCCAAGCAGACCCTGCGCCTCTGCGTAAACGCCCACATCACCGGCGACATCGACGCCGCCTACGATGCCGCCGTCGCCGAGGTGGAGAACCTGCGCACCCTCCTGCAAACCCGCCAGGAGCTCTCCCCCATCCCGCTCTCCGACCGGCCCGCGGTCCCGGTGCCGCCCGGCAACTTCACCCGCGAACGCTTCGAGCAGGCCGTCGACGCCACCAAGGAGTTCATCCGCTCCGGCGACATCATCCAGATTGTCCTTTCGCAGCGCTTCACCCGCCCCTTCGCCAAGTCCCCGCTGGATCTCTACCGCGCGCTGCGCACGGTTAACCCCTCGCCGTACATGTTCCTCTTGGACGCCGGAGACTTCGCCATCGTCGGTGCGTCACCGGAAGTCCACGTCCGTGTTACCGACGGCCTGGTAGAATCGCGCCCCATCGCCGGCACCCGCCCGCGCGGCGCCACCCCCGCCGACGACCTCGCCCTGGAGAAGGACCTTCTGGCCGACGCCAAGGAGAGGGCCGAGCACCTCATGCTCGTCGACCTCGCCCGCAACGATCTGGGCCGAGTTTGCCAATACGGCTCGGTCACCGTGCCCGAGTTCATGGTAGTCGAGCGGTATTCGCATGTCATGCACATCGTCTCGCAGGTGGAGGGCAAACTGCGCCCCGACCGCAACGCCTTCGATGTGATGCGCGCCACCTTCCCGGCCGGCACCGTATCCGGCGCGCCCAAGATCCGCGCCATGCAGATCATCTCCGAGTTCGAGAAGCTCCAGCGCGGCTTCTACGCCGGCGCCCTCGGCTACTTCAGCTACGACGGCAACCTCGACTGCTGCATCACCCTGCGCACAGCCCTGCTCAAGGACGGCCAGATCATGATGCAGGCCGGCGCCGGCCTGGTGGCCGACTCCGTACCGGCCAGCGAATACCAGGAGACGATCAACAAGGCCTCCGCCCTGCTCAAAGCCGTGGCCATCGCCGAAGGCGCCTGACTCGACACGCGAGGGCGGAAGGGCTCCTCGCTTCCGCCCCCAGCCCGGCCAAAACTCGCCTGAAGTTTCGTGTTCCCATCCGCCGCTGGATGCCCCGGACCCATGGGCATCCAGACTCCGAACACAGGCCTTGCGGCGCACGCGTTCCTATTTGCCCGCGGCCCCCGGCTTCACGCTCCCATCACACGCAGGGATCAAAAATGTGTTCGCCGCGGCCTCACCGCTCTCCTAGCCTGCCCCCGCCTCTGGAACCAGCGGGATTCCTTCCTCCAACTGCAGGCTACCTACCGATGCCCGTGACTCGCTCAGCCGCCGCAAAACCGCGTCCCAAAAAAGTCGCCGGGCCCTCGCGCCCCGCCAAACCCAAGGCTTCCCCGTCGCCTTCGGCATCCGTGGTTTCACCACAGCCAAAGCGGGCCGCTCAAGCGCCTGCTAAGCGCACCGCGCCGCCGCAGCCCAAGCCCGCCGCCCCTCCGCAGCGCAAACCAGCCCGTCCCTCGCGCTCCGCGAAGCCCAAGGCTTCCACCCCGGCACCGGCATCCGTGGTCCCAACACAGCCAAAGCCCGCATCTCCGCCGCAGCCCAAGCCCGCCCGGCCCTCGCGCCCCGCCAAACCCAAGGCTTCCCCGGCGCCTTCGGCATCCGTCGTCCCAACACCGGCAAATCCAGCCGCGCCGCCCCTTCCGAAACCCGACGCCCTGCCACCGACCAAGCCATTTGTGCCACCACCGGCAGAACACGAGCCCGCACCGGCACCCATCACCAGCACCCGTGTAGCCCCTGCGGCCGAACGCGACCTCCAGCCTGAGCGCAGCACGATCAAACAATACCTCACCGAGATCGGCAAAACCCCGCTGCTCACCCCGGCCGAGGAAATAGTCTTGGCCGCCCGTATCAAACGAGGCGATCGCGCTGCCCGCAACCACATGATCCAGGCGAACCTTCGCTTGGTGGTAAAGATCGCCCACGACTACAAGGATTTCGGCCTGCCCCTTCTCGATCTCATCAGCGAGGGCAACATCGGCCTCATCAAGTCCGTCGAACGCTTCGACCCGGCCAAGGGCGGCAAGCTCTCCACCTACGCCGCCTGGTGGATCAAGCAGTCGATCAAGCGCGCCCTGGCCAACCAGTCCAAGACCATCCGCTTGCCCGTCCACCTCGTGGACAAGATCTCCAAGATGCGCAAGGTCGCCACCGCCCTCACCGAAGAGTTCGGCCGCGAACCCACCGAGGAGGAGATCGCCATCGAGATGCAGATACCGGTCAACAAGATCGCTCACATGAAGTCGGTGAGCGTGCGCCCGGCCTCCCTCGACGCCCCCATCAACGACGAGGAGGGCGGCAGCCCCTTCGGCGAGATCGTCGGTGACGAAAATGCGATTACCCCCTACGAGAGCCTGCGTGAGAAGAACATCCAAGGCGACCTGCGCGAGCTCCTCGACTCCCTTGAGGAACGTGAGGCCACCATCATCAAGATGCGCTTTGGCCTCGACGGTCACAACGAAACCACTTTGGAGGAGGTAGGGAAACTCTTCGACGTTACCCGCGAGCGGGTCCGCCAGCTCCAAAACCTTGCCATATCGAAGATGCGCAAGGCCATGCACCGGGTGGAAACCCAGCGCACCAAGGACGATTTGGACGAGGAGCGCCGAGTCCGAGAGCGCATGGCCGTGATCCGCGACTTCATAGCGGAGAAAACCAAGCACGACGCGCATTGAGCCGAGTGGCGCCTCCGGGCTAATCCGTCGGAATCCCGACTCCGACAACGGCCCACCCGCGATCCACAGCTCGTGGGTTCGCGTGGCAGCGCGGATGCATGCGATCCCATGAATCCCGAGGAGGCTAGATACAATTGCTTCAGGTATCCGGACGGCGCACCCGTGCCCCGTTCATAAAACACCTACAGTTTCCCACTGTGCACTGTAAGCGGAGCCTGCAAGAGCCTTGTCCGCGTAGCAGGCTGCGCAGCCATTCAGTCTTCCGCTATATGGCGGATTTGGGGATGCGGATTGCGGAATAGGTTAGAAAGTACCGAACGGCGGCTCTTCGTTCCGACGTAGCTGAATGGCTCCCCATTCAGCGCTTCAGCCTTCTCTTCGCGCCTTCAGCTCTCTGCATTCTACGTTCTGCCTTAGGATTGCCGCGTCGGCATTCTAACTTGTGCATTAGGTTTCCGCGCGCTCCTCGCTACTAACGAACCAGAGGTAGGTCCAGTCTTCGACTGGATGGTTCGCAATTTTACCGCAGAGAACGCAAAGACCAATCCGAATTTCACCACAGAGAACACCGAGGCCGCAGAGGGAAGAAAAGGCTGAAACCTGAAGGCGGAATGAGGAAGATATTAATCACAAAGAACGCAAAGAACGTAGAGATCGGGTATAGTCGATGCCCCGCCTATTCTCGCTACTTCCGCACAGAGGTAGGTCC
>CAJCBL010000306.1 GCA_903960515.1 uncultured Verrucomicrobiota bacterium
CGACGGGCCAACCAGTGCAGAATCTCGTTCTGGGCATTGCCCATTCCCCCAGTGGTAACCGCGTGTGGGTGTTGGTGAATGCTTTTCCGCAGTTTGATGCGGCTCGGCAGTTGCGGCGGGTCGTGGTGACGTTTATTGACCTGACGGCGCGCAAGCAGGCCGAAGAGGACCTCCGCCAGGCCAAGGCCCAAACGCAGCAGTTGCTGGCGATGTCCGAGCTGGCCACTGCCCGCGCCAATGATCTGGCCGGACAGGCCGAGTTGGCCAACACCGCCAAGAGCGAGTTCCTGGCCAACATGAGCCACGAAATCCGCACGCCGATGAACGGCGTCATTGGCATGACCGGCCTGCTGTTGGATACCGAACTTACCACCGAGCAACGCCGGTACGCCGAGACCGCTCGTGCCAGCGGGGAATCCCTCCTGAGTCTGATCAACGACATTCTGGACTTCTCCAAGATTGAAGCCGGCAAGCTTGACTTGGAGGCGCTCAACTTCGACCTGGCCGCCGTGTTGGATGATTTCGCGGCCGTGGTGGCCTTGCGCGTCCCCGAGAAAGGCCTCGAGTTTATCTGTGCCGCTGCCCCAGACGTGCCCACCCAGCTCCGCGGCGATCCCGGCCGTCTGCGCCAGGTGCTCCTCAACCTGGCTGGCAATGCCGTGAAGTTTACTCAGAAGGGCGAAGTCGCCGTGCGGGCCAGCCTGGTAACGGTCACTGACGCCCAGGTCGTCGTGCGCTTCGCAGTGCGCGACACGGGCCTCGGCATTCCGGCCGACAAGCAGGCGCTGCTGTTTCACAAGTTCACCCAAGTGGACACTTCGACGACCCGCCAGTACGGCGGCACCGGCCTGGGCTTGGCCATCTCAAAACAACTCGCCCACCTCATGGGTGGCGAGATCGGCGTTACGAGCGTCTTCGGTCAGGGCTCGGAGTTCTGGTTCACAGCGCGTTTTGGCCGGCCGGCGGAGCCTCGGCCCGACTCTCAGCAAGAGGCTGCCTTGCAAGGCGCCCGCATTCTGGTGGTGGACGACAACGCTACCAACCGCGAGGTGCTGACGACGCAACTCTGCGCCTGGGGCGGGCGTGCGGAAGAGGCTCCGGATGGGCCCACCGCCCTGCAAGTGTTGGCGCGAGCGGCGGCGGCTGGCGATCCATTCCAGACCGCCATTCTGGATATGCAGATGCCTGGTATGGACGGCCTGACCTTGGGGCGGGACATCCGGGCGGACGCTACCCTGAAAGCCATGCGCCTAGTCATGCTGACCTCGTCAGTACGGAACGACGACCGACAGCAGATGACAGACCTCGGGGTTTTCGCCTGCCTGACCAAACCGGCGCGGAAGGCGGAACTCCTCCAGAGCCTGCTGGCCAGCGTGCCAAGCGCCGCTCCCCAAGCACCTCTGTGCCCGATTCAGAGACAGTGCCGGGACGGGTTGCGCATCCTAGTCGCCGAAGACAACCTGACCAACCAACAGGTGGCTCTGGGTATCTTGAAGAAACTGGGCCTGCGCGCGGACGTGGTGGCCAACGGC
>CAJCBL010000307.1 GCA_903960515.1 uncultured Verrucomicrobiota bacterium
GGTGATCATGGGCCTGCGCAAAGGCCCGAGCTTCACCGCTCACGCAGACCAACGAGCCAAAAAAGAGGCCGCCGTGATGGCGGATTCTAATTGTCGTCAGTGGCGGGTTCTAATTGTCGCGCGGGGGATGATCCAGTCGAAGACTGGACCTACCTTTCTGATCGATCAGTAGCGAGTAGGCAGCGGCGAACCTAAGGCAGAACGTAGAATGCAGAGTGCAGAAGGAGGAAGAACTGAACGGCTGCGCCGCCCAGCTACGGGAACCCCGAACTCCCATTGAGCTTCGCTATATCAAGTGCCGGCGCGCGGAAGGCCACTTGGTAGATGGCGCTCCGTGGTCTCCTCCGCCTCTGTGCGCTCTGTGACCGGTCCATGTCCGATGCTGTGTGTTCTTTGCGGTCTCTGCGGTTAGATAGAGAATGATCCAGTCGAAGACTGGACCTACCTCGGTGGTGAAACCGTAGTGTATAGTGTGTAGCGAGAATGCAGGTGACGGACCCAATTCCAGCTCGCGCTCATGATGATGCCCTTTCGCGTGCAAGCACGCTCCTACACGGGCTCAGCATTGGTCTCTTCTTGAACGCGACTTAGAATGCGATCGGCATCGAAGTTGTGCGAATATTCCGCAACCCGCATCCCGCAATCCGCATTCATCAATCCGCAATACTCGGGTGGGCTGAAGGGGACGCCTTCCGGCTACGCGGGGTCGATCGTTGTGAGCTACCGCTCCCCTGCGGTCGATATAGCCACGCGGCAAAGAAGACAGTCCCAAAAGCAAAGGCACGGAACCTCGGGGGTTCCGTGCCTTGAGTTTACAGGGCGTCGCATGGCGACGCCCCTACTTGGTCGATGCCTGGTTGCGTTTAGCTGGCGCAGCCCATCGCCTCGGCGAGCTTGCCGGCGCGATCTCCCACAAGGATATGAATCGTGTCCGGGGGCAGATCCATCACAGCCTGGGCACCGGCGGCTACCAACTTGGCGGTGCTGGATTGCTTGGGATTATTGAGCACTACGCGCAGCCGGGTGTGGGCGATGGCCTCAAGCTTGCGCACGTTGGCCCGGCCTCCGAGAGCGGCGAGCATCTTGGCGGCGTCGGCAGCTTGGCCGGCTTCAGCAGCCTTGGCGGGCACCTTGCTGGCGGTGGCGGCGGGACGCACCGCAGCGGCGGCAGTGGCAGCGGGGGCCTTCGGAGCCGAACCGAGATCGGCCTCGGGTCCGGCAGTGCGGAGATATTCCTGCATGTCGGTTTTAAGGTTGTCCGAGGCGGGGCCAAAGATGGCCTGGATGCCGTTGCCTACGACCATGACACCGCTGGCGCCGAGCGCCTTGAGCCGGGCGTTGTCGACCTTGGCGGCGTTGTTCACGGCCACGCGTAGGCGGGTGATACAGGCATCGAGGCTGACGATATTGGAGCGGCCACCGAGGGCGAGGATGACTTCCAGGGCCTTGCTGGAGGCGGGACCGCCAGTGGCGACGGCGGCGGTGGAGGAGGTCTCCTCGACTTCGCGGCCAGGGGTCTTGAGATCAAAGCAGCGGATGGCCCAAGTGAAGGAGCCGTAATAAATGCCCGCATAGATGGGACCGAGGATAAAGACCCACCAGGCGCCGGAGCCATATTTGCCCAACATGTTGAACGCCACGAAATCGATACCACCCTGGGAGAAGGTGAAGCCCATATGCATATTGAGCGTGTTGGCGACAAACTGAGTGGAGGCGGCCAGGAAGGCGTGCAGCACATACAGGGCCGGGGCCACGAACATGAAGGCGAACTCGATGGGCTCCGTGATGCCGGTGAGGAAGGAGGTGAGCGCAGCGGAGATCATGATGCCGCCGATGCGCACGCGGTTTTCGGGCTTGGCCGAGCGCCAGATGGCGAGGGCGGCGGCGGGCAGGCCGAACATCTTGAAGAAGAAGGCACCAGCGAGCACGCCTGCGGTCGGGTCACCAGCGAAGAAGCGGTTGATGTCGCCCTTGAATACTTTGCCAGCCGCGTCGGTAAAGGAGCCCATTTCAAAGAAGAAAGGAACATTCCAAATATGATGCAGGCCGAAGGGGATCAGCAGACGCTCGACGAAGCCGTAGAGGGTGGCTGCGGTGCGAGGATCGCTCTCGGCGGCCCACTTGGAAAATACCTCGATGGTTTGCTGCACCGGCGGCCATATGATGGCGAGCACGACACCCAGGACGATGGCGCACAGGGAGGTGATGATCGGCACAAAGCGCTTGCCGGAGAAGAAGCCCAAATAGGGCGGCAGCGATATACGGTAGTAGCGGTTGAACATCAGGGCGGCCAGACCGCCAGCGAGGATACCTCCGAAGACCCCTGTCTGAATTGAGGGGATACCCATGATGACATCGCTCTTAATTTTCAGGGTCAGCCCGAAAAAGTCCGCCACATCTGTCACCATGGGGATGCTCGCGCCCATGGTGGCTAGCATCACGAGGAAGCCAGTAGTGGCCGCGATGGCGGAGACGCCGTCGTTCTCAGTGTAGCCGAGGGCGACGCCGATGGCGAAGATGAGCGGCAGGTTGGCGAAGATGGCCTCGCCGGAGCACTTCATAAGGGCCAAAATCGCGACAATAATCGGGTGGGTAGAGTGGAAGTCGGTCGCGCCGATGCCGAGCAGCAGACCGGCCACGGGCAGGACCGCGACCGGCAACATGAGCGCTTTTCCAAGTTTCTGGAGGAAGGCGAAATATTTGGAGAACATAGGGTTTTAGGTTTACGAAGAAAAGAGTGCGGTGAGGCTAGCGCGAACTTCCGCAGCGGTGTTCATATGGAGCGCGGCGGCGGCTTGGCGACAGGTGGACGCCGAAAGCCGGCGGATCTGGGCTTTTACAGCGGGAATGGCGGGAGGGGAAACGGAGAGTTCGTCGACGCCCAGGCCGACGAGCAGAGGGATGGCGAGCGGGTCGGAGGCTATACCGCCGCAAACGCCCACCCATTTTCCGTGTTTGTGGGCCCCGTGAATGGTGAGCTGGATCATCTTGAGCACGGCGGGCTCGAGGGTATCGGCTTGCTTGGCCAGTCGCGGATGACCGCGATCCATGGCAAGCATATATTGGGTGAGATCATTGGTGCCGATGGAGAAGAAATCAGCCTCTTGGGCGAGGACCTCGGCCATCATAGCGGCTGCGGGCACCTCGATCATCACGCCAACCTTGGCCCGCTGGCCGGTGGAGCGCATCTCCTCCTCCAGTATGGCCTTGGCGGCGCGAAACTCGCCCAGGGTAGCCACCATGGGGAACATGATATGGAGCTGGCCATGCGGGGCGGCGCGCAAGAGGCCGCGCAACTGGGTGCGGAAGAAGTCAGGCCTGTCGAGGCTGACGCGGATGCCGCGCATGCCCAGGAAAGGGTTGTCCTCGGCGGGGATCGGCAGGTAGGCGAGCGGTTTGTCGCCGCCCACATCTATAGTGCGGATCACCAGGGGAAGAGTGGGCCCGAGGGCTTGGGCTGCGCGTATATAGGCCGCGGCTTGTTCGTCCTCGGTGGGGGCGGTGGTCTTTTCCTCAAAAAGGAATTCGGAGCGGAGCAGACCTACGCCGTCGGCGCCCAAGGCGAGGGCCTCCTGTATATCTTCGGCGCTGCTGACATTGGCGGCGATTTCGAGGCGATGTCCATCGGAGGTGACGGCCGGGGCGGAAGCGGAAGCGCGTTCCTGCTCGCGCCGGAACTGATGCGCCACGAGGCGCACGCGCACGGCATCGAGCTCCTGGCGTTCGGGTTGGTAGCGAAGGATGCCGTGGTCGGCATCGAGGATTACGGTGCGCCCTTCCTCGATGGTGAGGATACTGGGCGAGGCACCGCAAAGGGCGGGGATGCCCATGGCTTTGGCGAGGATGGCCACATGGCCGGTGGCGCCGCCGCCAGTGGTGCAGAAGCCGGCAACCCGGGTGCGATCCAAGCCGGCGACTTCGGAGGGCGTGAGTTCCTCGGCTACGAGGATGGCGTTTTCGGGGAGCTCGAGCTTGCGGGGTGCCGAGCCGACCAGGAGACGCAGGACGCGCTGGCCGGCGTCGCGGATATCCACGGCGCGATCGCGTAGTGCGGGATTGGGGAGCTGGGAAAGGATAGCGGACAGGGAGAGGAAGGCCTGCTGCCAGGCGTAGGCGGCACTGCTGCCCAGCTTGATGGACTCGAAGGCGGCCGACTGGAGCTCGGGATCCTGGATCAACTCGCGGTGAGCGGCCAGGATATGCACCTGTTCGGAAGGGCCTGCCGAGCCGTGGGTCATTTGCTGGACGGCGTGTTCAAGCGCGACGGTGAGCCGGAAATGTTCAACACCCGGCCCGATGCCCTCTTGGGCGATGTCGAAGGCTTCGCCGCGGAAGTGAACGAGCGTGCCCAGCGCGAGGCCCGGGGAAGCGGTAACTCCGGAGGCTTCGCCGGGCTTGTCGGTGGAGGAGTGCTTGGGGGCTTCGACAATGTGTGCGGCGGCCTGGGCAAGGGCCTCGCCGGAGCCTTCCTTGATCAACTGGGAGAGTGCGTGGACCGCATCGTTGGCGTCGGGGCCGGAGGCCTGCACCATGACGACGTCGTCGAAGCGGGTGGAGAGGCCGAGGATGGCCACCATGGACTTGGCGTTGGCCTCGCTGGAGCCCTTCAGTAATCGGATTTCGGAGGCGAAAGCCTTGGCCTTGGAGGCAAGCACGGCGGAGGGCCGGGCGTGCAGGCCGAGGGCGTTCTTCAGGGTGATCGGATCTGAGAATACGGGGTGGCCATCGACTGCAGGGGCGGCGGGGGCCACGGCGCCGGGAGCGTGCAATTCCACATGGAAGATGAAATCGCGGCCGGCCACCACCGAACCCGACATCAACTGGAAGGAGCGTACCCGGTCGACGTTGGCGATGAGCACCTGGGTAAGCAGGCTGCGGGCCTTGCGGGCGACCTGATCGACCTCGAAGCGCAAGACCGGCTGACCGGCCTCGATGCGCTGGCCTTTGCGGGCGATCGACTTGAAGCCTTCGCCACGCAACAGCACGGTGTCGACGCCCACATGGGTGAGCACCTCGATCCCACCATCGGTGGTGATGGTGAAGGCGTGACGCGACTCGTGCAGTTGGGTGACGATGCCGGCCACGGGAGCCAATACCTCGCCGGAAGTGGGGTCCATGGAGACGCCGTCGCCCACCATGCGCTGGGCAAAGACCGGGTCGGGGACCGACTCCAAGGGGACGATAAGGCCGGTGAGGGGAGCGAGGATACCTAGCTTGGTGGTCGGCGGACTCATGATGGATGTTTGGGGATATTCCACGCGGTGTCGCAGGAAGCTCCCATCCGGATGCATACAGGCCGGGACGGAAAGACGAAAATCGCCAAAGAACGCGAAGAAGGCGCCTTCCGGCTGGCCAAGCGAGGGGAGCCGCCCGCTCCGGCCGCAGGCGGGCAAGGCTGGGCCGCCCTCCGGGGCCGGCTGAGGCAGGCCCGGGCCAGTGGTGTGAGTTTTTCCGTACGGGGAACGCGGAAGCACGGGGCCTGGCATTTCGAACCTGTCCCTAACTCGCTCCCCTCTCTCGTTCCGGGGCGGGGCCCAACCATTTCGCACCTGTCCCTATCTCGTTCCCGGAGAACGCGGAAGCACAGGGCCGGGCATTTCGAACCTGCACCTAACTCGTTCCCGGGGGCCGGCCTTCAGTAATAAGCCTTCGGCGTTCCCCGGCGGTACGGACTCAGGGACCGACCCTCCGGGATGCGAAGGCCGAAAGCGGAACCGGTGCGGGCCACTCTCTTTTCGAACCTGTCCCTATCTCGTTCCCGAACCTGTCCCTATCTCGTTCCCTATCTCGTTCCCGGGGCCGGCCTTCAGTATTCAGCCTTCGGCGTTCCCCCGGCGGTGCGGACACAGGACCTTCCCCTACAAACCGGCGTGTCCATAAGGGAAGGTCGAGAACCTAGGCAGGAAACTTCATCCTTCAGTATTCAGCCTTCAGCGTTCTGGTTTCAGCTTTCAGTATTCAGTCGTTAGCCTTCAGGTTTCACGTTTTCAGCCTTCAGCGTTCCCCCGGCCCCTTGGCTCGGAAACCCGGTGGCTGCCCCCCTCGTGGGCTCACGAGCCCCTTCCCCATTTTCTCACCACATCTCCACTTCCCCACTCCGCGAAGGGTGCTGCATCTGCCCTGCTCACTCCCTGCGCCCTCCTCGCCCCTTGACAAAGGCCCCGCTCCCCCGCTCTCCTTGCCCCAGCTCATGCAACTCCTCGCCTACGCCCAACGCCCCTCTGCCGCCGCTCTGCTGCCGGTAGTAGTAGTCGTAGCCTGCGCACCACGAGGGGTCTGAGCATCTGCACAACATTTGCCCCCTCTGGTGCCGCACCGGAGGGGGCTTTTTCATGCCCCGGCGGTGCGCACCGGAGAGGGTTCCAACCGCCAATACCATGAAATATTCTGGAGCCATCATTCTGCGCATCCTGCTCGAAAGGCAGGGCATAGACACTCTCGCCGGCATCCCCGGCGGGGCCATCCTCCCGTTCTACGACGCGCTGCACGGCAGCGGTATCCGCCACATCCTCGCACGCCACGAGCAGGGCGCCGGCTTCATCGCCCAGGGCATGGCCCGGGTGAGCGGCCGGGCCTCCGTCTGCCTGGCCACCTCCGGCCCGGGCGCCACCAACCTGCTCACCGCCATCGCCGACGCCCGCCTCGACTCGATCCCGCTGGTGGCGATCACCGCGCAGGTGCCGCAGGCCCTCATCGGCACCGATGCGTTCCAGGAGGTCGATACCTATGGCCTCACCCTTCCAATCACCAAGCACAACTTCCTCGTGCGCACCGCCGCCGAGCTGCTCGAGGTGATACCGCTCGCCTTCCGCCTCGCCGAATCCGGCCGCCCAGGACCAGTGGCGGTGGACGTGCCCAAGGACGTGCTCCTCGCCGAGCACGATTTCGCCGCCTGGCCCCAGCCGGGCTGCCGCGAGCCTGCTCCGGCCTGCTCCGACGCCGAGATCGAGGCGGCGCTGGCGCAACTCGCCCGCGCCCGGCGCCCGATGCTCTACCTCGGCGGCGGTATCATTGCAGCGGGTGCAGCCGAGCCCGCCTTGCAACTCGCCCGCCGCCTCGACGCCCCGACAGTGTGCTCGCTCATGGCCTTGGGCACGATCCCCACCGGCGACCCGCTCGACATGGGCATGCTCGGCATGCACGGGGGCAAGGGCACCAATCTCCTGATGCAGGAGGCCGATCTCATCTTCGCCATCGGCGCACGCTTCGACGACCGCGCCACCGGCAAGGTGGCCGAGTTCTGCCCCCATGCCACCATCCTGCACCTCGACATCGACCGCGCCGAGATCGGCAAGATCCGCAACACCCACCTCGGGCTTGTGGGCGACGCATCCGAAATCCTCGCTCGCCTCCTCGCCCGCCTGGCGCCCCAGCAGCACCCGGCCTGGCGTACCCGCGCCGCGGAGTTGCGCGCGGCCCATCCGCTCCGGCACCCGCCCCGGGCTGAGGCCCCCCTGCATCCCGTGAACCTCTGCCGCTTCCTCGCCGAGCAGCTTCCCGCCGACGCCATCGTGACCACCGACGTGGGACAGCACCAAATGTGGGTGGCGCAGGCGTATCCGTTCCGGCGTCCGCGGAGCCTTCTCACCTCGGGAGGGCTTGGCACCATGGGCTTCGGGCTGCCGGCGGCCATCGGCGCCGCCCTCGCCGCCCCCGGCCGGCGCGTGGTCTGCGTGAGCGGCGACGGCTCGATCCTCATGAACATCCAGGAATTGGCCACATTGGCCGAGCTCGACCTGCCGGTGGCCGTGCTCGTGTTCAACAACGCCCACCTCGGTCTGGTGCGCCAGCAGCAGGAGCTCTTCTACGGCCGGCGCTATTCGGCGTCGAGTTTCCCGGCGTCTCCGGATTTCGCAGCCATCGCACGAGGCTTCGGGATGCGCGGGGTGCGCATCGATCCCGAGGGCGATCCTCTCGCCCAGATCGCCGCCGCCCTGGCGGGGGTTGGCCCGTGCCTGATCGATGTGCCCATCCTCCAAAGAGAAAACGTGCTCCCGATGGTGCCACCGGGCGCCGCCAACCACCAGACACTCACCACCGCAGACACCGCCTCCTCCCATGACTAACCCAGGCTCCCCCACCCCGCTCGCCAGCACTCCCGCGCCCCGCCATGGCCCCGCGCCCACAGAACCTCTGCACGCCCCAACCGGCGAGGGCTCGGCAGCGCCGCAACCGACTGAGGAGATTCAGCCTTTTCCGGCGCGAGGTGTCGTCCTCGAATTGCGGGTGCGCAACCATCCCGGGGTGATGTCGCACATCACAGGGCTGTTCGCCCGGCGTGCCTTCAATCTGGAGGCGATCCTGTGCGTGCCCGAAGCCGACCGCACGCTCAGCCGCATGCTGCTGCTGGTGGTCGAGGAGCCGCAACTCGAACAGATGGAGCGCCAACTCGCCAAGCTGCACGATGTGCTGGACGTGCGCCACCGCGCCGACCTGGGCGCCGACTACTTCGCCACCATCCGGTGGTGATAGCGACGCCAACATCACCACTTACCGGCTACCGATGGCACAGCTACCCGCTCCTGGCGGTGGCGTGCTGCCGGTGCCGCGTTTCCGCAACGCCATCACCCGCAGCCTCGGCCCCGCCGCCGCTTCAGCATGGACCATTGCGTCGCGGGGGCGTGCTTGCACGCGCTTTAGGGCGCAGATCGCGTGCAA